>NZ_JBZEGV010000022.1:0-112133 GCF_058312955.1 Mesorhizobium sp. LEGMi-168a
CACCGAGCTGCCGAGTTGCCCGTTTGGATGCATCGCTACAATTGGCATCGCCCGCATGGCGGCCTAAAATCCAAAACACCCATCAGTCGCCTCGCATTGTCCGAGGACAACCTGTTGAGGCTCCACATCTAGGTGTGCAGTCCTGGACTGTAATGGTGTATCAACTCGGCCCCAAGATCGTCGCCAGGCGGCGCCCCTGTGTTCCCGCAATGCAGCCGGTCAGTCATGTTGTTTCCGCGCTGCCGTGACCAGCGTCCTGATGGCCCAGCGTTTTACTTCACGAGCTTCGGCATCATCGAGCTGCAAAACATCCTTGCACACCACCATGGCCTCGGGCCCCAGGATGAGGGCAAGCGCCTTCGCGAGCCTGTCAAGGTCTTCCGGATCGTACCAATCACGTGCCGGCTCGAGCGCCGCTTCGATCAGCGGTGAGCGTCGGTTCTGGCGTGCCGGGAGATCACTATCCTCGACAGCTCTGGCCCGCCGCTCGATTGACTGCGCCAGCATTGCGCGGAGCGGGGCCTCATTTGCGAGGATCATGTCATGCAGCGCCCGGTCGGCGCGCTCAACGCGCGCCACCGGGTCGGTCGAGGATTCATTCTCGAACAGTTCTTCCGGCCCGGGCACGGCAATGTCGATGGAGGCCTCCAGGAGCAGCGCATCGATGCTCGGGAAATAGCGGTAGGCGGTGGCCCGTGAGACCAGCGCTTCTGCCGCGACATCTTCCAGCACCGGCTGGCGGCCCTGTTTCATCAGCCGCGTCGCGGCCTCAAGCAGGTCCTTGCGGGTCCGCCGTCGCTGGTTCGGCCGTCCAGCCTTACCCACTTCGCTCATTGGTCAGTCCTGTGGCAGTTGCCGGATGATTGCTGCAAGGTCGAGCCAGACGTTTTCTCGCTTGATGTTGCCCTGGTCACTGAACTCGATGACATGAAGCAGTCGGAACTCCAAAGGGCGATCGCGGCCCTCAAGGCCAAACGGCCGGCCTGGCGCGCGGCCCCGCCACAACGACTCATCCACGAGGAAATTATCGCCGTAAAGCCTCCGGACGCATTTGACCGAGCTGTCCGCGAGATCAGAGAACGTCGCCTCGTAGAAGTCGCGGGCCGCGTCGCGCCCGTGGGAGGGCCCGAAAGGCCAGCCGACGACGTCATGCTCGACGTCATCCGTCAGCGTTTGCAGCACGCCTTCGATATTGTCGCTGGCCTCAAAGCCGAAATGCTCGTCAATCTTCCGATCCATGTCCTTAGGGGTAAGCATCTTTCTGATAACCATTATTTGAGTTGAGAATGATGAGGGATGCCCGCGGCTTGGCGCCGCGGCGGCGGAAATGCGGCCTCACTTCATGGCGAGCTTGTCGGCCGCCTGACGGGCTTCCGGCGACAGGAAGTACATGTGAATGTCATAGTGCGGAATTTCATAGCCATGATGGCCGTTGGGTTCGAACCCGATGTCGATGTGATCGACGGCAGGCTGCCGCTTGCCGTCAAACCAGGGCACCAGCTTGTTGTGCGAGACGCCTTCGGCGAAGTCCTTCTGCGAGATCATGTATTCCATGCAGGTGATGTGGCCGTCGACCACACAGTAGATGGGTCCGAAGGGCAGATTGGCTGGGTTGGCCCAATGTTCGCCCATGCCGGGCACATATGGCGAAACCTGCACCACGCCGGCCGGCAAGGCCTCGGTTCTCGGTAGTCGGCCAAGCTCGGCCTTCAAAGATCCGGCGGACGCGGCGTTCGCGATGCCCACGGCAAGCCCAAGCGGCAGCGCAGCGGCAAGGATTTTCCGAGCGACCCGCGGTGAGCGTGTCCGGCGATGACGCTCAGGGCCAAGGGATTGGGAGAAACGGGAAGGGAACATGGTGTGGTCCTTTGAAACGGTTGAACGCGTTCTTCATAATGAGACAAAAATCTCACTACAAGAAAAATCTTATAAAGAGAGTTCTTTTTTAGCATTGGGCTTTAATCCAGCATTGGCCGCAGCGGCTTGACAGCGATCCGCCGCCAAGGCCTCGCAGACTCGTTCCCTTATCGATGTTCTCGTAATGTTCTTGCCCAAAGCGAAAATCTGTGGTTGTCTAGCCTGACCTCGCTCGCGGCCTGATCGCAAAGCCGCGCGCGAGCCGATATCCGGGGGCTTGAGACAATGGTGGCGCGGGTTCGCACGGTGGCTTTCCAGGGCATCGAGGCCGTGCCGGTCGATGTCCAGGTGATGATCGCGCCGGGGAAAGTGGGCATGCAGATCGTCGGCCTGCCGGACAAGGCGGTGGCCGAAAGCCGCGAACGCGTGCAGGCCGCGCTCCATGCGTCCGGCCTGTCGATGCCGTCGAAGAAAGTCACGGTCAATCTTGCGCCGGCGGATCTGCCCAAGGAAGGCAGCCACTACGACCTGCCGATCGCGCTTGGGCTGATGGCGGCGCTTGGCGCCATTCCGGGCGACATGCTGGCCGGCTATGTCGTGCTCGGCGAGTTGTCGCTCGACGGCACCATAGCGGCGGTGGCCGGCGCGCTGCCGGCCGCGATCGGCGCCAATGCCGAGGGCAAGGGCCTGATCTGCCCCTTCGCCTGCGGGCCGGAGGCGGCCTGGGCCGGCAAGGATTTCGACATATTGGCGCCGCGCAGCCTGATCGCGGTCGCCAACCATTTTCGCGGCACGCAGGTGCTGTCGCGGCCGGAGGCCGGCATCCAGCTTGCGGCGCGCGACCTGCCGGACCTCGCCGACATCAAGGGCCAGGAAAGCGCCAAGCGGGCGCTGGAGGTGGCGGCGGCCGGCGGCCACAACCTGCTGATGGTCGGGCCGCCTGGCTCCGGCAAGTCGATGCTGGCGCAGCGGCTGCCCTCGGTCCTGCCGCCGCTGGCGCCAAAGGAGCTTCTGGAAGTCTCGATGATCGCTTCCGTGGCCGGCGAACTCGGCGAAGGCAAGCTCACCGACCGGCGGCCGTTCCGCGCCCCGCACCATTCGGCCTCGATGGCGGCGATGGTGGGCGGCGGCTTGCGCGTGCGGCCGGGCGAAGTGTCGCTCGCCCATCACGGCGTGCTCTTCCTCGACGAGTTGCCGGAATTCACGCCGCAGACGCTCGATGCGCTGCGCCAGCCGCTGGAGACCGGCGACTGCGTGATCGCGCGCGCCAACCACCGCGTCACCTATCCGGCGCGCATCCAGCTGGTGGCGGCGATGAATCCGTGCCGGTGCGGCATGTCGGGCGAGCCCGGCTATCGCTGCCTGCGCGGCGAGCGCTGCCGCACCGAATACCAGGCCCGCATTTCCGGCCCGCTGCTCGACCGCATCGACCTCAGGATCGAAGTGCCGGCGGTCTCGGCCGCCGACCTGATCCGGCCGGACCGCGCCGAGAAGAGCGCGGCCGTAGCGCAGCGCGTGGCCCGCGCCCGCGCCATCCAGCGCGAACGGCTGGAGAAGCTGGGCGCCTCCGCCACAACCAACGCGCATTGCCCACCGGCGATCATCGAGGAGATCGCGAAGCCCGACGCCGCCGGGCTGACGCTGCTCAAGGACGCCAGCGAGAAGCTCGCCTTTTCGGCGCGGGCCTATCACCGCGTGCTGAAGGTCGCGCGCACGCTGGCCGATCTCGACGCCAGCGAAACGGTCGGCCGCATCCATCTCGCCGAAGCGATTTCGTATCGGATGAGCGCCGAGCGGATGGCGCAGGCAGCGTAATCATAAGGGGGATTTGCAAGAACGCGGCGCCCGTTTCCCCAAACAACTCCTGGCCGGCCCTTCTCCGACGTCAATCGGCCGCGGGGATCAACTTCTGCAACGTCGGCGCCAGGATCACGGCGAAGGTCGAAGCATCACCGTAGGCTCGCGCAGAAAGCATTGCCCCGTGCACGGTCGCCATGAAGGCTTCCGCCTCGACACGCGGCGCGGCCGATATTGTCAGCGTCCCTTGCCCGGCGCCCCGCTCAATGACACCGGTCAGCCAACTTGAGAGAAATTGAAAATACGCCCGGACCTCCACGACCACCTCGGGCGGAAGGGCCGGAAGCTCGCTGGCGAGCAAGGCGCAGACGCAGAACGGCCTGCTCGCATCCTCAATGCAGCGAGCCCAGAAGCCGGCGTAGGTTCGAAGCAACTCGGGCGGCTCGGGGACATTGCGCTCAAGTTCCGCCATGCCTGTCACAGCGTTCTCGAGGTAACGCCTGACCAGGGTTTGCACCAGGTCGACCTTGCTGCGGAAATGGTGGTGGATGCTGGCTTTACGGATACCGATCACCTCGGCGATATCCGCGTAGCTGAACCCGTTGTAACCGCCAGCCACGATGAAGGTTCGCGCGGCAGCCAGGATATCATCGGCAGTGTTCGAAGGCTTGTCCATAACATGCTTCCACCAAGGAACCGGCAGGCATCTTAATTTGCGGCCTGCGGCGATTTCCGAAGGACATCGCCGACCGAAAGCCACACGGCAGACACGAGGAAGTAAAAGGCGCCGAAAGCGGCATAAGGCGCAACGTTGACGATGCCAATAGCCTCCGTGCCACCCGCCGTCTTTACGAAGAAGAGGCCGGCCAGAGCCGACTGGGCGCCGCTCAGGATCATCGCCCACTGGGCGCCGTTGGTTTTCCAGCGACGCAGCGCTGTCAGAAGCTGAAACACGCCGGAGACGGCGGCCCAGACGCCATAGACCGCGAGCACCGTGTTCATGCTGCGGCCAAGCGCGATGGCGACAGCAATCGTGGCAATGATGCTGACGGCGAAATTGAGCAGCTGCGACTTGTTGCGACTGAGCCCACCTGTGCGCTGCGCGTCGACATAGTTCGCGACCGCGTCCCAGGCCGGGTAGGCGATCAGCATAACGGCGGCGAGCGGTGGAATGTTTCTCGCGACGGCGACGGCCACCGCGACCCAGGCAGCCGATACGGCAAACCGCAGATAATAATAGTTTTTGAGCCAGCTATTGGGAGACTGAGCACGGTTTTGACCATTCATTTTTGCAGACATGACAACGATCTCTCTGTGGGCCTTTATTTGCGAAATTCGCCTACCTACTAGAAGGTAGATTGCGGCTCGTCAAGCCATTTATGCGGGACCTCATAAGATGTCCGCTCCTGCAAATGCTCTCGACGATGCACCTTCGCGCCCACGGATCGCGCGTGGTATGGTGACGCGGATCCGCGCGGGGGCGAGGGATGATTTCAGTTTTGCCGACGCGCAGCGCCGAGGACTTCGAGACCCTGGCAGGGCTCTGCCGCAAGCTCGCGCAATGGGATGTCGACGCGTCCGCGCCGCATGGCGTCTCGGCGGAGGATGTGAGGGCGCTCTTCCATCCGGAAACAAGCGGCCATCTGCTGGCGACGCAGTTCGGCGCGCCGGATGCAGTGGCCTTCATTGCGCGATCTGAGGGCCTGCCGGCGGGCTGCCTCGCTTTCGATCCATTCGGCGACGGCGCGATGGAACTTCACAGGTTCTTCGTCGACGCAGCCTTCCGTGGACAAGGCATAGGCCGGGCGCTGATGAGCGCCACACTGGCGGAGATCGAGAAGGGTCCGGCCCGCACGGTGCTGATCCATACGACCTTCTACATGGAAAATGCTATTGCCGTGTACGAGGCATTCGGCTTCAAGCCTTGCGCGCCTTTCCGCGAAACCCCGCCGCATGTCAGGCACACGGACGTCTTCCTGTCGCGCACGATGCGAAGCGTGTGAGGCCGCCGTAACCGGCGACCGCAGCGAATCCAGGTGCGGAGCGACCTAGGAACCAGCCGTCGCCGCGGGGCAACCTGCTTCAACCCCTCGCCTTCAGCTCCAACCTTCGCGCATGCAGCACCGGTTCGGTGTAGCCGTTGGGCTGAACCGTGCCCTTGAACACCAGGTCGCAGGCGGCCTGGAAGGCGATTGAAGCGGCGAAGTCCGGCGCCATCGGCCGGTAGAGCGGGTCGCCGACATTCTGGCGGTCGACGATCGCCGCCATGCGCTGCAGCGAATCCCTGACCTGGATTTCCGAGCAGACCTTGTGGCGCAGCCAGTTGGCGATGTGCTGCGAGGAGATGCGCAGCGTTGCGCGGTCCTCCATCAGGCCGACATCGGTGATGTCGGGCACTTTCGAGCAGCCGACGCCCTGGTCGATCCAGCGCACCACGTAACCCAGGATGCCTTGCGCGTTGTTGTCGAGCTCGCGCTGGATCTCGTCCGGCGTCCAGTTCGGCCGCACTGCGACCGGCACGGACAGGATGTCGTCGAGCCTGGCCTTCGGCCGGCTCTTCAGCGCCGCCTGCACGGCGTGCACATCGACCTTGTGATAATGCGTGGCGTGCAGCGTCGCCGCCGTCGGCGACGGCACCCAGGCAGTGTTGGCGCCGGCCTTGGGATGCGCGATCTTTTGTTCGAGCATCGCCGCCATCAGGTCCGGCATCGCCCACATGCCCTTGCCGATCTGGGCATGACCGGCGAGCCCGCATTCGAGCCCCGTGTCGACGTTCCACGCCTCATAGGCGGAAATCCAGGCGGCCTGCTTCATGTCGCCTTTGCGGATCATCGGGCCGGCTTCCATCGAGGTGTGGATCTCGTCGCCGGTGCGATCGAGGAAGCCGGTGTTGATGAACACCACGCGTTCCTTGGCGGCGCGGATCGCTTCCTTGAGGTTGACGGTGGTGCGCCGCTCCTCGTCCATGATGCCCATCTTGATAGTGTTTTTGGCCATGCCGAGCAGGGCCTCGACGCGGCCAAAAATCTCGACGGCGAAGGCGACCTCCTCAGGCCCGTGCATCTTGGGTTTTACGACGTACATCGAGCCCGCGCGGGAGTTCGCACGCCGCCCGTTGGCGCCGACATCGTGCAGCGCGATCAGCGCGGTCAGCGCGGCATCCATGATGCCTTCCGGCACCTCATGGCCGTCGCGGTCGATAATCGCCGGATTGGTCATCAGGTGGCCGACGTTGCGCACCAGCATCAGCGAGCGGCCGGGCAAGAGCAACTGGCCGCCATTCGGCGCGGTGTAGCGGCGGTCCGGGTTGAGCTTGCGGACAAAACTCTTGCCGCCCTTGGTGATCTCCTCCGCCAGGTCGCCCTTCATCAGGCCGAGCCAGTTGCGGTAGACGACGACCTTGTCCTCGGCATCCACGGCGGCAACCGAATCCTCGCAGTCCTGGATGGTGGTCAGAGCGGCCTCAAGCATGACGTCGGCGATGCCGGCCGGATCGGTCTTGCCGATCCCGCTGGCGCGATCGATTACGATCTCGATATGCAGACCGTTCCTGACCAGCAGCACGGCTTCCGGCGTGGCGGCATCGCCGCGATAGCCGGCGAACTGTTTTGGATCGGCAAGCGTGGTGGCGCCGGCGCCCTCGCCGACCTTCAGCGCGCCGTTCGCCACCGAGAGCCCGTTGATGCCGGCCCATTTGCCGGTGGTCAGCGGCACGGACTGGTCGAGGAAATCCCTGGCCCAGGCGATCACCTTGGCGCCGCGCGTGGGATTGAAACCCTTGCCCTTCTCGGCGCCGCCCGCCTCGGGAATGGCGTCGGTGCCGTAGAGCGCGTCATAGAGCGAGCCCCAGCGCGCATTGGCGGCGTTCAGCGCATAGCGCGCATTCATCACCGGCACGACGAGCTGCGGCCCGGCGACGACGGCGATCTCGGGGTCGACATTTTCGGTGCCGACGCTGAAGGTCGGACCTTCCGGCACGAGATAGCCGATTTCCTTCAGGAAGGTTTTGTAACCCTCCATGTCGACCGGCGCGCCGTTCTGGCGATACCAGTCGTCGAGCTTTTCCTGCATGGCATCGCGTTTGGCGAGCAGGGCGCGGTTCTTCGGCGCGAGATCATGGACGATCGCCGAGAAGCCCTCCCAGAATTTTTCCGGTTCGATGCCGGTGCCGACTGCTGCCTCCTCGGCCACGAAGTCATGGAGCTCCCGGGCAATCCGCAACCCGGCGATCTCGATGCGGTCGATCATCAGCACGTCTCCAGATGGGTGGCTTTGCCGGGCCTTTGGCATGTTTGGGGGATATGGGTCAATTCGGCTTAGGGTTAAGGGGCGGCGGCGCGGCCTTTCCTTCTCCCCTTGTGGGAGAAGGTGGATCGGCGCGCAAGCGCCGAGACGGATGAGGGGTGTTCCAGCGGAGTGAGGCGCTGGCGTTCCCTGGAGCACCCCTCATCCGTCGCCTTCGGCGACACCTTCTCCCACAAGGGGAGAAGGGGAGGCTCTCCTTCACACCGCAATCCGCGGCCTTCCCGAGGCCACCGCCACGACATGCGCTTCGATGAACATGCGCTGTCCCTCGATGGTCGAGACCTTGAACTCGGTGGAAACGTCGATCTCGGCGCTGTCGGTGCCGGCATTCTTCGCGCGCTCGGCGGCGATCGCGCGCACATCGGCTTCGGCCGCGGCGATCGCCTTCGCCTCGTCGGTGAAGTCGCGCACCGTCTGGCCCGACGCGAGCCGGAAGAGACCTTCCTTAGGCTGGCTGACGCGGGCTTCTGCCGCAACGCGCACCTGGCCGACCACGGCGCCCAGCGCGTTGGCGACGTCGGTGTCCTCCGGCACGATGCAGCCATTGCCGACCAGCGGAGGCAGGCCGGCATAATGCAGCGGCGCCGAGGCGCCGAGGCCGATCACCGGGCGGTCGAGCGCGACGCTGAAGCGGGCGATGCCGGGATGCGCGTCGACCGCGCGCTGCACCAGCGCATGCGCGACGGTTGCAGCGCCGTCCAGTCCGTCCTCGGCGAAGGCGGTTTCGAGGATATATTCGGCCGACCAGCGTGTCAGCGTGACGAGCACGCGCTCGGCGAGCGCTTCCGGCGTCGCCGCGATCGTCTGGCCGCGGCCGTCGCGGCGGCGGGAGAAGAGCTCGGCGCCGAGGCGCGCGGCGGCGGGATCCCAATTGGCCTGCTTGCCCAGCACATGGGCGGCGTCGGAGGGCGTGAAGCCGCAAATGTGCACGAGCCCCCGCGCGACCAGCCGGTTGAGCGTGGCATTCTGGGCGTTGGAGGTGAGCAGCCTGTCGAGCGCCAGCGGCACAGCGCCGATCGCCTCGTAGAGTTTTGCCTCCGGCGCGGTGAGGCCGGCGGCAAGGCGATCCGGCACGCCGGTGCGCACGGCGAAGCGCCCGTCCATGCGGCCGGGATTCGGCGCGCGCAGCTGCCGTTCCAGCTCGGCGGTGACCGCTTCGCCATGCGCCATGCCTGCCAGCGCCAGCGGCACCAGGCGTCGTGGCCCCAGCAGGATTTTCGGGGTCAGCGCGCCGTCTTCCAGCGCGACTTCGGAGTCGCCGCCGAGGCCGAAGGTGCGCATGGCGACCGCTTCCACCATGGTGCGGAAGCCGCCGACGGTGGCGCCTTCCGGATCGAGCCGCGGCCGGCCTTGATCGAGCACGGCGACATCCGTCGTGGTGCCGCCGATGTCCGACACCATGGCGTCGTCGAGGCCGGTCATGTGGCGCGCGCCGACCAGGCTGGCGGCCGGACCGGACAAAATGGTCTCGATCGGCCGCTGGCGGGCGAAAGCCGCCGACACCAGCGCGCCGTCGCCGCGCACCACCATCAGCGGGGCCGCGATGCCGCGCCTGGCCAGAAAACCTTCGGTCGCCGCGACCAGCCGGTCGATCATCGAGATCAGCCGGGCGTTGAGCAGCGTGGTAAGCGCGCGGCGCGGGCCGCCGAGCTTGGCCGAGAGTTCATGGCTGGCGGTGACGGGAAGGCCGGTCCTCTCGCGGATCAGGTCGCGAGCGGCGAGCTCATGCGCCGGGTTGCGGGTGGCGAAATAGGCGCAGACGGCAAAGCCCGACACCGAGCCGCCAAGTTCGGGGAGCGCCGCCTCGAGACCGGAAAGGTCGAGTTTTGCGGCGTTGCCATGCACGTCATGGCCGCCCGGGCAGAACACCACCGGATCGGTGCCCAGCGCCGTCTTCAGCCCGTCGCGGGCAAGGTCGGCCTCGGAAAAGCCGATCATGACCAGCGCCACGCGGCCTCCCTGGCCCTCGACCAGCGCGTTGGTGGCAAGGGTGGTCGACATCGACACCAGCTTGATCGCGGCCGGATTGGTGCCGGATTTCTCCAGCACCGCGTCGACCGCGCCGGAAATGCCGACGGCGAGATCGTGGCGCGTGGTGAGCGCCTTGGCCTTGGCCAGCACCTTGCCTTTGTTTGGCTGATCCAGGGGGCCGCCGTCCTCCGACCACAGCACGGCATCGGTGTAGGTGCCGCCGGTGTCGATGCCGAGGAAGAGAGGGTGAGGTTTGGCGATCATTTTGGGCTGGCAAGTCCGGGGAAACGGGTTTGGTGCCTGCCCATAGCCGATACGGGCGAATGGATAAAGGCAAGAGAGGTGGGCCAGCGGAGGTTAGCCAATCTCCCCCCTCGTGGGGGAGATGTCGCCGAAGGCGACAGAGGGGGTCGCTGCGCGTCGAGCGCGACGTCATTTGAGCCAACTGCCTTTGGATTGAAAGAGGCGTCGGCGCCCCACGCGAGACGACCCCCTCTGCCCTGCCGGCCATCTCCCCCTCAAGGGGGGAGATCAGATGTTCCCGCCGGCTTTCGCTAATTTTCAGGAGGAGAAATCGCGATCGGCCGAGCTGCCAATCTCCCCCCTTGAGGGGGAGATGCCCGGCAGGGCAGAGGGGGGGTGCCTCGCGCCAGCCTCCGCGATTGGCTACCCCACAAACCCCACCCTCTTATGGCTCCCATCGCAAAACGGCTTGTTCGCCGAGTGTCCGCAGCGGCACAGGAAGACCTTTGTGGTGCGGGCGATGGTGTGGCCGGTGCCGGTGACGATCTCGGCATTGCCTTCGAGCTTCAGCGGGCCGTTGACGGTGGGCGTGACGTTGAGCGGCCCGTCCCGCGCTTCCAGCACCTGCGCCTCCTTCAGCGGCGGCTCGCCGGTGGCGGAAAAGCCCGCCTTGATATGGCTGTTGTCGCAGAACGGCTTGTTCTGCGACAGGCCGCAGCGGCAGAGCGTGGCGCGATAGAAGGTCTCGTCGCCCAGCGCAATCTCGGCGCTGACCGCCAGCGGGCCGTTCTCGCGCACGCGCACCGTGTTGACCACCGGCGGCTTTTCTTGCGGCCCGCCGTCCTTGCGGGCATAGGTGATCGCGCCCGACGGGCAGTTCTCCGCCAGCGCCACCACCTTCTCGACGCTTGCGGCGTCCGGGTGGATCCACTCGCCCGGCGCGTTGGGCACGAAGACATGCGGGTTGCCGAGCACGCAATTGCGCGAATGGATGCAGCGCTTGCCGCTGAAGGAAACGTCGATCTTCTCGCCTTCGACCGTGCCTGCCATGGGTGGGGTCTCCTGTTGGGGGATGGAGACGAGGCTAGGGCGCCGGGGCGAAGGGCGTCAAGCACAAGCTCCCCCTTCTCCCCTTGTGGGAGAAGGTGGATCGGCGCGCAGCGCCGAGACGGATGAGGGGTGTTCCAGCTTGGCAAAGACGCCCGATCAGGCTCACCGCCAAGGCTGCAAACTCTCATCGCGCACATAAGCGATGATGGTGTCGCAGACCGAATTCATGTCCCTCAGGACATCATCATTCCAGAACCGGAGCACGCGAAAGCCTCTGGCCTTCAATTCAGCGTCGCGCCCCTGGTCGTGGCGGGACTCCGCGTGCTGGCTGCCGTCGATTTCGACGATGAGCCGCGCTTCGGCGCAGACGAAATCGGCTACGAACCTGCCAACCGGCACCTGCCGCCGAAACTTGATGTTGTCGAGGCGGCGGCCGCGCAGTTCCCGCCAAAGCCGGACTTCCGCCTCTGTTGGCTCACGGCGCATCGACCTAGCGAAATTTCGTTTAGCCGAGGTTACGGGTTGATGCGGCATGGCGGGAGACTAGCCAATGTTGGTGACGGCTCAATGTCCAGCGTCGCACTCCGTCGCGCACCCCTCATCCGTCTCGGCGCTGCGCGCCGAGCCACCTTCTCCCACAAGGGGAGAAGGGGAAAGCTGACGTTACTCCGCCAGCTCGATCTCCTCGGTCTGGCCGCCGCTGCAGGTGTAGCAGCAGTCCTCGCAGGTTTCCTTGTTGTTGGGGCCGACGCCCCAATAAGTTTCCTCGTCGCCGTCGACCCAGGCGCCGTAGCAGATCTTTTCGCCCTCCTCGCAGGAGATCGGCAGCTCCTTGGTCTCGCCGTCGTCGAGATAGAAATCCTTGCCATTGCCCGGCCAGACATAGTCGCGGTCCTGGCTGTAGAGCTCGAGCCGCATGGCGTTGGGATGGCTGTTCTTGATCTGGAAGGTGACGTCGCCGGCATGGGCGGCCGACGAGAACAGAACGGCAAGCGAGAACGCGGCGGCGGCGCGGCGCGCGACGGTGAAAGACATGAAAACCCCCGAGATAGAATCGGCCCCCACGGCCGATGGCGGATGATGGCATGGTGCGGGCCAATGCCAAGGGGATGATGACGATATTTCTGACTGAATTTGGGGCGATTGGGGCGCTCCTTCCCTTCTCCCCTTTTGGGAGAAGGGGGAGGCGCCCTCACTCCGCCAGATCCACCGTCTCGGTCGAATGCTCCACGCAGATGAAGCAGCAGGTGTCGCAGGGGCGGTCGTTGTCGGGGCCGACGCCGGCGGTGACGGAATCGTTGCCGTTCACCCAGGCGCCCCAGCAGATATGCTCGCCGGGCTCGCAGGAGATTGGCACGGACTTCCGTGCCCCCGGCCGGATGAGAAAGACCTTGTCGCCGCCCGGCCAGACTTTTTCGCTGTCGCGGCTGAACAGCTCCAGCGCCACGCCGTCCGGCCGCTGGTTGCGCACGAAGACGGACATGTCGCCGGCGACGGCCGGGGTGGTGAGGAGGAGGAAGGCGAGCGAAGCGCGAATCATGGTGAGGGTTCCCGGGTCGGGAGAGTAGAGCACGGGCGAGGGAGCGGCGCGACCTCCCCTTCTCCCCTTGTGGGAGAAGGTGGATCGGCGCGCAGCGCCGAGACGGATGAGGGGTGTTCCAGCTTGGCGGCGGCGCTCGTCGCCAAGTGCGCAACGTTCCAAATCGCCAGCGCCTCGTTTCTTCCAACACCCCTCATCCGTCGCCTTCGGCGACACCTTCTCCCACAGGGGGAGAAGGGGAGGTCGCCCTACTTTCTCACCTCCACATGCGGCGCGAATTTCTTCACCGCATCCACCATCTCCTCGCCGCTGACGTCGAGCGAGGACACCTCCATGTGCACGGTGGTCTTGCCGAAGGACAGCAGGCCGAAGGCGTTGGCGGCGGCGTATCTGATCTCGTCGGGCGGCACCTCGGTGAGCTCGAAATTGAGCATCGCCGCGCCCCTGCCGGAGGCAAGCCACACGCTCCTCACCTTCTGCCACGGCACCAGCACGTCGCCGGCGCGAGCATCGCGGAAGCCGCGCTGATCAAGGGTGACCTGCACCCGCGTGTCGAAGGCGCCGCGCGCGATGTAGGCGCCGAGCCCGGCAAAGCCGAGCGCCAGCAGCGCCACCATGAACACGCCGCCGCCCGGCGCGCCCATCGACAGCCCCTTGAGCATGTAGAAGCCGAAGATCGCCGCCATCAGGAACGACCCGAGCGCCGGAAGGATCTTTCCCGAAGCGCTGTTGCGGATCTCGAGCGGCGCGGCCATCGCCTCACCGTTCGGATTTCACGAGCGTCCAGATCCAGCCGACAAAGGTGAGGACCAGGAACGGATAGCCGAGCGCCGGCAGCGGCGACGAGGTGGGCAGCAAGGGCGTGCCCCAGAGTGCGGCAAACACCGAGGCGGTAAACAGCGCGGCGGCGATGAAGCCGGCGAGCCGCACCCACAACGCAAAGGTTTTCGGCGCGCTGATCAGCACAAGCGCCGCCGCCCAGAGCGAGATGCCGCCGAGATAGGAGGGAACGCTGGCCTGCAAGCCCGCCGCATTGCCGGCCAGCAGCAGGCTTTCGCCGGCGACGAAGGTGAGGAAGCCGGCAGCGACGCAATCATTGCCGAGCCGCTGGTATTTTAGGGTGAGCAGCGCCGCGGCCACGACGAGTGCGGTGCCATCGATCGCCCAGACCGTCTCGCGCAGCGCATCGCTCGCAACGAAGGTGCCGGCCAGCCCAAAAGCGCCGCCGATGGCGAGGCCGATCGCGGCGACGGTGTCCAGAGTGGAGCGCATGTGATGTCTCCCCAAGCCGGGAGAGGATACAACGAGGTGAGGGGATGGTGAAGTCCGGCCTAGGGACGTAAGCGAGTGCCTTGATGGTGCCTGAACTTGGCCCGGCCGCTGCAAGGCCGGGTTGCAGCGGCAAGCCTCCGTCGGCCGAGCCAAGAATTGCTGCCGTCCGACCGTTGGCGCTTAGCGCGTGGTCCTTGCGCTTTGCAGCAGTTTCCCCAGCTTCCTGAGATCCCGGGATCTTTACGCATGACTCAAACTATCTAAAATACTTCCTGGGCTAACTAAATTGGGCGTGGGAAATATCATGTCATCTGTTGATCCGAGTTCGGTCACGGCGTCTGTAGTCGCGGACCTCGTCAAAGCGTCATTTCAAGCCACGGTCAAAGGAGCATCTGCGGCCGCTCGAAATGCATGGAATAAAATATTCGAAGACTTCGCGCCCTATATGGAGGACACGTATAAGCGAAACAGAAACGTTCGCATATTGTGCAAGAAAGACAGCGACGTTGACCTATATGATGTCTATGTACATTCTAGTTTTGCAACTAGCGAAGGAAAAATATCGGACCGCGAACTCATCGAGACGTTTGTTTCTGGAAAAAATATTGTCGTTAACGGGAATGGCGGCGCTGGCAAAACCTTCTTCATGCGTCACTTGTGGTTAACGATATTCGCGAACCCCGGATCTCTTACCCCTATCTTCATCGAGCTACGGCAACTGAGCGACCTTTCCAAGCTCGACCTAAAGACGTTTATCAGGCGAACGATATCCAACCATCGCGAGCTAACCGAAGACCTGTTCGATCATTTCTGTGGTCAAGGGCGCTTCTGTTTTCTTCTCGATGGGTTTGACGAGGTTGCTCAAGAGCAAAGAGAGGAGTTACAGAGACAAATTCTTCTCCTTTCCTCCATGTACAGTAAATGCTCGTTTGCGGTTTCGAGCCGCTTTGAGAAGCGGTTCGCTGGCTGGCAAAACTTTGACGTTTTTGAGTCTTCACCGTTCGACCTTAATCAGGTGAGGTCGCTGATAAAGAAGGTTCCATTCGATGAAGCTTCCAAGGCGATTTTTTTGAAAAAATTGACGCCTGAGTTTTTCAGTCAGAACAAGAGCTTTCTGTCCAATCCATTGCTCTCTATAATGATGATGATGACATTTCGAGAGAATATGGATATTCCAAGAAGGATGAGTATATTTTATGATCAGGCGTTCAATACCCTCTATCAGTGGCACGATGCTACCAAAGCCTACAGCAGGCCCAAGACTCTTGACATTGAGGACTTTCAAAAATCATTTGGTGTTTTTTGTTTGCTATCTTATTACAAACAGATCTTCGAATTTACGCGATCTGAGATAATTAACTACATTTCTATGAGCAGTCGGTTCTGCTCTTTTTCTCAGGCTCCCGAGGATATCCTTGAAGACTACGAGGAATCCGTCAACCTTATAAAGCAGGATGGGTTAAAATACACATTCATACACCGATCGTTTCAGGAATACTTTGCCGCCTACGCTCTTGTCCGGATTGTTCCTGACAAATTTGGAGAGTTCATCAACGAAATAAGTAAGAGGACCAGCGACAACATTATCGCAATGTGCTTCGAAATGAACCCGCGCTTGGTTGTGCAATACTATATTCGTCCAGAGATGGACCAGCTCGATAAAAACAAAGTCTTCATCGTTAAGCGATCTGAGCCATTCTATTTTTTGAACCGGACCCAATCCGAATACACATATATGATTTCCTACCCGAAGGAAAGCGCGCGGCGGCGACCAAAGTCGGTGACCGTGGGCATATCAATGAACATGTCGGAGCGATTCTCGTACTTCATCGAGAATATCGTTAGGATAATGGGTAAAAAACCTTCGACTCCTATGAAGAATTATTCGCGTGATTTGCTTTTCGAGAGAGATATGTTCAATATTTTCGGGCCAATTAAAGATATTGGCACTTCCCAAAGCGTGACTGTACAAGTTACCTTCGGTCCGAGTCGGATGGATTCATCGGTCGAGTTTGATGATCCCCCACCGGCTAACGCTTTGGAGATCAAGGATCAAGTCGCCCGGGAGGTTGACGCCTCGCGCGATTGCTTTTCTAAAGTTGAGGCTCGCATCCGAAGCGAAATGAAAGCGATGGAGGCGTGGTGCCGGAATGAAATTGCAAAAGCTGAAAAAGGGGGGCGCTCGCTAGATGAGATACTCGGATTGAATTAGCCGAGTCTTTCTTCGAAGGCGGCCCTGCCCCTCAATCGCCCATCTTCAGCGCCTGGATAAACGCCTCCTGCGGAATATCGACCTTCCCGAATTGCCGCATCCGCTTCTTGCCCTCTTTCTGCTTGTCGAGCAGCTTGCGCTTGCGGGTCACGTCGCCGCCGTAGCACTTGGCGGTGACGTCCTTCCTGAGCGCCGAGACGGTTTCGCGGGCGATGATGCGGCCGCCGATGGCCGCCTGGATCGGGATCTTGAACAAATGCTGCGGGATCAGCTCCTTCAGCTTCTCGCACATGGCGCGGCCGCGCTTTTCGGCGGCCGAGCGGTGCACCAGCATGGATAGCGCGTCGACCGGCTCGTCATTGACCAGGATCGACATCTTGACCAGGTCGCCCTCGCGATAGTTGGTCAGGTGATAGTCGAAGGAGGCGTAGCCCTTGGAGATCGACTTCAGGCGATCGTAGAAATCGAAGACGACCTCGTTGAGCGGCAGGTCGTAGGTGAGCATGGCGCGCTTGCCGACATAGGAGAGATCGGCCTGGATGCCGCGCCTGTCCTGGCAGAGTTTCAGGATGCCGCCGAGATAGTCGTCGGGGGTGAGGATGGTGGCGCGGATCCACGGCTCCTCGATCGAGTCGATCTTGACCACGTCGGGCATGTCAGCCGGGTTGTGCAGTTCCTTGGTCGTGCCGTCGATGAGGTTCATGCGGTAGACGACGCTGGGTGCCGTGGCGATGAGGTCGAGGTTGAACTCGCGCTCCAGCCGCTCCTGGATGATCTCCAGATGCAGCAGGCCGAGGAAGCCGCAGCGGAAGCCGAAGCCGAGCGCGGCGGAAGTCTCCATTTCATAAGAGAACGACGCGTCGTTGAGGCGCAGCTTGCCGACGGCGGCGCGCAGGTCCTCGAAATCGGCGGCGTCGACCGGGAACAGCCCGCAGAACACCACCGGCTGCGCCGGCTTGAAGCCGGGCAGGGCCTTTTGCGTCGGGCGGCGGTCCTCGGTGATGGTGTCGCCGACGCGGGTGTCGGCCACTTCCTTGATCGAGCCGGTGAAGAAGCCGAACTCGCCGGGGCCGAGCTCGTCGACATTGACGCGGGCCGGCTTGAAGACGCCGGTGCGCTCGACGAGATACTTCGCGCCGGTGCCCATCATGCGGATGGTCTGGCCCTTCTTCATCACGCCGTCGATGATGCGCACCAGCACGATGACACCGAGATAGGCGTCGTACCAGCTGTCGACCAGCATCGCTTTCAGCGGGGCGTTGATGTCGCCCTCGCGCGGCGGCGGCAATTGGTGGACGATCGCCTCCAGCACGTCCGGCACGCCAAGCCCGGTCTTGGCCGAGATCAGCACCGCGTTAGAGGCGTCGAGGCCGATCACCTCCTCCACCTGTTCGCGGATGCGCTCGGGCTCGGCCGCCGGCAGGTCGACCTTGTTCAGCACCACGACGATCTCGTGGTTGTTGTCGATGGCCTGGTAGACATTGGCCAGCGTCTGCGCCTCGACGCCTTGAGAAGCGTCCACCACCAGCAGCGAGCCCTCGCAGGCGGCGAGCGAACGCGACACCTCGTAGGCGAAGTCGACATGGCCAGGGGTGTCGATGAGGTTCAGCACATAATCCTCGCCGTTCCTGGCGCGATAGTTCAGCCGAACGGTCTGGGCCTTGATGGTGATGCCGCGCTCGCGCTCGATGTCCATCGAGTCCAGCACCTGCTCCTTCATGTCGCGCTCCTCCAGCGCGCCGGTGAGCTGGATCAGCCGGTCGGCAAGCGTGGATTTGCCATGGTCGATATGGGCGACGATGGAGAAATTGCGGATGTGGTCTAGGGGCGTCGTCATGCGGCGCGCTTTAGCAGGGGCGGGTTTAAGGGGCAAGCGGTGGGGCTTTTTCCCTTCTCCCCTTGTGGGAGAAGGTGGATCGGCGCGTAGCGCCGAGACGGATGAGGGGTGTTCCAGCGGAGTGAGACGCTGGTGTTCCCTGGAACACCCCTCATCCGGCCGCTTCGCGGCCACCTTCTCCCACAAGGGGAGAAGGGGAGGCCCGCCGCGAAACATTCAAATCCGCTTAAACTTTCATGCACGCCTTTAGGGCATAATTCTACCGTTGGGTGGTGGGCAGGCTGTGCTGCCGACGATGCTGGGGGTCAAGGAATGTTTTCGTCCGCAAGAGATTTCGTCCGCTCTGAAGGCGGCTCGATGATGCCGCTCATGGTCCTTCTATCGATCCCGCTGCTGCTCGCGGTCGGCTTTTCCGTCGACTACACCTCGGCGGTGACGACCAGGAGCAACATGCAGAACGCGCTGGACGCCGCGGTGCTGTCGATCACCACGATGGATACGACGACCTCGAAGGCCGACCGCCAGATCGCGCTGCAGCAGGCCTATGTCGCCAATAGCGGACAGGGCACGGCGACGCTCACCGCCGTCGACGTCGCCGCCGACGGCACGGCGAGCTTCAAAGCCACGGCGGCCTATCCGATGCCGACCGATTTCATGTCGATCGCCAGGATCAACACGGTGAATGTCGGCGTCGGCTCCTCGGTGCGCAAGACGCCGGCACTGGTGGGGGCCGATTTCAAGGTGACGAAAGTGTCGGGCTACTGGAACAAGAAGATGACGCTCTACGGCACCAAGTTCGCCCAGACGAACGCCCAGAGCCTCATGACGATCGACTACAACTACGTCCCCTATAAATACACCTATAAAGTGGGCAAAAACAGCTACTCCGTGTACGAGCCGAAGGGCTACGGAACCTCCACCATCTACACGATGAATGGAACCACGCCGACGAAGGTCCAGCAGCAGACCTGCACCACGACGGGCTCGACCAGCCCCTTCAGCAATCCGCCGGCCGACTCGATCCCCAGCAGCACCAAGGACTCCAATAGCGGCAAGACGATCTACTTCAACACCACCTGCGCGACCACCACCTACCCGGCCAACGGCGCCGGCGCCTCCATCGACGTCAGCCAGATGAACCAGCTCAACCTGCAGATGGATGTGCCCTCGGGCAACCCGAAGACGCTGCAGTCGAACGATGCCACCACCTCGAACCGGCTCTATATCGGCGTCAGCGAAACCAATATGCCCGAGGTCGCGACCGGGCAGACGGTCGACATCTTCAGCGCTGTGCCCTGCGGTCAGACCAGCTACCAAGCCTGGGAAGACGGCGGATCGGCCGTGCCGACTGCCCCGTCCGTGGGCACTACCCAGGCCGACTTCTTCTACACCGTGACCGGCAAGTGCGCCTTCAACCAGCGGCCGTCGGACACGGTGCTGACGCAGTGATAGCTGATCTCCCCCTTCTCCCCTTGTGGGAGAAGGTGGCTCGGCGCGCAGCGCCGAGACGGATGAGGGGTGTTGGACGGATCGCGGCGGCTGGCTAATCTCACACCATGCCACATCAGCCGATCACCAAAGCCAAGCGCAGTTTCGCCCGCACGCTCCGCCGTGAAATGACGGAGTCCGAGCATAAGCTTTGGCAAGAACTGCGCGACCGCAGGCTCAATCGGATCAAATTTCGACGCCAGGCTCCTATCGGAAAATACATTGCCGATTTCGTTTGCCTTGAGGCACGTCTGATTGTCGAGATCGACGGCAGCCAGCATGCCGACTCGGAATCCGACCAAGCTCGCGGTGCCGAGTTGAAGGCGAGAGGCTTTCGCGTGTTGCGGTTTTGGAATGACGACGTCCTGAGAGATTTAGATGGCGTTTGCGACACGATCATCGCTTATGTGAAGGATACCGGGCTGCAGCCTTGGCGGTGAACTGGATGCACGCGGTTGCCAAGCTGGAGCACCCCTCATCCGTCTCGGCGCTGCGCGCCGAGCCACCTTCTCCCACAAGGGGAGAAGGGAAAGAGCGCCTCAATCACAAACCGGTGAAGCTGTAACGAAGTCTTCCGCGGCGGCGAAATGAGGAGCATCGCCGCAACGGAGACTGCTTCCCATGACCGTACCAAAGACAACGCTCGGCAAGGTTTTACTCGTCGGCGCGGCGCTTGCCGCCACCCTCGGCGCTGCTTCCGCGCAGCCGCTCACCGTGGTCGAGCTGTTCACCAGCCAGGGCTGCTCGTCCTGCCCGCCGGCCAATGCCAATCTGATCAAGGTCAAGGACCAGCCGGGCGTTTTGGCGCTGTCGTTCAACGTCACCTATTGGGACTATCTCGGCTGGAAGGACACGTTCGGCCGGCAGGAATTCACTGAGCGCCAGGTCAATTACGAGCCGCCGCTCGGCCATGACGGGCCGTTCACGCCGCAGGTGGTTGTGAACGGCAGCGCCGATGTGGTTGGGGCAAAGCCCGGCGAGATCGAGCGGCTGATTTCGGCAAGCCCGCGCGCCGATGGCCCGGCGCTTTCGCTCGGCAACGGCAAGGTCAGCATCGGCGCCGGCACGGCGCCGGGCGGCGCGGCCGATGTCTGGCTGGTGCGCTACACGAAGGGCGTCATCGAAGTGCCGGTGGCGCGCGGCGAAAACACCGGACGCACGCTGCCGCATGCCAATGTCGTGCGTTCGCTGCAGAGGCTCGGCCGCTGGAGCGGCAAGGCGACGACGCTGCCGCTGCCCAATGCCACGAATGGCCTCAGCACGGCGGTGCTGGTGCAGACCCCGGGCGGCGGGCCGATCCTGGCCGCGGCCGCGAACTGATCGATCATCCCTTTCGCGCGATGCCGCATGAGGCGGCAGCGCATCATCCGGCCCGCATCGCGCGCCGCAACCCAAGGAGACGACCATGACCAAATTCCTGACGGCGCTCGCGCTTGCGCTCGCAACCACGGCCTTCGCCGCCGGCGCCCGCGCCGACGACGCGACGAATGCGATGAAGCCAGCCAATGCGATGGCGACCGACGCCATGAAGCCGGCGACGGATGCGATGAAACCGGCGACGGA
Source organism: Mesorhizobium sp. LEGMi-168a (assembly GCF_058312955.1). NCBI lineage: Bacteria > Pseudomonadati > Pseudomonadota > Alphaproteobacteria > Hyphomicrobiales > Phyllobacteriaceae > Mesorhizobium > Mesorhizobium sp. LEGMi-168a. The sequence continues at coordinate 21,136 of NZ_JBZEGV010000022.1, forward strand.
CGCCATGAAACCGGCCGATGCCATGAAAACCGACGCGATGACAACGGATGCGATGAAACCCGCCGACGCCATGAAACCCGCGACGGACGCAATGAAGCCGGCGGATGCGATGAAGCCGGCGACGGATGCCATGAAGCCCGCCGACGCGATGGCTCCGGCTCAATGAGTTCAGCGACCTAGGCTCCGGACAATCGCACAGGGCGCTCCCCCTCTCCGTCTCGGCGCTGCGCGCCGAGCCACCTCTCCCCCATTTCATGGGGGCGAGGAAACGCCAACCACCAAGGGCGCGGCCTTCGCAAGCCTGAGTTCCTCGCCCCCGCCAAAGGCGGGGGAGAGGTGGCTCGGCGAAGCCGAGACTGAGAGGGGGCGGCGCCGGCCGCACGGCAAATGAGAACCCGGCGGCGGCTTCTTTCGTATATGATGGACAGTAACAAGGGAGATTGAACATGACCGGCATCGAGAAAAAACCCGCGCGGCGATCACCATACCTCGCCCCGCTTGCGGCGCTGGTGTTGACGGCGGCGGCCGCCGCCTTCTGGCAGACGCCTGCGCGTTCGGCCGAGGACGCGGTGGTGATCCCGCCGCCGGCCGTGGATGAAAAGGCTGCCGGCGGCACCGAGAAAGCAATCTTTGCCGGCGGCTGCTTCTGGGGCGTGCAGGGCGTGTTCCAGCACGTCAAGGGCGTCAGCAAGGCGGTTTCCGGCTACACCGGCGGCAGCGCCGAGAACGCCGTCTACGAGACCGTCGGCACCGGCCGCACCGGCCACGCGGAATCGGTCGAGATCACCTATGACCCGTCGAAGGTCACCTATGGCCAGCTCCTGCAGGTCTATTTCTCGGTCGCGCATAATCCGACGCAGCTCAACTACCAGGGGCCGGACCAGGGCACGCAGTACCGCTCGACGATCTTCGCCGAGAACGACGAGCAGAAGAAGGTCGCCGAGAGCTACATCGCCCAGCTCGACAAGGCCAAGGTGTTTGCGAAGCCGATCGTCACCACGCTGGAGACCGGCAAGACCTTCTATCCGGCCGAGGACTACCATCAGGATTTCCTGACGTTGAACCCGACCTACCCCTATATCGTCTACAACGACCTGCCGAAGATCGAGAACCTGAAGTCGCTGTTCCCGCAGCTCTACAGCGAGAAGCCGGTGCTGGTGCTGGCTAGCAGCAAGAGCTGAGGTTTTTGAGGCGGTGTTCGCTTGGAGACGTCGGCGGGACAGCGCCCCCCTCTGTCCTGCCGGACATCTCCCCCACAAGGGGGGAGATCAGCCGTCACGCCGTCGTTCGCCAATCTCCAACGTTGCAGGAAAGGCGCCAGCGACGAAACCACCAATCTCCCCCCTTGTGGGGGAGATGCCCGGCAGGGCAGAGGGGGGCGCGAAGGATCACGGCGTCTTCGTGGCAGCCCCCAACCCCCTCAATCATACGTCAAATCCGTCGCCTTCCCCCCAAACACGCGGTAGGCGTAGAAGGAATAGAAGATGATGATCGGCAGCACGACGACGGTGCCGATCAGGATGAAGGCCAGGCTCTCGGGCGCCGAGGCGGCCTGCCAGATCGTCAGCCTGTCGGGCACGACATAGGGGTAGAACGACCAGGCAAGCCCGGCGAAGCCGAGCGCGAAGATGGCGGCCAGGGTCAGGAATGGCCGCAAGGCATGCCGGTCGTCGGGCTTCGGCAGATGGAAGGTCTGCCGCCAGAGCCACAGGAACAGCAGCGCCGACAGGATCGGCAGCGGCGAGAGATAGAGCATCTGCGGCCAAAGGAACCATTTGGCGAAGATGCGCGGGCTGGCGAAGGGCGTGGCCAAAGACACCGCGACCATGCCGAGCGCGGTCAGCACCAGCGTGGTGCGCAGCCAGCGCACGGCTTTGACCTGCAGGTCACCCTCGGTCTTGTAGATCAGCCAGGCGGAGCCCATGGCGGCATAGGCCGCCGACAGGCAGAGCGCGACCAGCGCGCCGAAGGCCATGCCGCCGAGGCCGACATCGAGGCCGAGCACATAGACACCCAGCATATAGCCCTGCGCCAGCGAGGCGGTCGCGGAGCCCAAAAAGAAGATGCGGTTCCAGCGGTGCTTCCTGCCGGCCGGCACCTTGGCGCGGAAATCGAAGGCGACGCCGCGCAGGATCAAGCCCACCAAGAGCACGAAGACCGGCAGATAGAGCGCGGTGAGGATGGTGCCATGCGCCATCGGGAAGGCGACCAGCAAAAGCCCGACCGCCAGCACCAGCCAGGTCTCGTTGGCGTCCCAGAAGGGGCCGATCGCGGCGATCATCGTATCCTGCTCGGAGCTTTCAGCGGCCGCGAACAGGATGCCGATGCCGAGGTCGAAGCCGTCGAGGATGACGTAGATCAGGATGGCTAGGCCCATCAGGCCGGCGAAGATCAGCGGCAGCGCGGTTGGCCAGTCGAAGGTCATCTTTTTTTCCTCGAACCGCGATAGGTCCGACGTGCGGCCATACCGCTTGAAGCAACCGTTTCAGATCGATTGTGGAGGTTGGCGCCGCCCCTCATCGCCCTGCCGGGCACTTCTCCCCGTATAGTGACGGGGAGAAGGGGGCTGGCCGCAACGCCGACGCCCTTCCTGCTACCACGATGGCGATTGGTGAAAACGGCGATGACAGCGCCCCTCTCCCCGTCACTATACGGGGAGAGGATGCCGGCAGGCAGGTGAGGGGCGGCGCCAGGCTTTGAAGAAAGCCGCCGATCGAACCAGCCGGACCTTGCGCCTCGTAGCTGCATGATCACTCCCCGGCAGCTTGCTGTGAAAGGGCCGCGTTCATGGCGCCCGGCAGCGGCGAGGTGTCGCCATCCTTGGCCGCCTTCAGCGCCAGGTGCACCAGCACGCTCAGATAAGCGATCAAGAGCAGCACATAGAGGATGAGATAGACGGCCAAGGTCAGCGCGACATGGCTGCCGGCGACCGGGCCGACGGCGTCCGCCGTCTTCAGCACGCCGGTGACCAGCCAGGGCTGGCGGCCGATCTCGGTGGTGTACCAGCCGGCCAGCGTCGCCAGCCAGCCGGAGAGCGCCATCGGCACCATGATGAGGGCCAGCGGCTTCGGCAGGCTGTGGCGGCGCTTGAGGAAATAAGCCGCCGACCAGGAGACGATCAGCATCAATATGCCGGTGCCGACCATGATGCGGAAACCCCAGAACACCGGGAAGACCGGCGGGTGGTTGCCGGGATAGTCGTTGAGGCCGGGCACGACGCCGCTGGTCGAGTGGCGCAGCACGACGCTAGCGCCGTCCGGAATGGCGAGCTCGAACCTGTTTTCCTTGGCCGCCTCGTCGGGCAGCGCGAACAGAACCAGCGGCACGTTGGGGCCGGTGTTCCAGTTGGCCTCCATGGCGGCGATCTTCTGCGGCTGGTGCTCGAGCGTGTTCAGGCCGTGCTGGTCGCCGGCAAAGATCTGGATCGGGATCAGGATGGCAGCGGTGAAGACGCCGGTGCGCAGCGCCTTCCACATCGATTCCGAGCGGTCGCCGTAAAGGTAGCGCAGCGCCGACAGGCCGGCGATCAGGAAGGAGACCGTGAGCCCTGACGCGAGCAGCATATGCACCAGCCGGTAAGGCATGGACGGATTGAAGATGACCGCCCACCAGTCGAGCGCATGCGCCTTGCCGTCGCGCATCTCGAAGCCGGCCGGCGTCTGCATCCAGGAGTTCAGCGCGATGATCCAGAAGGCCGAGACCGTGGTGCCGCCCGCCACCAGCACGGTCGCCAGCGTGTGGATGCGGTTGGAGACGCGGCGGAAGCCGAACAGCATGATGCCGAGGAAGGCCGCTTCGAGGAAGAAGGCGGTAAGCACCTCATAGGCGAGCAGCGGCCCGGCGATGTTGCCGACCGTTTCCATATAGCCCGGCCAGTTGGTGCCGAACTGGAAGCTCATGGTGACGCCCGAAACCACGCCCATGGCGAAGGAGAGCGCGAAAACCTTCACCCAGGTGAAATAAGCGCGCATCCAGGCGGAGTCGCCGGTGGCGTTGTAGCGGAGCTTGAAGAAGAGAAGCATCCAGCCAAGTGCAATGGTGATCGCCGGAAACAGGATATGGAACGAAATATTCGCGCCGAACTGAATGCGCGACAGAACGAGCGGGTCCATGCTGGGCTCCGGCTGCAATTTATGCTTGAAGGATAGGCCTCAAGCACGCCCCGGTCAAAGCGGCGCGGCGTCACGCGAGGCGCGTTGTCGCAGCAGTTCGACAGGAACCGTCACAAGTGCCGGGAGGCCTGACGGAGAACGACTGTCTAAAGCGCGTCGCGCTGAAACGGATTCGGGCGACGCGCTTTAAGCCTTGTTTTGATGCATGTCGTTGTCCCAAAACCGCTGCGCACTTTTGGGCGACATGCATTGAATTGTCAGGAGCGGCATTGACTTCCTGCCTCGCGCACCGACATTCAGCGCAATAAAAATCCAAAGCACCCTTTCAGCAGCCGTTTTCAGCCATGCCATCCATCATTTCGATATCCGGTGTCACCAAGACCTATGCCACCGGCTTCAAGGCGCTGAAGGAAATCAACCTCGATATCGAGCGCGGCGAGATTTTTGCGCTGCTCGGGCCGAACGGCGCCGGCAAGACGACGCTGATCTCGATCGTCTGCGGCATCGTCAACCGCTCGTCGGGCAGCGTCACCGTCGACGGCCATGATATCGGCAAGAACTACCGCGCCGCGCGCAGCCTGATCGGGCTGGTGCCGCAGGAGCTTACCATCGACGCCTTCGAGACGGTGTGGGCGACGGTGAATTACAGCCGCGGCCTGTTCGGCAAGGCGCCGAACAAGGAGTTCGTCGAGAAGGTGCTGCGCGATCTCTCCCTGTGGGACAAGAAGGACGCCAAGGCGATCACGCTTTCCGGCGGCATGAAGCGCCGGCTGATGATCGCCAAGGCGCTGTCGCACGAGCCGCGCGTTCTGTTCCTCGACGAGCCGACGGCCGGCGTCGATGTCGAGTTGCGCCAGGACATGTGGGCGATGGTGCGGCGGCTGCGCGAGGATGGCGTCACCATCATCCTCACCACGCATTACATCGAAGAGGCCGAGGCGATGGCCGACCGCGTCGGCGTCATCAATCGCGGCGAGATCATCCTGGTCGAAGGCAAGGCCGAGCTGATGCGCAAGCTCGGCCGCAAACAGATGACGATAGAGCTGCGGGCGCCGCTCGGTGCCATACCCGACGGCCTGTCGCGCTATGCGCTGGAGCTGTCGGGCGACGGCGGGCAGCTCACCTACACCTATGACAACCAGAGCGACCGGCCTGGCGTCGCCTCGCTGATCCGCGACCTCGAGGCTGCCGGCGTCCAGTTCCGCGATCTCGACACCAAGAACAGCTCGCTCGAAGAGATCTTCGTCAATCTTCTGAGGCAAGAGCCATGAACCTGCGCGCGACCGTGAATCTTCGTGCAGTCTGGGCGATCTACCGGGTGGAGATGGCGCGCGCGTTCCGCACGGTGCTCCAGAGCATCATCTCGCCGGTCATCTCGACGTCGCTCTATTTCGTCGTCTTCGGCTCGGCCATCGGCTCGCGCATCACCGAGATCGACGGCATCAGCTACGGCGCCTTCATCGTGCCGGGGCTGATGATGCTTTCGCTTTTGACGCAGTCGATCTCGAACGCGTCCTTCGCCATCTACTTCCCGAAATTCGTCGGTTCGATCTACGAGCTTCTGTCGGCGCCGGTCTCCTATCTCGAGATCATCATCGCCTATGTCGGGGGTGCGGCGACCAAATCGATCATCCTCGGGCTGATCATCCTGGCGACGGCGGCGCTGTTCGTGCCGCTCAGGATCGAGCATCCGTTCTGGATGATCGCCTTCCTGGTGCTGACGGCGGTGACCTTCAGCCTGTTCGGCTTCATCATCGGCATCTGGGCGAGGACTTTCGAGCAGCTGCAGCTGGTGCCGCTCCTGATCGTCACGCCGCTCACCTTCCTCGGCGGCAGCTTCTATTCGATCCATATGCTGCCCGGCATCTGGAAGACGGTCACGCTGTTCAACCCGGTCGTCTACCTGATCAGCGGCTTCCGCTGGAGCTTTTACGGCAAGGCGGACGTCTCGGTCGGCGTCAGCCTCGGCATGACGCTGGTGTTTTTGGCCATCTGCATCGTGATCGTGGCGTGGATCTTCAGGACGGGCTATCGGCTGCGGAATTGAACGGAGACGTTGCCTTTGAGCCGCGGCTAGGTCTGTTGAGATTCAGGTTAGGCCGAGTCGAAAATGGTGGTCTCCGAGAACCGGAGCGGAGCGTACTTAAGTACGTGAGCACCGGAAGCGCAGGAGACCGCCATTTGCAGGCCGGCATCACCTGAATATCGACGGACCTAGATCGCCTTGATCAGCCGCAACAGCCCCAGCATCTCCATCAGCGTGCCTTTGCGGAAGGCGATGTAGGTCGGCTCCTCCAGCCCGTGGAAGCGGCGCTTGAAGGCGGCCTGGCCCTGCAGGTTGAAGCGCGAGCGGTTGACCCAGGGCGACTGGTAGGCGCGCTGGAAGGCGCCGCGCCAGAAGCTCGATTCGGCAAAGCCGCTCGGCTCGACATCGAGCAGCGGCGACAGACCCAGCGTGACGACCGAAATGCCTTCCTGGCGAAAACGGTCGACGGCGAATTTGGTCAGGCCGATCTCGGAATGCGGCGTGGCGTCGACATGCTTGCGCTTGAAGGCTGTGGTGTAGCCGATGAGCTTGCCGTCGCTGAACAGCGGATCGAAATCGAGGATGGCGACGAGTTGACCCTCCGGATCGTGCAGGACGAAGCGGCGCATGTCGGCGCCGAGATGGTCGGCGAAGGGGCGGTTGAGGAAGCCCATCTCCCAGCGCTTGACGATGCGCTCGCCGCGCCAGTTCTCGGACAGCCGCGAAACCTCGTCGAGGAGCATGTTTTTCCTGTCCTCGGCGAAGGTGAAGCCCTTCTTCGCCAGCCAGCGCTCGGAATAACGCACGGTTTCGTTGCGCTTGCCGGAAAAATCATGCGCCGGCAGCTGCAGCCTGGTGTCGATACCCAGCCGGTTGACCTGGTAGCCGAGCCCGGCCAGCACCTTTGCGGTGGCGGCGCCGATCTGCACGAACCAGGGGCCGCCGGCGGCCTCGACGAAGCGCTTGACGTAGCCGGGCCGCTCCGACGGATCGACCACCGGATCGCCAAGCGCGAAATGGTGCTTCATCTTGCTGCCGAAGGCGATGTAGCCGTCGCCGTCGCTGAAATAGGACAGTTTTTGCTGCACGGCGGTGGAATAGGCGAGCGAGAAGTCGCCGTGGCGCCGAACCATCGCCAGGCGCTCAAGATGGGTCAGCTCGCGCCGCGGCACCTTGGGCGCCGCGCCTTCAAGCAACCTGTCGATATGTTTCCGCAGGGAGGGCATGAGCTTCCGCGTGCCGATGAACAGAGACCCGCAAGCCGGTGGGCCTCGAATCAGTCGCCTTGGCGCGACCGATTGTCGGTCATGTCGCGCCAGCGCCATATAGGATGCTATCGGCCGTGAATGAAGAGGAAATGTCTGCCGTCCGATGTAGCTGCCGGCACTGATAGACCTGCGTCAGGCGATACATATTGCCATTTTCCATGCAATGTTATATATCAAGTTATAGTTTTCGCTTAGGTGGCTCGGCCATGGAAGACGTCCTACGATCCCTCGGCTTTCTCTGCCTCGGCAGCCGGCTGAAGCGCATTGGCGAGCAGTTGCAGGCCGACACGCAGCGCGTGCTCGATCGCCTGGATGTGCGGATCCAGTCGAGCCAATACCCCCTGCTCGCCGCGCTCGACAGGCTGGGGCCGCTGCCGGTCGGCGAGCTGGCGCAGTCGCTCGGCATCGCACAGCCGGGCGTGACGCGCAGCGTGTCGCTTCTGACCGAACTGGGCCTGGTCGAGGTCACGCAATCGAACGACGACCAGCGGCGCAGGATCGTCTCCCTGTCGCGGAACGGCCAGCGCCTGGTCGATACCGCGAAGCGTGACGTCTGGCCGCGCATCGAGGACGCGGTCGCGGAATTATGCGCGGACCTCTCCGGGCCGCTGCTTGGTCAGCTCGCCGCCATCGAGGACCGGCTGGCCGCAACCCCGCTCGACCGCCGTGCGGAAAAGGCCAATGCCGTCGCGTCATGAAACACGTTCTCGACCGTCCCATCTGGAGCGCGCTCGCGACTCGCCATCAGGCCTTCGCGGAAGGCGACAGCCTTGCCCGGCGGTACCGGCCATCGATCGTTCCCTTCGCCGCCACAGCGGCGGACGATGCGGAAAGCCTGCAGGCCCTGGGCAAGCTGCCGCTTGAAAGCGCGATCCTGGTTCAGACGGATAAGATCGTCCTGCCTGCAGAACTTGCAGCGGTTTCGACGGCATCGCTGGTGCAGATGGTCGCCGAAGAGCCGGTCGAAACCGTGTTCGATGAGCGCGTGCAGCGGCTGACGCAGGACGATGCAGCCGAGATGCTGGCTCTGGCGTCGCTCACCAAGCCAGGCCCGTTCACGCTGGAGGCCATGAGCCTCGGCGAGTTCTGGGGCGTGAAGATCGGCGGCAGGCTTGCGGCGATGGCCGGCGAGCGCATGAAGCAGCCCGGCTACACCGAACTCAGCGGCGTGTGCTCGCATCCGGATTTCCGCGGCGTGGGCCTCGGCCGGCTGCTGTCGCTCTTCGTGGCGAACCGGATCATGGCGCGTGGCGAGGTTCCGTATCTCCACGCCTACGACAGCAACGCTCCCGCCATCAGGCTCTACGAGTCCATCGGCTTCCGATTGAGAACCACCCTGAACATGGCCGTGGTTCAGCGCGCCGACTAGCGGGAGTAGGGAAGGGCTCCGGATCGCCGAAGCCCTCCCCTTCAGATCAGATCAAACCCCGATCTTGCCGCCGCCCTGCTTGGTGATGGCGACGACCGAAGGCCGCACCGGCATGTCCGGCTTAAAGTCCGGCCAGCGGGTCGACGGGTCCTCGTAGTAGGACGGGCGGCCGAAAGCTTCCCAGTCCTCGCCGCCGTCGCCCGGATGCTGGACGGCGACGAAAGCGGTCTGGTCATCCGGCGCGAACAGCGGGCCGCACATCTCGGCGCCGACCGGCACGCGGAAGAACAGTTTTGACGTCGCTCGCGCAGCGCCTTCCGTGTCGACAGCCCACAGGCCATCGGTGCGGCCGGTGGCCTTCGGACCCTGGCCATCGGTGGCGACCCAGAGCCGGCCCGCGGAATCGACGGCGCAATTGTCCGGCATGCCGAACCAGCCATTGGCGGTGGTGGCGGTCGAGAAGGTGGCGCCGACATCGGCCACGGAAGGATCGCCGCATTTCAGGAGCACTTCCCACTTGCCCTTGGTGGCGGCAAAATCGCCGCCGTCCTCGACGATCTCGATGATGTGGCCGAAGGCGTTTTCGGCGCGCGGGTTGGCGGCGTCGACCTGATCAGTCTTGCGCTTGGAATTGTTGGTCAGCATGACATAGACCTTACCGTTGCCGGCGTTGGGCTGGATGTCTTCCGGCCGGTCCATCTTGGTGGCGCCGAGCAGGTCGGCGGCGCGGCGCGTCTCGATCAAAACGTCGGCCTGGCCGGCAAAGCCGTTCTCCGCCGTCAGCGGGCCCTGACCGAACACGATCGGCATCCATTCCACCGAGCCATCCTCGGCGAACTTCGCCACATGCAACGTGCCGTCGTCGAGCAGGTTCATGTTGGCGGCGCGGTCGTTCGGGTTGAACGCGCCCTTGGTGACGAATTTGTAGACATAGTCGAAGCGCTCGTCGTCACCGAGATAGAAGACGACGCGGCCGTCCTTGGCGACGATCGATTCGGCGCCTTCATGCTTGAAGCGGCCCATGGCGGTGCGCTTCCTCGGCACCGAATTCGGATCGTTGACGTCGACCTCGACGATCCAGCCAAAACGATTGGGCTCGTTCGGCTCCTTGGCGAGGTTGAAGCGGTCGTAATGCGCGCCCCATTCATACGCGCCTTCCGGAATGCCGAGCCGCTTGTAGTTCGCCGCCTCCTTGTGGCCTTCCGGCAGCTCGCCCGAGAAATAGCCGTGGATGTTCTCCTCGGCCATCACATAGGTGCCCCAGGGCGTGACGCCGCCGGCGCAGTTGTTGAACGTGCCGATGACCTTGGCGCCGGACGGATCGGCATTGGTCTTGACGCGATCGTGGCCGGCGACCGGGCCGGAGAGCGCCATTTCGGTGTTGGAGGTGATGCGGCGGTTGAGCTTGCCGTCGCGCACCACCTGCCATTTGCCGGCCTCCTTGCGGATCTCGACGATGGTGCCGCCATGCGCCGCCATCTCGACATCGACCTGCTCCTTGCTGAGCGGCGCTGTCTCGGCGGCCTTCTCGCCTTCCTTCTCGACGATCTTGACGATGCCCGGGAACATCAGATGCGGGTTGGTGTATTCGTGGTTGACGACCAGCAGGCCATGCTCGGCCGAGCCGTCGATCGGGATATAGCCGACATAGTCGTTGTTGTAGCCGAACTGTTTTGCCTGGGCCTCGGCCGACTGCTTCACCGGGTCGAAATCCGGCGAATCGGCAAACAGCGGATCGCCCCAGCGCAAGAGCACGTCGGCATCGTAGCCCGGCGCGACATGGTGCTTGTCGTCGATGCCGGCCTCGAGCTCGTCGAATTTGAAGGCCGATGCCTCGGTGGCGCGCGCCTCGTCGGCAGCGACGAGCGCCAGCGGACTGACGGTGGCGGCGATGGCCGAGACGGCCAGCGAACCCTTCAGGAAGCCGCGGCGCGAGAAGCGCGCGGCGATGATCTCGCCCATGGTGCGGTTGTCGGTGGGATTGACGGGCGGGCCGTCATTCTCCTCGAGCTGGCTGGTGCGGAAGCGGGTTGCAGGGGAGTCGGTCATGGGCTGTCCTCTGGCTTCTTGAGGTGGCTGGAACGTGTGACCTTTCGACCCCTATAAGCGGCCGATCACATTTTCGTGACATCGGCGTGATTAAACAAGGCTGGTTTGCCGGCTGTCGATTGTTTCGGCTCAGGCCGCGCGCGATCCCGTAGCAGCGCTCCTTGCCCGCCGGATCAGCTTGACGGCTTGTCACGCTTCGGAAACAACAGCGGCGACGGGCGCGGCGAAAGCCGCTTCAGGAGGGGATGAAAACGTGGGTTTCTTGGGCTTGGCGCAGCTTGGCGTTTCGACGGTGATCTTCCTTTTTGCGGCGATGGCGGCCAAGCAATGGGGGCTGGCGCCGAGCCTGGCCAAGATCCTGCTGACCCTCGCGCTCTATTCCGCCGGCAATCTGATCATGCTCAGGCTGATCCGAGAATTCGGCATGTCGGTGTCGTTCAGCCTGTCAGCGGTGATCCAGCTGGTATCGGTGAACGTCGTGGCCCTGGTCTTCTTCGGCGAGCGCTTGAATGCATTGCAGGCCACCGGCGTGGTGCTGGCGATCGCAGCCGTCGCGCTGATCACGCTCGGGCCCTATATGCAAAGGCTGTAGCTGGACCCAAGGCCCCTGATGAAATCGACCGCCAACGCGCTGCTCAACAGAATAGAATTTCCGGTGCTGCTGGCCGGGCTGGTGATCGCCGGCGGGCTGTGGGGCCTGGTGGAGCTCATGGAGGTGGCGCGCGCCACCACCCCGCACGCCTTCGACACGGAAATCCTGCTCGCCTTCCGCCATGCCGGGCAGCCGGACAGCCCGATCGGCCCCCCCTGGCTGGAAGGCGCGGTGCGCGACGTCACCGCGCTCGGCAGCACCAGCGTGCTGGTGCTGATCACCACCGCGACGATCATCTACCTGCTTCTGATCCGCAGGCCGGCGACGGCGTTGTTCGTGTTCGCGGCTGTGGCCGGCGGACAGGTGCTTTCCAGCCTGCTCAAGTTCGAGGTCTACCGGCCGCGGCCCGATCTCGTCTCGCATCTCGTCAACGAGACGTCGCTCTCCTTCCCCAGCGGCCATGCGATGCTGTCGGCGGTGACCTATCTTACCCTCGGCTCGCTGGCGGCCCGCTTCCTGCCGGACCGCAGGACCAAGATCTTCGTGCTCGCGCTCGCCGTGCTCGTCACGGTGATGGTCGGGACCAGCCGCGTCTATCTCGGCGTGCATTGGCCGTCGGACGTGCTAGCCGGCTGGTGCGCCGGCTTCGCCTGGGCCATGTTATGCTGGCTTGCGGCGCACCTGCTGCAGCGGCGCAAAGTGGTGGCGGACGGCGAGTGATCCGCGCTTCTCAAACCGCCGCTTCGATCGGCTCGGCAAGTTTCGGGTTTGCGCGCGCGGCGATCAGGCAACCGGCGACGATCAGGCACGCCCCTGCCAGCGTGGTCCAGGCCACCTCCTCGCCGAAGAAGAACCAGCCAAGCGCGATCGCCCAGATGAAGGCCGAGTATTCGGTCGGGATCAGATATTGCGCTTCGGCGCGGGCGTAGGCCCAACTCATCAGGAACTGGCCGGACAGCGACAGCAACGCCACCCCGACCAGGGGAAGCCAGAGGTCTCCCGGCAGCGCGACGGCGAGCCACGGCGCGGCGAGGCTAAGGATGATTGCGAGGCAGAGATTCTGGAACAGCATGATCTCGACCGGCTTGGCCAACAGCGCCTGTTGCCGGGAGAGGATCAGATTGTAGGCATAGAACACCGTCGAAACGAGCACCGCTCCCGTGCCAAGCAGGGCATCCCGCGAATGGCCGGCTTGCCCGAACTGGCCGGCCAATATGATCGCGACGCCCGCGATACCGGCGAGCGATGCCCACACGGCCTGCCGCCTTATGCGTTCGCCCAGCAACAGCGCGGCGAGGAAAAGCGCGAACAGGGGCGCGATGAAGCTGAGCCCGATCGCCTCGGCAAGCGGCAGCCTGGCGAGACCCCAGAAGAATGAGAGCAGGACGATGCCGACAATCGCGGCGCGCAGCGCATGCAGCCCCAGCACCGGAAGGGTTGGCTTCGAGCGCGGCCCTGCCGACCAGGCCGCGCCCGCGACCAGGGTCGCGACCATGCTGCGCCACAGCACCGTGTTGTAGACGCCCACCGCAATGACCAGGGACTTCATCGCCGCGTCCATCCCGGACAGCAGGAAGATCGCCAGCGCGCATACGAGCACTGGGATCGTCGGGGAAACGGCGCCGGTCAGGCTGGATGTCTTCACGGCTTCGCTCATGAAATGGGATCGCAGCCCGATATCCCGGAGCGGACGGCGTGGCCAGATGGCAGCGCCGTCGATATGGCGGTCCAATCCCGATCGGCGTGTTCCCGCCCGCTCTCAGTCGATCTTCAGAGCCGCCACCTCGCCTTCGTTCATCAGCGGGACATAGATGGTCGAGTTGCCGTCGGTGCCGATATCGGCGCTGCCCGGCTTGAAGGTGGCGATCGCCTCCGGCACGCCACCGGCTTGGTAACGGTAGAGCGTGCCGGTCATGTAGGCGGTGGCGTAGATGTCGCCGCCGATGGCGACGACGCCGTCGAGGTCGGCGAATTCTTGGGCGCCGGGCAGCGGCGTCACCTTCTTGCTGGCGAGATCGACCGCGAGCAGGCCGCCGGGCTCCGCCGTGCCGAAATCGGGCTTGATGCCTTTGCCCCAGGAGGCGACGATCAGCCTGTCGCCGTCGGCGAAAACGCCGTTGGGCGAGGCGAGCAGCGCATCCTTCACGAACAGCTCCGGCTGGTCGCCGTCGATGCGGTAGATCGTGTCGGCCAGCATGTCGGTGACATAGACCTTTCCGGAAGCATCGGCGGTCATGTCGTTGAGGAAGACCGCGCCCGGCACGTCGATGGTCGAGACCAGCTTGCCGCCGGCGAGGTCGACGACACGGACCTTGGTGATGTCGGCGGCATAGAGCTTGCCGCCGGCGATCGCCATGCCCTTGGGCGCGTCCATGCCCTCCACCCAGTGGCGCGTGATGACCTTGCCGTCCAGCGACAGCAGCGACAGGTAGCCGTTGCCGTCGGCCTCGCCGGGATTGCCGACGATGTTGGAGACGACGATGCGCTTGTTGGCGGTATCGACAAGCGCCGATTCCGGCTGTTCGAAGCCGCCGGCGCGCCAGATTTCACCGGCCTGGACGGCGGGAGCGATGGCGATGCTGGCGACGGCGAAAAAGGTCGAAGCGATGAGGGTTTTCATGAGTGCTCTCCTGTGATGACGGCGGAGAGCTAGGTTTTTCGATACTTTCCTGGAAGGCGGTTCGAGCCTAGTATCGAATATCGATACGAATTCGTGCAAACGGGGTGCATTCCATGAACGGTCCGATCTTCGAGGCGCTGAAACGGACACTCAAGGCCAAGGGCCTGACCTACCGGACGCTGGCCGAGCGCATGGGCGTTTCCGAGCCGACGGTGAAGCGCATCTTCCATGAGCGGAACTGCAAGCTCGACCGGCTGATGGAGATCTGCGCCGCGGCGGAAGTGGAACTGGAGAATGTGCTGGGCTCGATGAACCGGGGACCGGGGCCGGCCAACCGCGTCGCGCCGGAGATCGAGCGCAAGCTGGTGGCGCGGCCGGCGCTGCTTTTCGTCTTCATCATGCTGTCGGAAAAATTCACGCCCGAAGGCATCATGCGCTCGCAGGGCCTGAGCGAAGCCTCGATGTTCCTCTATCTGCGCGATCTGGAAGAGCTTGGCCTGGTGGCGCTCGGGCGCGGCCTGTCGGCGAGGCTGCTGGTCGAGACGCCGATCCAGTGGGATTTCGAGGGACCGCTGAAGCCGCATTTCGAGACGACCAACAAGAACTTCATCGGCTGGGCGATCGGCCATATGGAACGACAAGCAACCTTCGTCAGCTTCTCGCGGCGTATGCGGCCGGAGACGGCGGAGATGGTGCGGCGCGAGGCGGAAGACCTGGCGGAACGCGCAAGGCTGCTTGCCCATCACGACCAGCACACCACGCCGGAAGATCAGCTCATCGGCTACAAATGGACCTTTGCCTTCGGCGCGACCCCATTTCCGGCGATCATGCCGATCGGGCCGCATCCGCGGGATGCCGGCGCGCGAACGGATAGCGGGGCGAAAGGTCGGCGGCCGCTGCCGGCGTAGCTACCCCTTCTCCCCTTGTGGGAGAAGGTGGATCGGCGCGCAGCGCCGAGACGGATGAGGGGTGTTGGAAGAAATGAGGCGGTGGTGAGCGGTGTACCCCTTGGCCCGGCAAGCGGCCTTGTCAAGCTGGAGCACCCCTCATCCGGCCGCTTCGCGGCCACCTTCTCCCACAAGGGGAGAAGGGAGGCTCAGGCCGCGGCCGCCTTCGCTTCCTCGTGGGGAGCCGCGAGATCGTCGCGCGCCTTGCGCGCGAGTTTTTTGGCCGAGCGCTTGGGGCTGTCGCCGAACAGGTCGGCGGCCTCAGTGAGGCAGGCCTTGCTGAGGCTCTTCTCCGAACGCTTCAGGAGCTTGCGCAGAAGCTTGGTCTCGTCGGCGGGGCCGAGCGGCTCGCCATCGGCGGCGAGCAGCGCGCGCATGACGAAGACGTCATGCAGTTCGCCCAGCAACTCGCCAAGCTTGTCGACCGCCTTGCGGCGCGCCTTGATCGGCGTCGGCCATAGGCGGCCGAGCAACGACAGATGCATCGAGTGCGTCTTGGCTGCCTTGCGCAGATCGTGAAAATCATTGGGCTCGCCGCGCGAGCCGGCCTTGTCCAGCGCCTTTTTCGCCCGCCGCAAGGTAGCGCGGGCACCTTCAGCCAGGATGTCGGCCGCCTGCTCGGGCTGGTCGGGCAGGGCCAGCCTGTCGATACGCTCCAGCCCTTCCTGGCAGGCGGCGACCGCCGCGTTTACGGCGCCGTCGAGGCCGGGGCCGGCGTGAAGCTCATGCTGGCGCAGCACCAGCCGGTCGCGGACGGGGTCAAGGCCGCCGCCGGCGCTCTGTTCCGGGAAGGCGTCCGCCAGGCGGTCGATCGTCTCGATGAGAGCGGTCGCCTCGCGTGGGCCGGCAAGCAGCGCCGAGACCTGCTTATAACATTCGTTTTCAGTCTGGCAGAACGGTTCGTCTCCGGAACGAACCAGGCGCAGCAAGGCACGGATGCTCTTCAACCGCTTGCGGCATTTGTGCAGCCCCTGCTCCGGCTTGTCGCGCGCCGTCTCAAGATGGCCGAGCGCCTTGCCGATCTCGTCGGCCAATATGCGCCTGACCTCGCCGGTCAGCGGCAAGCGCGGATCGATGCGAAAGCTCATGCGGCGATCTCCGGAATCCCCCCGAGGGCCAGCGACGCGTTGTAGAATTTCGACTCGCTGGTGACCTCGCGACCGAGCCAGTCGGGCAGCATTTCGTCAGGTACGTCCTCCGGAGTCTCCAGCTCCGCGACCACGAGCCCCGCGAGCACTCCGCCGAATACATCGACTTCATAGAGATAGCCGCAGTGTCTAACATGGTGGCGTGTCTTCTCGATGACACGCCCAATGGCAAACGCCATCAATTCCTCGGCCTCGGCGAGAGGAATGGAATATTCGAATTCGTCGCGCTCGCGCGCCCTGTCGCCGAACTTCAGCGTCAGCTCGGCGGAACGCCCGTCGCTGATGCGCACGCGCACCGTGCGGCCGGGCTGCGCGGCGACGTAGAACTGGCGAATGCGGATATCCGCCTCGGCCAGCCGACGCCAGGCGGGATCAGAGACCAGGAACTTGCGCTCGACTTCCTTGCCCATGGCCGCGCACTAAAGCGTGCGGGGACGGACATGGCAAGCCGAGTCGGGAATCAATTTGACTTTAATCAATCGATTGATTAAATGAATGCCATGGGCAAGCAAACGAATGTGAAAAGGCCGCAACGCGAAGCCTCTCCCGCCGATCAAACGCGCATGGCGCTTGTCCATGCGGCGCTCAAGCTGTTCGGGCGGCAAGGTTTCGACGGCACCTCGACGCGCGAGATCGCGGCCGAGGCCAAGGCCAATATCGGCTCCATCGCCTATCATTTCGGCGGCAAGGAAGGTCTGCGCGCCGCCGCCGCCGACTTCATCGTCGAGACCATCCAGGGGATCGCCGGCCAAGCGCTCGGCGCGCCCCAGGCGGCCGCCCCCTCAAACCCGGAAGCCGCGCGGGCGCAGCTCTTTGCCGCGCTGGAGCGGATGGTCGGTTTTGTCGTGGCAAGTCCCCAGGCCGGCGAGATCGTACAATTCGTACTCCGCGAGCTGTCGCACCCGACGGCGGCGCTCGACCGCATCTATGCCGGCGTTTTCGAGCCGACGCATCGCCGGCTTTGCCAGATCTGGGAGCAGGCGACGGGCGAGCCGGCAGAGAGCGAGGCAACCAAACTTACCGTCTTCACCGTTATCGGACAGGTCATCTATTTCCGCATCGGCCGCGAGGCGGTGATGCGCAGGATGGGCTGGAGCGAGATCGGCGACAAAGAGGCCGCCAAGGTGGTGGCGGTCGCGACCGACAACCTCAGGGCAATGCTGGCGGCGCGTGTGCCGGCCGCCGGCAGGAAGGGCAAATCATGAGTTTTCTCTGCTCCCTGCCGCTCGCCGCGCAATTGTTCGGCGCCTGCGCGCCGGCGGCGCCGCTTGCCGTTGGCTATGTCGAAGGCGAATATGTGCTGCTCGCGCCGATCGAGGTGGCGCAAGTCGAGACGGTCGCCGTCAAGCGAGGCGACCGCGTCGAGCCCGGTGCCCCGGTGGTGACGCTGGAGAGCGCCGACGCCAAGATCGCCGTGGCGCAGGCTGAAGCCGCGCTCGCACAGGCTGAGGCCCAGCTTGCCGACCTGCAGGTGGGCAAGCGGCCGGAAGAGATCGCGGTGCTGAAGGCCGAGGTCGACATGGCAAAGGCGCAGGCCGCCGATGCCAAGCGCAAATATGACCGCGCCAGCGACCTCTACAAGCGCGGCACCGGCACGCAGGCCGACTACGACACCGCTTCGGCTACGCTGGAGACGGCCAACGCGCAGGTCGGCCAGGCGGAGGCCAATCTCGCCGTCGGCGGCCTGCCGGCGCGGGCCGAGACGATCAAGGCGGCCGAAAACCAGGTCAAGCAGGCGCAATCGGAACTGGGGCAGGCCGAGTGGCGCCTGTCGAAGCGCGTGCTGACGGCGCCTTCGCCAGGCCGCGTCAACGACGTCATCCGCAATCCGGGCGACACCGCCGGGCCGACCGCGCCGGTGCTCTCGATGCTGCCCGACGGCGCGGTGAAGCTCAGCGTCTATGTGCCGGAGGCCGCCTTCTCCTCGGTCAAGGTCGGCACGTTGCTCAGCGTCCATTGCGACGGCTGCGGGCCGGATCTGAAGGCGCGCGTCAGCTATGTGTCGCCCGATCCGGAATTCACCCCGCCGGTGATCTACTCGCTGGAGAACCGGCAGAAGCTGGTCTTTCTTGTCGAGGCGCGGCCGGAGGGCGATGCCGGGCCGCTGCAGCCCGGCCAGATCGTCGATGTCGACCTCGCGGATCTCCGAAAATGAGCGTCATCGACGTCCGCGGGCTGGTCAAGCGCTTCGGCGACAAGACCGTCGTCGACCATGTGACGATGACGGTCGCCGAGGGCGAGATCGTCGGCTTCCTCGGGCCGAACGGCTCGGGCAAGACGACGACCATCCGCATCATGTGCGGGCTTTTGACGCCGGACGAAGGCGAGGGCACGGTGCTGGGGTTCGACATCCTTACCGATGCGCTCAAGATCAAGCGCGAAGTCGGCTACATGACGCAGAAATTCTCGTTCTACGAGGATCTGACGATCGGCGAAAATCTCGAATTCGTGGCCCGGCTCTACCGGCTGAAGCCGGTCGAGGACTATGTGGCCCGCACGCTGCAGGATCTCGGCCTGGCGACACGCCGCAACCAGCTGGCCGGCACGCTTTCCGGCGGCTGGAAGCAGCGGCTGGCTTTAGCCGCTTGCATCATGCACGAGCCGAAGCTGCTTCTGCTCGACGAGCCGACGGCCGGCGTCGATCCCAAGGCGCGGCGCGAGTTCTGGGACGAGATCCACAGGCTGGCGAGCGGCGGGCTGACGGTGCTGGTCTCCACCCATTACATGGACGAGGCCGAGCGCTGCCACCGCATCAGCTACATCTCCTACGGCAAGATGCTCGCCACCGGCACGGTGGACGAGGTGGTGAAGAATGCCGGGCTGACCACCTTCGTGCTGCAGGGGCCGAAGCTCGACCAGGTGGCCGAGGCGCTGCAGGGCCGCCCCGGCGTCGATCAGGTGGCGCCGTTCGGCGCGACGCTGCATGTCGTCGGCTCCGACAAGGCGGCGCTCGAAAAGGCGCTTGCCGATGTCGAGAAGAAGCATAAGGGCGTGACGGTGACGCCGGGCGAGACCAGCCTTGAAGACGTGTTCATCCAGTTCATGTCCGGCTCGAAGGACAATATGGGATGAAAAATGGGATAAACAGCGTCCTTTCCTTCGCCAGGCTCGGTGCGCTGCTGATCAAGGAATTCATCCAGATGCGGCGCGACCGCATCACCTTCGCCATGATGCTGGGCGTGCCGCTGATACAGCTGGTGCTGTTCGGCTACGCCATCAACAACGACCCGAAGAGCCTGCCGGCAGCACTCGTCGCGACCAGCAGCGACCCTTATACGCGGGCGATGGTCTCGGCGCTGCAGACGACCGGCTACTACCGTTTCGATCATGTGGCGCAAAGCGCTGAAGAAGCCGAGTTCCTGATGGCGCGCGGCGACGTCGCCTTCGTCGTCACCATTCCCGCCGATTTCGGGCGGCGGGTGGAGCGCGGCGACAACCCGCAGATCCTGATCGAGGCCGATGCCACCGACCCGGCGGTTGCCAGCGGCGCCATCTCGACGCTGAGCACCGTCGCCGGCCAGGCGCTGCTGAGGGCGCAAGGCATGCAGGAAGCGGCCAAGGAGGCGGCGCGCGGCCAGCTCGATGTCGTCGTGCACCGGCGCTACAACCCGGAAGGCATCTCGCAATACAACATCGTTCCCGGCCTGCTCGGCGTCATCCTGCAGATGACGATGGTGATGATGACCTCGATCGCGCTGACGCGCGAGACCGAGCGCGGCACGATGGAAAACCTTCTGGCCATGCCCTCCAGTCCGCTCGAGATCATGCTGGGCAAGGTGCTGCCCTACCTGGTCGTCGGCGCGGTGCAGGTGGTGGTGGTGCTGGCGGCGGCGAAGCTTTTGTTTTCGATACCCTTCATGGGGTCGCTGTCGCTGCTGCTTTCGACCGTGCTGGTGTTCGTGCTGGCGCTGGTGCTGCTCGGCTACACGATCTCGACGATCGCGCGCACGCAAATGCAGGCGCTGCAGCTCACCTTCTTCTTCTTCCTGCCCTCGATCATGCTGTCGGGCTTCATGTTCCCCTATCGCGGCATGCCGGGCTGGGCGCAGATCTTCGGCGAGATCTTTCCGCTGACGCATTTCCTGCGCATCACCCGCGCCGTCATGCTGAAGGGCGCCGAGCTGCCGGCGGTGGCGACCGAGATCGGCTGGCTTGTCGTCTTCGTGGCGTTGTTTGCCGGCGTGGCGCTGGTGCGGTTCAGGCGGACGCTGGACTGAGCGTTCGGGGTGGGGAACCTTCAATGCTGGCGGGACAGCGCCCCCCTCTGGCCTGCCGGCCATCTCCCCCACTTGGGGGGAGATCGGACTTCACGCCGGCTTTCGCCAATCGCCAATGTTGGAGGAGATGCGCCGGCGACGGAGCTGCCAATCTCCCCCCTTGTGGGGGAGATGCCCGGCAGGGCAGAGGGGGGCGTGAAGGATCGCGGCGGAACCAGTTTGATTCTGCGCGGCGACGCGTCAGGCAACCCCCTAAGCCGCCGCCATAATCTCCGCGTAAGTACCGAAATCGACATTGCCGCCGGAGAGCACCACCGCCACGCATTTGCCGGCAAGGTCGATCTCGCCGGAGGCAAGCGCCGCGAGCGCGACACAGCCGCCGGGCTCGACCACCAGCTTCAGATGGGCCATGGCGTCGCGCATCGCTTGCGCGGCGGCCCTGTCGGAGACGGCGATGGCGCCGGCGAGATTTTTGCGGTTGATCTCGAAGGTGATGGCGCCGGGTTCGGCGGTCAGCAGCGCATCGCAGATCGAGGTGTGGCCGGGCTCGTTCGAGACCCTTTCGCCCTTGGCGAGCGAGCGGCGCGTGTCGTCGAAATGCTCCGGCTCGACCGCCCAGACGGCAGTGCCCGGCGAGGCGTCCTTGACGGCGACGGAAATGCCGCTCGACAGACCGCCGCCGCCGCAAGGCACGACGACGGCGTCGAGGCTGACGCCCAGGGCCTTCGCCTGCCTCGTCAGCTCCAGCCCGATCGTGCCCTGGCCGGCAATGATGGCCGGATCGTCGAAAGGCGGCACCAGCACCATGCCCTTCTCGATATAGGGACGAACGACCGTCATGCGGTCGTCCTTATAGCGGTCGAACGGCACCACCTCGGCGCCCATCTTGCGGACATTGCCCACTTTAAGCGCCGGCGCGTCGACCGGCATGGCGATAACCGCCCTGACGCCGAACATTGCCGCCGAAGCGGCGACGCCCTGCGCGTGATTGCCCGAGGAAAAAGCGACGACGCCGCGGCGACGTTCTTCATCGGTGAGCGACGACAATTTGTTGTAGGCGCCGCGGATCTTGAAGGAGCCGGTGCGCTGCAGCGTCTCCGGCTTGAACAGGATGCGGCCTCCATAGCGCTTGTTGAGCTCCGGCGATTCGACGAGCGGCGTTTCGACGATGAGACCGGAAAGCCGCGCGGCGGCAGCGCGGATGTCGGAAATGCCGGGTGGGGTGGTCATGGGCGTGGGCCTCGTGAAAGATCGATCGAGCCATGCTGCACGGAAATCATGCCGGCGCGCCAACGAAAAAATGTGATGGTTACAAGGTTGCTCGGCAGTCTTGGCGAGTTGGCGTTCCTTCGCGCCCCCCTCTGTCCTACCGGACATCTCCCCCACAAGGGGGGAGATCAGCCGTCACCTCGGCTTTCGCCAATCTCGAAGCCGGAAATTGAAGCGGGACGGCGACGCTGCCAATCTCCCCCCTTGTGGGGGAGATGGCCGGCAGGCCAGAGGGGGGCGCTGTCCCGCCGGCATTGCGCAAGTTGCAGCCAACCGCCTCACCCCAGCAGCGCCCGCGTCCTCTTCTTGCCGCCGAGCTTGCGCCAGCTGTTGAAGCGGTGCGTGGCGGCGGCAAACGAGATCTTCATCTGCTGGGCCACCGTATAGCGCGACTTGCCCTCGTCGAACATGCGGTAGCAGCACTCGACGCCCTCATCGGTCAGCTTGCCGTCCGGCGTCTTGTTGTGCGGATTGGCCGGATCGAATTTCTCGGCCTGCTGCTCGACCAGGCCCTTGAGACGCTGCAGGTCGGCCTCGATGCCGGCGATGAGATCGAGAACGGGTTTCACGTCGAATGCGTGCAGAGGCTTCTTTTCCGTCATCCCTTGCTTCCTTCGATTTTGGCTGATGCGCTCATATAGGTGAACATTCGGCAATAATGAAGGGTGCGACGCGGATCAACGAATTCCGCCCGCCCCGAGGCGTTCGCGATTGACCCCCGTTGTCCAAGCTCCTAGTTTAGAACCATTCTAAACTAGGGTGATTTCCTCATGCTTTCCCGTGTTTTCGGCTTTGGCCGCCGCTCCTTCGATTCGCTGTCGGAGCAGGAGATCCTGGCGCTGGCGATCTCTTCCGAAGAGGACGACGGTCGCATCTACCGCGCCTATGCCGACGGGCTGGCGGAAGATTTTCCGCAATCGGCCAAAGTGTTCGAGGCGATGGCCGAGGAAGAGGACGGCCATCGCGATTCCCTCATCGAGCTCCACCGCAAGCGCTTCGGCGAGCGCATTCCCCTGATCCGGCGCGAGCATGTGAGGGGTTATTACGAGCGCAAGCCGGACTGGCTGGTGCGGCCGCTCGGCATCGAGCATGTGCGCCGGCAGGCCGAGGATATGGAGCGGCAGGCCTACCGCTTCTATGTCGAGGCGGCCAAGCGCACCACCGACGCCTCGACACGGAAACTGCTCGACGATCTCGCCTTGGCCGAACAAGGCCATGAGAGCTCAGCGCACGAGCTGGAGCAGGAGCATGTGCCGGGCGCGGTGAAGGAGGAGGAAGCGAGCGCCGAGCAGCGCCAGTTCATCCTCACCTATGTGCAGCCGGGTCTGGCCGGCCTGATGGACGGCTCGGTGTCGACGCTGGCGCCGATCTTCGCCGCTGCCTTCGCCACGCACCAGACGTTCCAGACCTTCCTCGTCGGCCTCGCCGCCTCGATCGGCGCCGGCATCTCGATGGGTTTCACCGAGGTGGCCTCCGACGACGGCAAGCTTTCGGGACGCGGCTCGCCGGTGAAACGCGGCTTGACGGTCGGCGTCATGACGACGCTGGGCGGGCTCGGCCACGCGCTGCCCTACCTCATCCCCTATTTCTGGACGGCCACGATCGTCGCCGCGATCGTGGTGTTCTTCGAGCTGTGGGCGATCGCCTTCATCCAGAACCGCTACATGCAGACGCCGTTCTGGCGCGCCGCCTTCCAGGTGGTGCTGGGCGGCGCGCTGGTGTTCGGGGCGGGCGTGCTGATCGGGAATGCGTAGTGCCATCTTCCCCTTCTCCCCTTGTGGGAGAAGGTGTCGCCGAAGGCGACGGATGAGGGGTGTTCCAGGGAACCCCGACGTCTCACTCCGCTGGAGCACCCCTCATCCGTCTCGGCGCTATCGCGCCGATCCACCTTCTCCCACAAGGGGAGAAGGGGGAGCTTCACCCGTTCACCGCGCGGCTATCTTCCGGCGCCTCGGCCCGTTCGGTCAGCCCATAGTCGCGCACGACATGGGCGATGCGCAGACGATAGCCGGCAAAGATGCCGCCGCGGCCGGCCCGCTGTGCCTGGCGGTGCTCCTCGGTGTTGCGCCAGGCTTTCACCGCCTCCTCGTCGCGCCAGAAGGACAGCGAGAGCACGCGTTTCGGATCGGCAAGGCTCTGGAAGCGCTCGACCGAGATGAAGCCGTCGATGCTCTCGAGCAGGGGCTTAAGCTCCGCAGCGATGCCGAGATAGGCATCGCGCTTTCCCTCCGCCGGCTCGACCTCGAAGATGACAGCGATCATGCTTCTATCCCTTCCCTAATCGTTACGTCGGTTTGAAAAAGCTGTCTTGGGCCGTGCGGGCCAGAGACCAGTTTCAGGAAGACGCGATCCTCCTTGAGGATGAATTTTTCGCGCCGCGCGAATTCGTAGTTTGCCTTGCCGGCCGGGTCGGCGGCAAGCCGCGCGCGGTAAGCTTCGTAGGCCGCGAGGCTTTCGATGTTGTAGGCAGCGTAAGCCGTGGTCGCCGAACCCTCATGCGGCGCGAAATAGCCGATCAGGTCAGCGCCGCAACGCGGAATGGCCTGGCCCCAGGCGCGCGCATATTGCTCGAAGGGCGGCTTCCCGAACGGGTCGATCTGGTAGCGGATGAAACAGGTGATGGTCATTTCGGTCTCCTCGTCGGTTGGCTTTGCGGCGATGATGGTTCGACCGCGATCGAAACATCGCTTCGGTCACTGTGCTAGGCATCTTCCTGTCAGGAGCGTTCGCCGCGCTCCTTGAGCTCGCCCGAGAATAGTGCTCCCATCACAAGAATGCTTCGATGAGGATCGAACTATGCGTGAAGGACCTGATATCGCCCGCATCGCCAGCCTGGTCGGCGACCCGGCCCGCGCCAACATGCTGAACGCGCTGATGGGCGGAACGGCGCTGACCGCTTCGGAATTGGCGCTGGAAGCCGGCGTGTCGCTGCCCACCGCATCCTCGCATCTGTCGAAGCTGATGGACGGCGGGCTGCTGACGCTCGCGAGCCAGGGCCGGCACCGCTATTACGGCCTCGCCAGCCCGCAGGTGGCGGGCATGATCGAGGCGATCACCGGCGTCGCCGAGGCGGTCGGCCCCAAGCGCGTGCGGCCCGGACCGCGCGATGCGGCCATGCGCGTGGCCCGCGTTTGCTACGATCATCTCGCCGGCGAGCAAGCGGTGGCCATGCTTGACCACTTCGTCGACAGGAAGCTGCTGCTGCGCGAGGACAACGAGATCAGGCTCGCACCTTCCGGCGCCTCGCATTTTTCCGCGCTCGGCATCGAGATCGACGGCAAGGCCAGACGACCCGTATGCCGCGCCTGCCTCGATTGGAGCGTGCGGCGCTCGCACCTCGCCGGTGCGCTGGGCGCCGCCATCCTCGACAAGGTCATCGCCGAGAAATGGGCGCGGCGCGAGAAGGACAGCCGCGCCGTGGTGTTTTCGCCGAAGGGGAGGCAAGCGTTTGAGAGGGTGTTTCTGGCGTGACTTTTCGCCTGCGATAGGTTCGCAATGTCGGCGGGACAGCGCCCCCCTCTGGCCTGCCGGCCATCTCCCCCACTTGGGGGGAGATCGATGTCACGCCGGCTTTCGCCAATCTCCAACGTTGCAAGATGGGCGGGGCGCCAAAACCGCCAATCTCCCCCCTTGTGGGGGAGATGTCCGGCAGGACAGAGGGGGCGCGAAGGAACGCGGCGTAGCCGATTTACCTTCTGCGCGCAGGATCACCCCCGCTTCAGCACCTTCCCCAGCTTGAAGAAATCGCCCCATGGGTCCGCCGTCTTCAGCTGCTTCAGCGTCGTGGCGTCGCCGAGCGGGAAGGCGTTGGGGGCAAGACCGTTTTCGAGCTCCGCCCATGTCACCGGCATCGATACCGTCGCGCCCTTCTTGGCGCGCGACGAGTAGGGCGCCACCGTGGTCGAACCGCGGCCGTTGCGCAGATAGTCGACGAAGATTTTTCCTGTCCGCGCCTTCTTCGACAGCGTCGCCGTGTAGCGATCGGGCGCGGCCTGCTCGAGCGCAAGGGCGAAGTCATGGGCGAAATCCTTGACCTCGTCCCAATGCGCCGAGGGTTTCAGCGGCACCAGCACGTGATAGCCCTTGCCGCCTGAGGTCTTGACCAGGTTCGGCAGCGACAGCTCGTCGAGCTGCTTATGGATGTCGAGCGCCGCCTGGCGCACTCGCTTCACGTCGACGCCTTCGTCAGGGTCGAGGTCGAAGATGATCTGGTCGGGCTTTTCCAGTTGGTCGATGGTGGAGCCCCAGATATGGACCTCGACCACGCCGTACTGGACGAGCGCCGCAAGCCCGTCGAAATCCTTGATGAACAGGATCTCCTCGCCGTCCGTCGGATCCTTCATCCTGGCGATCTTGTCGCTCATGCCGGGCGAGGCATGTTTCTGGAAGAAGCGCTGGCCGTGGATGCCGTCGGGCGCCCGCACCAGGCTCAGCGGCCGGTTGACGACGAATTGCTCCATGCGCGGCCAGACCAGGGCGTAGTGGTCGAGCAGGTCCTGCTTGGAGACCTTTTCGTCGGGCCACAGCAGCTTGTCGGGATGCGAGAGCTTTATCGAGGTCATCGCGGTTCCGGCCGACGCCTTGGTTGCTACCTTGCCGCTGCTCGACTTTGCTTCGCTTCCGGCCTTGCCGTCGGCGTGTTTCGGCTTCTCCTGCACGACTTCCTCCGCCGGCTTGTCCTCGCGCAACCCCTGGAACGAGGCGTGGCGAACTATACGATCGGATGTCCAGCTGCGGAACTCCACTTCGCCGACGAGCTCGGGCTTGACCCAGGTGAGGCCCTTGCCCTTCGGCACGGTCGCCGAGAAGGGCGAGTCCTTCGCCTTCAGGCCGTCGAGCTTCTTCTTCAGATCCGTCAGCACCTTGCCGGAAAAGCCGGTGCCGACGCGGCCGGCATAGTTGAGCTTGCCGCCCTCGAAATAACCGACCAAGAGCGAGCGCAGGCCGCGCCCTGTCTTGTCCGAGGGCAGGTAGCCGCCGATGACGAACTCCTGGCGCAGCGTGCATTTCGACTTGATCCAGGTGAGGCCGCGGCCGCTGCGGTAGGGGGCGTCGGCGCGTTTCGAGACCACGCCTTCGAGGCCCATGCGGCAGACATGCTGCAGTATGACCTTGCCGGGCTCGGAGAAATGGTCGCTGAAGCGCAGCGCCGAATTCTCCGGCTGCTCGCCGAGCAGTTCTGCCAGCGCCTGCTTGCGCTCGACCAGCGGCTCGCGGCGCAGGTCCTTACCGTCGAGCCGCATCAGATCGAAGACGTAGTAGATGAAGCGGCCGGTGCGGCGGGCGGAAAGATCCGCCTGCAGCATGGGAAAGGACGACACGCCGCTGTCGGCCAGCACGACGACCTCGCCGTCGATGACGGCGTCGCGGCATTTCAAGCCGGCAAGCGCCGCGGTGACCGGGCCTTCGAATTTCTCCGTCCAGTCGAGGCCGGCGCGCGTCAGCAGCCTGACCTCGCTGCCGGCGATCTGAGCCTGCATGCGGTAGCCGTCGAACTTCACCTCGTGCAGCCAATCGTCGCCGGAGGGCGCATTCTTTTCCAGTGTCGCCAACTGCGGCTCGATGACCTCCAGGCGCCTGGCGTGCCCGGCCTTTGCCTTGCGGGCGGCCGGTTTGTTGGAGTGCCAGACCTTCGGCTTCGCGCCCCTGGCCGCCTTGCCTTCGCCAACCTCCTCGACGGTGAGGCCGGACTTCACCGATTGCGGCTGGTCCTTGAGGATGTCCTCGCCGGGACGGGCGGCGGCATCGTCGGACTTGATCAGCAGCCAGTTGTCGCGCTTTTCGCCGGGACGGGGTTTCAGCCTGACCAGGTGCCAGCGGCCATGCAGCTTGTAGCCCTCGAGCTCGAAGTTGATATGGCCTTTCTTCATGCCTTCGGCCGGATCACCGTCCGGAATCCATCTGCCGTCGTCCCAGACGACGACCGAGCCGCCGCCATACTCGCCCTTCGGGATGGTTCCCTCGAAGGACGCGTAGTCGATCGGGTGGTCCTCGACATGCACGGCCAAACGCTTTTCATGCGGATCGAGGCTCGGGCCGCGCGTCACCGCCCAGCTCCACAGCACACCTTCGTGTTCGAGCCGAAAATCGTAGTGGAGCCGAGTGGCGGCGTGCTTCTGGATGACGTAGATGCCGCCCGCCTCGCTCTTCTTGCGCCGAGGCACCTTGCCGGCGGGCTCGGCGGTTTTCCGGAAATCGCGCTTGGCATGATATTGCTCGAGGCCGGCCATGGCATCCTGCTCCTATGCGGATTTGCGGCTTCTGTGTCGACGGTGACCGGGCGCGGCGGCCTTGGCCTTCGTCCGCGCCGGCGCTTTCGATGACGATTTGCCGGCTTTGCCGCCGCCTTCCGCGTTCAGGCTCTTCTTCAGCGCGTCGAAGAGGTTGACGACGTTGGACGGCTTAGGCGGCGCCTTGGCCTTGGGCGCCTTCTTGCCGGCCTTCTTGGCGCGGATCAGCTCGAGCAGCGCGTCCTCATAGCGGTCGTCGAATTTCGAGGCGTCGAACTTCGTCTTCTTGCTGTCGATGATGTGCTCCGCCAGATCGATCATCTCGTCATCGGTCCTGGTGGCCTTGATCTCGTCGAAGACCGTGCCTGGCTGGCGCACGGTGTCGTCGTAGCGCAGCGTCGTCAGCACCATGCCCTTGCCGAGCGGCTCGATCACCACGGGGCGCTCTCGGTTGTAGAGCACGATGCGCGCGAGGCCGGCCATCTTCTTCGCCGCCATCGCGTCGCGGATGACGGCGAAAGCCTCTTGCGACACCTCGTCCGCCGGCGAGACATAATAAGGCGTGTCGAGGCAGATCTGCTCGATCGAGGATTTCTCGACGAAGCCGTCGAGGCCCAGCGTGTGCGAAGACTCGATCTCAGCCGCCTCGATCTCGTCTTCCTCGATATGGACGAAGTCGCCGTCGCTCACCTCGTAGCCCTTGATCTCGTCGCCCTCCTCCAACGGTTTGCCGGTCTCGGCGTCGACATAGATGCGTTTGACGGTGTTGCCGGTCTTGCGGTTGAGGATGCGGAACGAAACCTTCTCGGCATGGGTGACGACGTTGGTCAGTTCGATGGCGCAGGTGACCAGCGACAGTTTGAGGTAGCCCTTCCAGGCGGGGCGCGGTGCCATGGCGAACTCCATCCTCGAACACGACGTCCAACCGGAACGGGCCGAGGGCGGGGCAGGTTCCTGGGCTTCTCTCCCGCGAGCAAGGAAATTTCCCGATGCTCCTCGAACGTGAAACAGAAGCGCGCCCAAGCGACATCGAGACGAAACATATGTGATGCAAAAGTCACACGGCCCGAAATCACGACAAAAGGCGTCGAAAGACCGCGAATCAGCCGCATTCCGGCCACGAAGCAACGGGTTTCGGACCAGAAATTAACATCGCGTTCACCGACTATTCACGCCTCGACGCTATGCTCTCGGACAATTCGGAAGGGACATCCGAAAGCGGGACAGGGACAGGTAAAATGAACTTCTGGAATCACATCGCCGGCTATGCCGCCGCCATTCGCGAATTCGTCGCGCCGACCTATCGGCCCGAGCGCTACTATATGCGCGGCCCGGGTCCGGCCTGCGCACGCCGCGGCACCTCGCTCGGCATCGGCACGCACTGACCACCATGCCCGACAGCCGCCACAACAGCCGGATCTGCAAGCCGGCCGCCGACAACCGCGCCACGACCTATCGTGACGAGCGCCCCGCCGTCGCCGACGGCAGGCGTGCGACAACGCCGCGACTTTGACGCCGCCGCCGGCTGGCTTAGTGTCTTGAGGCACAAGCAGCCGGGGCCGACATGACCGACCTGCCCGAACAGAACCGTCCGCTACTCCCAGGCCAAGCTCTCGATACCGATCCCCTGATCGTCTTCGACGGTGTCTGTGTGTTCTGCTCGGGCTTTATCCAGTTGATCATCAAGCTCGACCGCGGCAATCGCTTCCGCTTCGCCACGGCGCAATCGCCGTTCGGCGAGGCGTTGTTCCGCAAACACGGCCTGGCAACCGACAATTACGAGACCAATCTCGCCATCATCGACGGCGCGACCTTCACGAAGCTCGACAGTTTCATCGCCGTCATGGCCGCGCTCGGCTGGCCGTGGCGCACCGCAAGGCTGCTGCTCGTCCTGCCGCGGCCGCTGCGCGACTGGCTCTACGACCGCGTCGCCAGGAACCGCTACGCGCTGTTCGGCAGGAAGGACAGCTGCGAAATCCCGTCCGCCGAACTGCGGCAACGGCTGATCGGCTAGGTTGTCGTCAGCTATCGCGGCCAGTCATGGTTCACAAGGTTTGAGCACCGTCGTCTCTCCCGCTGCCTTGCCCAGCACGCGGCAGCCTTTGGCCGTGCAGAGCGTCCAGCCTTCCCCGGTTGCGCCGGACGCCGCGAGCACCAGGCGCGGCTGGGGTCCGATCCGGGGCGAATAGACCCACCAGCCGTTGCGCAGCACCGAGCCCTCGGGCGGTTCCATGCCAGCGCCGGAGCCCTTGACCCGCGCCGCGATGACCTGCAGCCCGGCAGGCGTGACTTTCCAGTCTTCCTGCCATCGCGTCCGTTCCACCGAGTGCGTCCAGGACAGCGTGAAGGCGGCGACGACGAGCGTCACCGTCTTGCCGGCGGCGAGGACGCACAGGCTCATACAGGGCCGGCCGTGGATGCCCGCCGTGCGCGCCAGCAGTGCCAGCCGATCCAGACCAACGCCAGCACCCAGCCTGTCTCGTCGGTCAGCGGCAAAGCTGCGACGAGGAGCACGCCGGCAACGAAGGCGACGATGCGTTCCCACCAGGCCATGCGGCGGGCGAGGAACCCGACGGCGGCGGCGCCCCAGAGCACGATGCCCATGCAGGCCTTGACGACGATGTAGGCGACCTCGACCGGGTAGCCGAACGAGGCGGCGATCGGGCCGGCGTCCTGTAGCATCAGCGCCGGCGTATAGACGGCCATGAACGGCACGACGAAGCCGGCGATGGCGAGCTTGGTTGCCTGAATGCCGATCTTGAGGCCGCTTTCCTTCGCCATCGGCGCCGCGGCGAAGGCGGCAAGCGCCACCGGCGGCGTGAGGTCGGCCATGATGCCGAAATAGAAGACGAACATGTGGCTGACGATCAGCGGCACGCCGAGCGACAGAAGCGCCGGGCCGGCGAGCGAGGAGGTGATGATGTAGTTCGGGATGGTCGGGATGCCCATGCCGAGCACCAGGCAGGTTAGCATGGTGAGCACCAGCGACAGGAACAGATTGTTCTCGCCGATGGAGATGATCCAGCCGATGAAGGTCGAGGCGATGCCGGTCAGCGTCAGCGTGCCAATGACGATGCCGACGATGGCGCAGGCGATGCCGACCGGCAGCGCGTTCTTGGCGCCCTCGGCAGCAGAGTCGACACAGATGCGCAGCGTCTCGCGCCCGCCCTTGAAGGTGAAGCAGGCGACGATGAGCGCCGCGATGACGAGGCTCAAGACGTTGACGCCGAAACGCATGAAGGAAGCGGCGGCAAGCCCGAGCGCCAGCCAGAACACGACGCGGAACGCAAATGGCCCGATCGATGCCGCCAGCGGCGTGCCGAGGATCAGCACGATGGTCAGCGCCAGGCCCATGGTGCCGGCGAAGATCGGCGTGTAGCCGGCGAACAGGAGATAGACGAGCACGGCGAGCGGCAGCACCAGCGGCCAGTGTTGCCGCACCGCCTCCCAGGGATTGGGAAGCTCCGCCTTGGCCATGCCGTGCAGGCCGGCCTTGCCGGCCTCCAGATGCACCTGCCAGAAACAGGCGCCGAAATAGAGCAGCGCCGGAATGATCGCCGCCTTCACCACCTCGGCATAGGCAATGTTCAGCGTCTCGGCCATGATGAAGGCGACCGCGCCCATCACCGGCGGCATGATCTGGCCGCCCATCGAGGAGGTCGCCTCGACGGCGCCGGCGAAGGCCGAGCGGAAGCCGAAGCGCTTCATCAGCGGGATGGTGAACTGGCCGCTCGCCACCACATTGGCGACGCCGGAACCGGAAATGGTGCCCATCAGCGCCGAGGAGAGCACGCAGACCTGGGCCGGGCCGCCGCGCCAGGAACCGACCAGGCCAAGCGCGAAATCGTTGAACAGCGCGATCATGCCGGCGCGTTCGAGGAAAGCGGCGAAAACGACGAAGATGAAGATGTAAGCCGCCGAAACATAGACCGGCGTGCCGTAGATGCCTTCGGTGCCAAAGGCGAAGGTGTCGACGAGCTGCGCGAAATCATAGCCGCGATGGATGAAGGGCGGCGGCAGGTGGTTGCCGACGAAGCAATAGGCGAGGAAGAGGAAGGCGATGACGGCGAGCGGCAGCCCCATCAGCCGCCTGGCGGCTTCGAAGACGAGCATCACCAGCAGCGCGCCGACGATCAGGTCCGGCGTGGTGAGGAAGCCGGAGCGGCGGATGAGGTCGGCGTAGAAGACCCAGTTGTAGAGGCCGGTGGCGAAGCCCAGCACGCCAAGCGTCCAGAAAGCTGCCTTCGCCGCCATGCCAGTGGCGCGCAGATTGGCGATCAGGCCGAAGCCGAGCAGCAGCAGGAAGCCGACATGCATGGCGCGCACCACCTGGCTCGGCAGGCTGCCATAGGCGGCGATGTAGATCTGGAAGACGGAAAAGGCGACGGCAATCAGGAAGGCCGCCTTGCCGGCGATACCTTCGCCGAAGCCAGGCGGCAGTCCTTCGAGAGGCTCTTCGGCGGTTGGTGAAATAACGGTCGGGGTTTCGGTCATTGGCGGTTCCTGGCGGGCGGTAACCCTCCCCCTTGAGGGGAGGGTGCCGAGCGAAGCGAGGCGGGAGGGGTCGCCTCAACCGCCCCGACCTTTCACCTAAGAAGTTGGAGCGCTCGCCGAGGACCCCTCCCGGCCCTGCGGGCCACCCTCCCCTCAAGGGGGAGGGTTACTTAACGAGCCCTTTTTCCTTGTAATATTTCTCCGCGCCGGGATGCAGCGGCACCGGCATGCCGTCCAGCGCCTTGGCCGGATCGATCGCCTTGGCGGCGGCGTGGGCGGCGGCGAGCTGGTCGAGATGCTCGAACATCAGCTTGGTCATCTGATAGGCGGTCTCGTCGGAAACGTCGGCGCGGGTGACGAGGAAATTGCCGACCGCGGCGGTCGCGACATCCTCCGTCTGGCCCTCATAGGTTCCCTTGGGAATGACCACCGACAGATAGGGCGATCCGATCTTGGCGACGTCCTCGGCCGGCACGGCGACGACGTTGATCGGCACCGAGGTGGCGAGGTCGCGGATCGAGGCGACGCCGAGGCCCGCCGATTGCAGCGTGGCGTCGAGCTGCCGGTTCTTGATCAGCTCGACCGATTCGGCGAATGGCAGGTATTCGACCCGTCCGAGATCCTCATATTTCAACCCGGCGGCGGCGAAGATGGCGCGGGCGTTGAGCTCGGTGCCCGAAGCCGGCGCGCCGACCGACAGGCTCTTGCCCTTGAGGTCGGCGAGTGTCTTGATGCCGGACTCCTTGCTGGCGACGATCTGGATGTAGTTGGGATAGATGGCGGCAATGCCGCGCAATTTGTCGAGCTTGCCGGGGAAGCCGGCCTCGGTGTTGCCTTCGGCGGCGAGCTTGACGGAATCGCCGAGCGCAAAGGCGATCTCGCCCTTGCCCTGCTGCAAAAGGTTGAGGTTCTCGACCGAGGCCTTGGTCGCCTGCACTTGGGTGCGGGCGCCTTCAATGCCCTTGCCGTAAATCTCGGACAGCGCGACGCCGAGCGGATAATAGACGCCCGACGTGCCGCCGGTCAGCACGTTGATGAATTCCTGCGCTCCGGCCGACACGGCGCCGAGGCCGAGCGACAGCGCCAAGGCGCCGGCGGCAACAAATTTCGTCCTGAAATAGAGCATATGGTTTCCTCCTCCTGAAACGGTCGCGCCGCGCCGCCTCCCCGGCGCGAGCTGGTGAGTTTAGACAGGAGGCGCCAAATGCCAACCCGCAATTGCAGACCTTTCTGTTTGACCATGATCTTTTCCAAAAACCGGAATCCACTTTTCGGTATCATGGTCTAGACGAACGGTTGAGTATGGCGAAAAGCGCCGGCTTGCGCTCGATTGGTTCGGGGATGAAAGATTTTCAAGGCGCCTGTCGAAATCGGCCGCGGCCGCACGACTTTAGCTCGGCCCGCGACGACGCGGCCTTCGAGAAACAGGAGAGACCCATGCGATACATGCTGTTGATCTACAACGACGAAGCCGCAATGGCGAATGCGCCGCGCGACAAGACCGAGCAGACCCTCGCGGCCTACGGCGCCTATACGGACGCCTTGAAGAAATCCGGCGCGTACCTTGCCGGCGAAAGGCTGCGCCCGACCCAGGCGGCCACATCGATCCGGCTGGCCAATGGCAAGACCAACGTGCTCGACGGCCCCTATGCCGATACCAAGGAGCAGCTTGCCGGTTTCTACATGATCGAGGCGACCGACATCGACACGGCCATGGAATGGGGCGCGCGCTGTCCGGCAGCCAGCACCGGCACGGTCGAGGTGCGGCCGATCTGGGAAATGACCGACTACCTGTCCTAGGAATATGGACGGTCGCTCGGAGTTGGCGCGGGCGGCGGCCGAGGCGGCCGCCCGGCAGAGCTACGGCAAGCTGGTCGCCTATCTCGCGGCCCGCATGCGCGACGTCGCCGGCGCCGAGGACGCGCTGGCCGATGCGTTCGCCGCCGCGCTGGAGCGCTGGCCGAAGAGCGGCGTGCCCGAAAAACCGGAAGCCTGGCTGCTTGCGGTGGCGCGCCGGCGCGACGTCGACGCCGTGCGGCGGCGGCTGACCGGCGAGGCGGCCCGCGATCACCTGCGGCTGATAGCCGAGGAGGCGGAGGCGCGCATGACGAATGAGGATTTGCCCGACGAACGGCTCAGGCTGATGTTTGCCTGCGCGCATCCGGCGATCGAATCGAGCGTGCGCGCGCCGCTGATCCTGCAGACCGTGCTGGGCTTCGACGCGGCGACCATCGCCTCGGCTTTCCTCGTCTCGCCGGCGACGATGGGCCAGCGCCTGGTGCGCGCCAAGAACCGCATCCGCGAGGCCGGCATTCCCTTTCGCGTGCCGGAACAGGCCGAGCTTGGCGAGCGGCTCGACGCGGTGCTGGAAGCGATCTACGCCACTTTTGCCGAAGGCTGGTCGGACCCGGCCGGCACCGAGACGCGCCGGCGCAACCTCGCCAGCGAAGGCATCTGGCTCGGCCGGCTGGTCGCGTCGCTGATCCCGGACGAACCGGAGACGCTCGGACTTCTGGCGCTGATGCTTTTCGCCGAAGCGCGGCGCGCGGCCCGGCGCGGCCCCGAGGGCGACTTCGTGCCGCTGGCCGAGCAGGACACCGCGCTCTGGGACGACACGCTGATCGACGAGGCGGAAGCGCTGCTGAGGCGCGCCGCGGCCGGGAGAATCATCGGCCGCTACCAATTGGAGGCCGCGGTGCAATCGGCGCATACGGCGCGACGGCGCGGCGGCGGCACCGACTGGGCCGCGATCCGCCAGCTTTACGACGCGCTGATGGCGATTGCCGTCTCGCCGGTGGTGGCGATCAACCGCGCCGTGGCGATCGCCGAAACCGAGGGGGCGGCCGAGGGCCTTGCCGCGCTCGACGCGATCGGCGCCGACAAGCGGCTTGCCGAGTACCAGCCTTATTGGGCGGCGCGGGCCGAGCTGTCGGCCAGGCTCGGCAGGACCGCCGATGCCGCCGAGGCCTATGACCGGGCGATCGGCCTCGAGCGCGATCCGGCATTGCGCCATTTCCTGCAGACGGAGCGGGGGAAGCTGGTCCGGAATTGAGGCGAGGTCGTTCCGTCGACGGATTCCAGGCGGAAAACTTCTGCGTTGGCGGGACAGCGCCCCCTCTGTCCTGCCGGACATCTCCCCCACTTGGGGGGAGATCAGCTTTCACGCTGGCTTTCGCCAACCTCTAACCTTTGCAAGAATGAGCGAGGCGCCGAAACGGCCAATCTCCCCCCTTGTGGGGGAGATGCCCGGCAGGGCAGAGGGGGGCGCGAAGGATCGCTACGGATCCGTTCGAAATCGCTGACCTACGCCCCCAGCCCGTCGAACAGGATCGTCGAGAGATAGCGCTCGGCGAAGGACGGGATGACGACGACGAGGTTCTTGCCCTTGTTCTCCGGCCGCGAGCCGACGACGATGGCCGCCTGCAGCGCTGCGCCCGACGAGATGCCGACCGGCACGCCTTCGAGGCGGGCGACGAGGCGCGCATTGGCGACCGAATCCTCGTTCGAGACCCTGACGATCTCGTCATAGATCGAGGTGTCGAGAATCTTTGGCGCGAAGCCGGCGCCGATGCCCTGGATCTTGTGCGGACCGGGCTGGCCGCCGGAGAGGACCGGCGAGGCTTCCGGCTCGACCGCCACGACATGCACCGAGGGCTTGCGCTTCTTCAGCACCTGGCCGACGCCGGTGATGGTGCCGCCGGTGCCGATGCCGGCAACGAAGATATCGACCTCGCCACTGGTGTCGTTCCAGATCTCCTCGGCCGTGGTGCGGCGGTGGATTTCCGGATTGGCCGGGTTCTCGAACTGCTGCGGGATGATGGCGTTGGGCAGCGTCGCGGCGAGCTCATCAGCCTTGGCGATGGCGCCCTTCATGCCTTTCGGCCCTTCGGTCAGCACCAGCTCGGCGCCGAGCAACGCCAGCATCTTGCGCCGCTCGACCGACATGGTCTCCGGCATGGTCAGGATCAGCTTGTAGCCCTTGGCGGCGGCGGCGAAGGCCAGCGCGATGCCGGTGTTGCCGGAGGTCGGCTCGATCAGCGTGGTCTTGCCGGGC
Organism: Mesorhizobium sp. LEGMi-168a; assembly: GCF_058312955.1. Taxonomy (NCBI): domain Bacteria; kingdom Pseudomonadati; phylum Pseudomonadota; class Alphaproteobacteria; order Hyphomicrobiales; family Phyllobacteriaceae; genus Mesorhizobium; species Mesorhizobium sp. LEGMi-168a. The sequence goes on from NZ_JBZEGV010000022.1 coordinate 57,531, forward strand.
GCGATCTTGCCGGCCTCCTCCAGCGCCTCGATCATCGAAACGCCGATGCGGTCCTTGACCGAGGCGATCGGGTTGAAGAATTCGAGCTTGGCGAGCACGTTGGCGACGATGCCCTTTTCCTTGGCGAATTTATCCAGCCGCACCAGCGGCGTGTCTCCAATCGTCTCGGTGATCGAATTGAAGATGCGGCCGCGGCCGGGGACGCGCGCGGAGGTGACGGGCTTGTTCATTGGTTTCGCTCCCAAGGCAATGGCATAGGCAGACAGAATAATGCTTTCAGCCGCGCAAGATAGGCTGGCGGCCGAAAATATCCGAGTGGGGCGGTTGCTGAAAACCGCGGCACGCCGGAAATGCATTTTCCGGATTGGCCCGTTTTCGGAATGCTTTCGCCGAAATCAAGGCAACTGCGCACCAAGGTGTGTTGAGATTCAGGTCAGGCCGAGCTGAGAAGGGTGGGTTCCGAGAACCGGAGCGGAGCGTACTTGAAGTACGTGAGCACCGGAAGCGCAGGAAACCGCGCTTCGCAGGCCGGCCTCACCTGAATATCAATACACCTTATTGGCGGGCCGCGATTGCCGCTGCCGCACCCATCATGAAGCCGGCGGCGGTGCGGTTCAGCACCTTCAGCGCACGCGGCGATTTCAGGAACCAGCGCGCCTTGGCGGCCAGCGCCAGATAGGGCACCAGCACGACGAACAGGACAACGACGGTGAGCGCTACCAAGATGCCGTAGTCGGCCAGCGTGATGGTCTTCAGGTCGACGATGGTCGGCGTGATGGCGAGATAGAAGATCATCGTCTTCGGGTTGCCGAGCGTGACCGTCAGCCCGGCAATGAAGCTCGCCACGAAACCGCCCTTGGCCTTCCGCCCCTCGATGTTTTCGGGCGAGATGCCGCTGGTCCAAAAGCGCCAGGCAAGGAAAGCGAGATAGGCGACGCCGGCCCATTTGATGGCGAGGAAGACCATGCCGAAGGTCTGCGCGACGAAGGCCAGGCCGAGCACGACGGCGGTGAGATAGGTGATGTCGCCGAGCATCAGGCCGAACGACATCGCCAGCGAGGAACGGAAGCCGGAGCCGAGCGCACGGGCAACCAGCGCCGTGACGCCAGGACCCGGAATTGCGGCGGCGATGCCGAGCGCGGCGCTATAGGCGAGAAATCCGGTGAGTGTCATGATTCTAGACCGTGGGGACCGATGTCGAGCCGGGCTTTTATCATGATGTCGGGTCGACGGTAATTCCCTTGCGGCGAGATTCGTTGCGCCAACTCAACGGGAGCCGGTTCCCCGGCACAGGAATTTTGACCGGTCGGCTATGCTCGCGTTGCCGATCGCATGCCTTCGAGATTGGCCGAAACGGCGAAACCTTCGTCATTCTAGGGCGAAGCAAGGAGCGGAGCGACGCGCGCAGACCCTAGAATCCATGCCGTTACATACGAGCGCTGCTGCGGTGCAAAATTCTGCTCCGCTGCACGCTTCGGTCAAGGTCACGGCATGGATCCCAGGGTCTCCGCGACGCCGCTTCGCGGCTGCTCCGCCCAGGGATGACGAGGTTGGGGAGGCCTCCGCCAATCTCCCGCGTTTGCGCTGATTTCATGGAAATGAGCGGTGAAAGCCTTGCTCTTCGATTGTGGCAGCCTCTAAAATCCCTCTGTCGAGGAGCTATCCACCATAACTGACGCGCCAGATCGTGCCGTTGCCGTCCTCGGTCAGGATCAGCGCGCCGTCCTTCGCCACGGCCACGCCCACCGGCCGGCCCCAGACCTCGTCATCCGAGATGACGAAGCCGGTGGCGAAATCCTCATATTCGCCGGTCGGCTTGCCGTCCTTGAATTTCAGCCGCACCACCTTGTAGCCGGTGCGGACGCCGCGGTTCCACGAACCATGCAAGGCGACGAAGGCGTCGCCCTTGTAGTCGGCCGGGAAGTTGCCGCCTTCATAGAAAGCGATGTTGAGCGGCGCCGAATGCGCCTGTACCAGTACATCAGGCACCGTGACCTTGCCGGCGAGATCGGGCCGCGCGCCCTTGTGGCGCGGATCCTCGTTGTCGCCGATATAGTACCAGGGCCAGCCATAGAAGGCGCCGTCCTTGACCGCCGTGGCGTATTCGAAAGGCACGTTGTCGCCCAGTTCGTCGCGCTCGTTGACGACGCACCAGAGCGCGCCCGTCGCCGGCTGCACGGTCATGCCCGAGCAGTTGCGCAGGCCGGTGGCGACCATCCTGCGGTTCTTGCCGTCTGGATCGAAGGCGAGCACGTCGGCGCGGCCTTCCTCGGCACCCCAGGTGGCGCCGAGCGGCTCGGACCGCGCCCATTCCTCGACACCACCCTTCGGCCTCGCGCCCATATCCTCGGCGATGTTGGAGCCGGAGCCGACCGACAGATAGAGCGTCTTGCCGTCGGGCGAGAAGGCGATGTCGCGTGTCCAATGATGACTGGCCGGAATCTTGGCGACGATGGTTTCCGGCCTGCCCGACGCTTGCATGTCGCCCTCGCGATAGGGAAAGCGCACGATGCTGTTGCTGTTGGCGACATAGACCCATTGCGGCTTGTCGCCCGGTGGATAGAAGGCAATGCCGTAGGGCTGGGTGAGGCCCTTGGCGAAGACGGCTTTCTCGGCGGGCTTCGCGCTGCCTTCCGTCAGCCGATAGACCCTGATTTGATTGGCCTCGCTGTCGGCGACGAAGAGGTCGCCGTTCGGCGCCACGCGCACGACACGCGGATTGTCGATGCCGGAAGCGACGAGCTCGACAGAGAAGCCGGCCGGCACGACGGGCTTGGCATCCGCAGGGCGGTCGGCGAGGCCGGCGCTATTCGACGAGGATTCGGCGACATTCGGCTGCTGGAGATCGTCCGGCTTGATCAGACGCCGCACGCCTGGCCGGTCGGCCTTCCAATCACCGAAGGCCTTTTGTCCGGTGAGCAAAGGTTGGTCGGCCTGCTGCGCGAAAGCGCCGGTAGCCAGAAGCAGGACAACGCCTGCAAGGCCAGCAATCCTTGTCATGCCGTTCTCCGTCATTCGCCGACGCGCCTTGTCAGCACAACCAGACAGCAGATATCGGGCTGGCGCTGCAAAAGAGAAGCGCGGGCACGCAGATTTGACGGGAATTCCCGGCCGGTCAGCTCTCTTCGACGTCGAAATCCTCGTCGAGCCGCTTTTCCAGCGCGACCAGATCGGCCGGCAGCGGCAGACCCATGGCGCGCATTTCCCTGAGCTTCTCGCGCAGCTGCTCCTGGATTTCGTGCTCGTCCTCGGGCTGGTTCACCATTTCCTCGAGAAGCAGGCTGATCTGGGCCTTGAACGATTCCAGCGCCATTTCCACCCTCCTTACGGCGATCGTGCTCGCCTATCTCAGCATGCGCGAAATCAATTGGGCAGTATAGTCGACCATCGGCACGATGCGCGCATAATTGAGCCGGGTCGGGCCGATGACGCCAAGCGCACCGACGACGCGCGCGTCCTTGTCGCGATAGGGCGCGACGACCAGCGACGAGCCGGACAGCGAAAACAGCTTGTTCTCCGAGCCGATGAAGATGCGCACGCCAGGCCCCTCCTCGGCAAGGTCGAGGAGCTGCAGCAGGCCGTCCTGCGTCTCCAGATCCTCGAACAGATGGCGCAGCAGTTCGAGGTCGGCCTGGGCGGTGACGTTCTCCAAGAGGTTGGCTCGGCCGCGCACGATGAGGCGCGCCGGCAGGCCGCTTTCCGCCCCGGCCCAGACCGCGAGGCCCTTCTCGACCAGCTCCTGCGACAGCGTGTCGAGGGCCGCCCTGGTCTCGTCCTTGATGCGGGCGATCTCGATGCGCGCCTCGGCCAGCGTGCGGCCGCGGATATGGGCGTTGAGGAAATTGGAAGCCTCATGCAGCTGCGAGACGGTGATGCCGGCCGGCAGGTCGACGACCCGGTTCTCGACGTCGCCGCTCTGCGACACCATGACGGCCAACGCCTTGGTGGGCTCGAGCTGGATGAACTCGATATGCTTCAGCGCCACCTCGTTCTTGGCCGCGAGCACCAGCCCGGCGCCGCGCGACATGCCGGACAGCATCTGGCTCGCCTCGGTCAGCATATGCTCCAGCGTGGCGCCCGAGCCCGAGGCGCGCACCTGCGCCTCGATGACGCGGCGCTCCTCGTCGGAGAGATCGCCAAGCTCCATGAAGGCGTCGACGAAGAAGCGCAGCCCGGTCTGGGTCGGCAGACGGCCGGCCGATATATGCGGGGCGTAGATCAGGCCCAGATGCTCGAGGTCGCTCATCACGTTGCGGATGGTGGCCGGCGACAGCGACGAGGGCAGGATGCGCGACAGGCTGCGCGAGCCGACCGGCTCGCCGTCGCGCAGATAGGAATCGACAATCCGCCTGAAGATGTCGCGCGACCGCATGTCGAGCGACTGAAGGACGGGTGGCTGCGAAGTTGGGTCGACTGCCTTGTTCATTCCGGCCAGAAACCTCCGCCTAAAAGATATAGACTTCCGCCCCACAGGCGCAACCCGGCCTGCTCTCCTTGCGCCTCGTTTGCTTTGTGCCCTTTTCCTTTGCGCCCCCTTTTTCTTTGCGCCAGGCGCCGCATGCGTCTACAAGCCGCCGACGAATCCGAGAAAAGAACAGAAAGAGCCTCGATGCGCCCCTCCAAACGCCAAGCCGACGAAATGCGCGCCATCTCCTTCGAGCGCGGCGTCTCCAAGCATGCCGAAGGCTCGTGCCTGGTGAAGTTCGGCGACACGCATGTCTTGTGCACGGCGAGCCTGGAGGAAAAGGTGCCGGCCTGGATGCGCAATTCCGGCAAGGGTTGGGTGACGGCGGAATACGGCATGCTGCCGCGCTCGACCGGCGAGCGCATGCGCCGCGAGGCCTCCGCCGGTAAGCAGGGCGGCCGCACGCTGGAGATCCAGCGGCTGATCGGCCGCTCTTTGCGAGCCGTGGTCGACCTGCAGGCGCTGGGCGAGCAGCAGATCACCGTCGATTGCGACGTCATCCAGGCCGATGGCGGCACCCGCACCGCTTCGATCACCGGCGGCTGGGTGGCGCTCTACGACTGCCTGCGCTGGATGGAAGCCCGCCAGATGGCCAGCGTTTCCAAGGTACTGAAGGATCATGTCGCGGCGATTTCCTGCGGCATTCATGACGGCCAGCCGGTCATCGACCTCGACTATCTCGAGGATTCCTCGGCCGGCACCGACGCCAATTTCGTCATGACCGGCAAGGGCGGCATCGTCGAGATCCAGGGCACGGCGGAGGGCGAGCCGTTTTCCGAAGAGCAGTTTGCCGCGCTGATGGGATTGGCCAAGAAGGGCATTTCGCGGCTGGTGAGCTTGCAGCAGATGGCGGTGGCGTAAATCTGAAATGCCGAGCTTGAGCGCCCCCCTCGGTCCTGCCGGACATCTCCCCCTCAAGGGGGGAGATTGGCAGCTTCCGCGCTCCGCTCAGTCCTGCAACGTAGGTGATTGGCGAAAGCCGCAATCGCGGCTGATCTCCCCCCATGTGGGGGAGATGGCCGGCAGGCCAGAGGGGGGCGCCTCGTGACTCCCTCCGCGATCCTGGAATCGGCCCTCTACGTCACCGACTTGCACGCTGCCGAACAATTCTACCGCGACATCATCGGCCTCAACATCGTGGGCAAGGTCGAAGGCCGCCACGTCTTCTTCCGCTGCGGCAACGGCGTGCTGCTGCTGTTCAACGCGGAGGCGACCAAAATCCCGCCGGCGCCCGATGCCAGGCTGGCGGTGCCGCCGCACGGCACGGTCGGCAACGGCCATCTCTGTTTTGCGGCGACTGCCGACGAGATCGCCGGATGGCGCGAGCATCTCACGGCGAACAACATCGCCATCGAAAGCGATTTCGAATGGCCGCAGGGCGGACATTCGATCTATATCCGCGACCCTTCGGGCAATTCCATCGAGTTCGCCGAGCCAAGGATCTGGGGTCTTTGATGCATTCTCTCAACGGACAGAAGATCGTCGTCGCCAGCCACAATGAAGGCAAGCTGCGCGAATTCGCCGACCTGATGGCGCCGTTCGGCTTCGAGGCGAAGTCGGCCAAGGAATATGGCCTGCCGGAACCAGACGAAACCGGCACGACCTTCGAGGAGAATGCCTATATCAAGGCATATGCGGCCGCCAAGGCGACCGGCCTGCCGGCGCTCTCCGATGATTCAGGCCTTTGCGTCGACGCGCTCGACGGCGCGCCGGGCGTCTACACCGCCAACTGGGCCGAGACGCCCGACGGCACACGCGATTTCGGCATGGCGATGCAGCGCACCGAAGTGGCGCTGCAGGAGGTCGGCGCGACCGAACCGGCGCAGCGCAGCGGCCGCTTCGTCGCCGTCATCTGCCTCGCCTTCCCGGACGGCGAGGCAGAATATTATCGCGGCGAGGCCGAAGGCACGCTGGTGTGGCCGCCGCGCGGCACGCTCGGCTTCGGCTACGATCCGGTGTTCCTGCCCAACGGCTTCGACAAGACCTTTGGCGAGATGAGCGCGGAGCAAAAGCACGGCTGGAAGCCCGGCCAGGCAACCGCTCTTTCGCATCGTGCTCGCGCCTTCCAGAAATTCGCGCAAGCCCGCCTGGACTTACGGCGCTTGGATTTGGCGCGGCTCGACTCAAGATGATCGGCACCGGCCAGACCATGCCGCTCGACCGCAGCCCCGGCTTCGGTGTCTATATCCATTGGCCGTTCTGCGCGGCCAAATGCCCTTACTGCGACTTCAACAGCCATGTTCGCCACCAGCCCGTCGACCAGGAGCGTTTTGCGCGCGCCTTCGAAACGGAGCTGGCGACCATGCGCGCCCGCACCGGCCCGCGTGAGGTGACCAGCATTTTTCTGGGCGGCGGCACGCCGTCGCTGATGAAGCCGGAAACCGTGGCGGCGGTGCTGGAGGCGGTGGCGAGAAACTGGACCGTGCCCGCCGGCATCGAAGTGACGCTGGAAGCCAATCCCTCCTCGGTCGAGGCCGAGCGTTTCCGTGGCTACCGGACAGCCGGCGTCAACCGCGTCTCGCTCGGGGTGCAGGCGCTGAACGACAAGGATCTGCGCTTCCTCGGCCGGCTGCACAATGTCGAGGAGGCGCTGCACGCCATCGGGCTCGCGCGGGAGATATTCCCCCGCCTTTCCTTCGATCTGATCTATGCGCGGCCGGGGCAGACGCCCGAGGCGTGGCAGGTGGAGCTGGAGCAGGCGATCGGCCATGCCGCCGATCATCTGTCGCTCTACCAGCTTACGATCGAAGAAGGCACGCCCTTCCATGCGCTGCACGCGGCGCGCAAGTTCGTTATCCCGGACAATGACCAGGCTGCCGACCTCTACGCGCTGACGCAGGAGGTGACTGCGGCGCATGGGCTACCGGCCTATGAGATCTCCAACCACGCGCGGCCGGGCGCGGAGAGCCGGCACAACCTGACCTACTGGCGCTATGGCGAATATGTCGGCGTCGGGCCAGGCGCGCATGGCCGCTTCGTCGAGAACGGCCGCCGCACGGTCACGGTCGCGGAGAGGATGCCGGAGACCTGGCTTAACCTGGTCGAGGCCAAGGGCCACGGCGTCACCGGCGGCGAGGTGCTGACGCGCGCCGAAGAGGCGGACGAGTTCCTGCTGATGGGGCTGCGGCTGGCGGAGGGCATCGACCTTCAGCGCTACGAGGCGCTCTCGGGACGTGGCCTTTCGAGCGCCAGACTTTCCGTGTTGCAGGAAGAAGGGCTGGTGGCGCCGGTCGGCAACGCGCGGCTCCGCGCCACCACCGCCGGCATGATCGTGCTGGATGCGGTGGTGGCGGACCTGGCAAGGTAGGCTTCTACGGGGGGTGCGAAGCCCATGGCGTCGGCGGGACAGCGCCCCCCTCTGTCCTGCCGGACATCTCCCCCACAAGGGGGGAGATCAGATGTCTCGCCGCTTTCGCCAATCACCTTCGTTGCAGGAAGGATGCCGGCGGCGAAGCTGCCAATCTCCCCCCTTGTGGGGGAGATGCCCGGCAGGGCAGAGGGGGGCGCGAAGGAACGCTACATTCGAGGGGAGCGCGTCATCCAATCAAGCGTCGTGCTTCTGGCGGTGCTTGCCGCGGTTCTTCTCGGCATGCGTATCGCCGTTGCGGACCTGCTTCTGGTCAGCCTTGTCGCGGCGGGCGCCTTGCTGTTCGGCGATCGGATGTGAGGGGATGCCCTCGCGGGCGGTTTTGCTTTCAAGTCTGCTGATGAAAATGTCGAAGCGATTGGGCATCGTCCGGTCCTGCCTCCTCCGGGGAATCAGGGATTAAAATCGACCGGCCACGGTTTCGTTCCTCACTGTGGCGAAGGCATGGCGATTTCCTTGCCTCGACTTCACGTTTTGCAACCGGCCGTGAGCCATGCCAAACAGGCATTGTTTTTGCGCAATTCCAGACGGAAAACCGCCGTGCACTTTTCCTGGAATTGCTCAGACGGAGGGTTATTCTTGACCGGCGACAAACGCAGCTATCTGATCGGGCAGACCGAGATTCCGGCGCGACCGATCGCGCCGGCGCTCTATCTGGTGGCGACGCCGATCGGCAATCTGGCCGACATCACGCTGCGCGCGCTGGAGACGCTGGCCAGCGCCGACATCGTCGCCTGCGAGGACACGCGGGTCTCGCGCGTGCTGCTCGAGCGCTACGGGATCCGCCGCCGCACCACCGCCTATCACGAGCACAATGCCCAAGAGGCAGGACCGAAGCTGATCGAGGCCTTGGCGGCCGGGCAAAGCGTGGCACTGATTTCCGATGCCGGCACGCCGCTGGTTTCCGATCCAGGCTACCGGCTGGTCGGCGAGGCGCTGGAGCGCGGCATCCGCGTCGTCCCGGTGCCCGGACCGTCGGCAGCACTTGCCGCGCTGACTGCTTCCGGTCTGCCGTCCGATACTTTCCTGTTCGCCGGTTTCTTGCCTGCCAAGGCAGGCCAGCGGCTGACCAAGCTGGAAAGCTTCAAAGTTGTGCCGGCGACGCTGATCTTCTTTGAGTCGCCGCGGAGGCTGGCCGAAACGCTTGGCGCGATGGTCGCGGCGCTCGGCGGCGCGCGGCAGGCGGCAATCGCCCGCGAGCTGACCAAGACTTTCGAGGAGATGCGCACGGGCACGCTCGGCGCGCTGGCCGAGCACTATGCGGCGGCCGACACGCCCAAGGGTGAAATCGTCATCTGCGTCGGCCCGGCCGAGGCAACGGCGGACCAGCCGGCTGATATCGACAGATTGCTGTTGTCTTTGGCCGCCGAAATGCCGGCGTCCAAGGCGGCGGCGGAAGCTGCAAAAATGACCGGCGGCCAGAAGCAGGCGCTCTACCGGCGGCTGCTGGAGCTCAGAGAAGACGGCGATGGCTGAGCGGTCGGCCGGCCATCGACGCAAGGCCTATCGGCGCGGCCATCGCGGCGAATGGCTGGCGGCGCTGGCGCTGATGCTGAAAGGCTACCGGATTCTCGCCCGCCGCCATCGCACCAAGCTCGGCGAGATCGACCTGATCGCGCGGCGCGGCGATCTGGTTCTCTTCATCGAGGTCAAGGCGCGCCGCACGCTGATCGAGGCGATGGAAGCGATCGCCCACAATTCGGAACGCCGTATCGAGGGCGCCGCCGACCTCTGGCTGTCGCGCCAGCCGGACTATGGCCGGCTTTCGATACGTTTCGACTTGGTGGCGGTGCTGCCCTGGCGCTGGCCGGTGCATGTCGAGAACGCGTTTTATGGAAGGAATTGAGGGGTGTGCGGCCGTAGCTTGCGAGGCGTCGGCGGGACAGCGCCCCCCTCTGGCCTGCCGGCCATCTCCCCCACTTGGGGGGAGATCAGATGTCGCCGTCGCTTTCGCCAATCGCCAACGTTGCAGGAGATAGCGCCCCCGGCGAAGCTGCCAATCTCCCCCCAAGTGGGGGAGATGTCCGGCAGGACAGAGGGGGGCGCGAAGGAACTCGACGTTGCGCTAGTGAGCGGCCCTGCCACTCACCCCCAGATCATCAGCGCCACAAGGCCGAGCCCGCCGACCACCAGCCGCCACCAGCCGAACAGCGAATAGCCCTTGCGGGAGACGAAATCGAGCAGGAAGCGCACCACGAACAGCGCGGTGACGAAGGCGGCGACGAAGCCTACGGCGATGATCGGCAGGTCGGCCGAAGTCAGCACGTTGCGGTTCTTGAACAGGTCGAAGGCGAAGGCGCCGACCATGGTCGGCATGGCGAGGAAGAAGGAGAACTCCGCCGCCGCGCGCTTGTCGACGCCCAACAGCAGCGCGCCGACGATGGTCGAGCCGGAGCGCGAGGTGCCGGGGATCAGCGACAGGCACTGGAACAGGCCGATCTGCAGGTAAAGCCTGGTCGGGAAGCGCTCGACGTCATGATAAACAGGCTTGAGGTTCATGCGGTCGACGGCAAGCAGCACGACGCCGCCGATGATCAGCATGATGCAGATCAGCCGCGGCGATTCGAACAGGAAGGTCTTGATGAAATCATGCGCCAGCGCGCCGATGACCGCGGCCGGCAGGAAGGCGATCAGGATGCCGATGACGAAATGCCGGGTCAGCCGGTCATAGGGCAGTTCGAGCAGCATTTTCCAGAGGCGGCGGAAATAGACGCTCAGGATCGCCAGGATCGCGCCGAGCTGGATCAGGATCTCGAAGGCCTTGCCGGTCGAATGGAAGCCGAGGAAATGGCCGGCGAGCAGGATGTGGCCGGTCGAGGACACCGGAATGAACTCGGTCAGGCCCTCCAGCAACCCAAGCAGTAGCGCTTCGACGATGGTCTGGCTTTCCATGGCAACCTCAGGATTTAGGGGACGGCTGGAGACAACGGCTTGCTTGTCACGGCGCGGAAGTCCCCCTATAGGTCGCAACACCGTGACGGCCGCATGACGGGCCGCCAAGACTTACCGGCGCAGGGGGCGATTCGCCAGTGCGCCCTATCATCGCGGAACCATGCTGACGCTTTTCCACCATCCGATGTTCGCCACTTGCCGGTTCGTGCGCCTCGCTTTCGGCGAGTATGGCGAGGAGCTGGCGCTGATCGAGGAGAAGCCCTGGACGCGGCGCAAGGAGTTTTTGGCGCTGAACCCGGCCGGCACGCTGCCGATCCTGCTTGCCGAGGGCGACGTGCCGATCGTCGGCGCCATGGTGATCGCCGAATATCTCGACGAGACGCGCGGGGTGCTCAAGCGCGACAAGCGGCTGTTCGCCGAGGACCCGATGCAGCGCGCCGAAATCCGCCGGCTGACCGACTGGTATCTTAGCAAGGCCGAAAGCGAGGTCACCCGCCACCTGGTGCGCGAGCGTGTGCTGAAGCCGGTGATGCCGGAGACGGCGGGCGGCGGCTCGCCCGATTCGGCGGCGATCCGCGCCGCGCGCGCCAACATCCGCCAGCACATGAAATATACCAATTGGCTCGCCGGCACGCGCCATTGGCTCGCCGGCAATAAGGTGACCTATGCTGACCTCGCCGCGGCGGCGGCGCTTTCGGTGCTCGATTATCTCGGCGAGATCGACTGGCGCGAGCACTCGGCAGCGCGCGAATGGTATACACGCGTGAAATCACGGCCGTCGTTCCGGCCGCTGCTCACCGACCGGGTGCGCGGCCTGTCGCCGGTATCGCACTATGCGGATCTCGATTTCTGATAAAACCCGCCTGCGCGCGCTGATCGACGCGGAGGCGCGCCGCGCCGGCTTCGAGGCCGTCGCCGTCACCAGGCCGGACGCGATCCCGCTGGCGCCCGCGCGCCTGGCCGAATTCGTCGCGGACGGTTTTCACGGCTCGATGGACTGGATCGCCGAGACGGTTCAACGGCGTGGCGAGCCTTCGACACTGTGGCCGGAGGTGCGCTCGATCATCGTTCTGGCGATGAACTACGGCCCGGACCGGGATCCGCGCGACATCCTCGAAAAACACGATCGCGGCGCGATCTCCGTCTACGCGCAAAACCGCGACTACCACGACGTGATGAAGGGCCGGCTGAAGGAGATCGCCGGCAAGATCGTCGCGCGCGCCGGTGGCGACGTCAAAGTCTTCGTCGATACGGCGCCGGTGATGGAAAAGCCGCTGGCCGAAGCCGCCGGGCTCGGCTGGCAGGGCAAGCACACCAATCTGGTAAGCCGCGCGCATGGCTCATGGCTGTTCCTCGGCACCATCTTCACGACGGCCGAGCTCGAGCCTGATGCACCGGAAGAAGACCATTGCGGCTCATGCCGCGCCTGCCTGGATGTCTGCCCCACCAACGCCTTTCCGGCGCCCTACCGGCTCGATGCGCGGCGCTGCATCTCTTATCTCACCATCGAGAACAAGGGGCCGATCCCGCGCGAATTCCGCGAAAAGATCGGCAACCGCATCTATGGCTGCGACGATTGTCTCGCAGCCTGTCCGTGGAACAAATTCGCCAGCGTCGCCTCCGAGGCCAAGCTTGCCGCGCGCGCCGATCTGCGCGAGCCCCCGCTGTCGGAGTTGTTGCGGCTCGACGACGCGGCGTTCCGGTCCTTCTTTTCCGGCTCGCCGATCAAGCGCATCGGCCGCGACCGCTTTGTCCGCAACGTGCTGATCGCCGCCGGCAATTCGGGCGATGCTTCGCTGACGCCAATCGTGCATGGCCTGCTCGACGATGGCTCGCCACTGGTGCGGGGTGCGGCAGTATGGGCGCTATCGCGGCTGATGCCTCGGCGCGATCTTGCCAAGCTCGCAGCGTCCGCCTTGCAGACCGAAGGCGACGCAACGGTACGCGACGAATGGCTTGCGGCGCAGCGAAATTCTGCAGAGGTTCATTGATGGGCGAAAGACGCTTCTTCATCTTCGGCGCCGGTTATTCCGGCAAGGCTTTTGCGCGAGCCAACGGGCAGGGCACGCCGATCTCCGGCACGACGCGCGCGCCGGAAAAATTCGAGGCGTTGCGGCGGGCGGGCATCGAGCCATTGCGCTTCGACGGCTCGCTGACATCCGAGATCAGTGATGCCCTTCGGCAAACGACGCATCTCATCATCTCGGTCGCGCCGGACGAGTTGGGCGACCCGGTGCTCAACGCCGCCGGCGAGACGATCCGGGCAAAGATGCCGGCGCTGGAATGGATCGGCTATCTGTCGACCGTCGGCGTCTATGGCGATCATGGCGGCGCCTGGGTGGATGAGAGCGCCGACTGCAAGCCGGTGTCGAAGCGCTCGGTGATGCGGGTGGCGGCCGAACGGGACTGGCTGAAGCTCGGCCAGGAGATCGGAAAACCGGTGGCGGTCCTGCGGCTTTCCGGTATTTACGGGCCAGGACGCAACGCGCTTGCGAATATCGAGGACGGCACCGCGAGGCGGCTGGTCAAGAAGGATCAGGTGTTCAACCGCATCCATTGCGACGACATCGCAGGCGCGCTTTGGCATCTGGCCGGGAACAATCTCGGCGGCATCTTCAACGTCACCGACGACGAGCCGGCGCCGCCGCAGGACGTCGTCGCCTATGCCGCCCGGCTGATGGGCGTCGAGCCGCCGCCCGAAATTCCGTTCGAGACCGCCCAACTTTCGCCCATGGCGCGTTCCTTCTATGGCGAGAACAAGCGCGTCGCCAACAAGGCGATCAAGGCGGCCGGTTACAGCTTTCGTTTCCCGAACTATCGGGTAGCGCTGGAGCGGATGTGGGCCGACGGCAACTGGCGGGACGGAGAGCCGCGCAGCCCGATGAAACGCTCATGATCGAAGCGCCGCGCGTGACATGGTATGATTCGCTCGCGCCAACGAGTTTGACTGGAGAGGGGACCCGGCCTGATGACGCTGCGATCGCTGCCCGACAGGAAGCCGTTCCTGACCGCCGCGCTGGCGCTGCTGACGCTGACTGCATTGGCAGCCGGAGCGATTTCCGCCGAGCAACGCGCAAAAGACCTGTTCGGCGCCGAGAAACTGCCGGCGGTAGCACCCGCGCAATCCTTCGGCTTCTATTCCAAGGGATGCTTCACTGGCGGCGTCGCGTTGCCTATGGACGGGCCGAGCTGGGAAGTGATGCGCCCCTCGCGCAACCGCCGCTGGGGCCATCCGGCGATGATCGCGCTGATCGAGAAGCTCGCGCGTGATGCCCACGCGGATGGCTGGCCGGGCCTGTTGATCGGCGATGTCTCGCAGCCGCGCGGCGGCCCGATGATGACCGGCCATGCCTCGCACCAGATCGGCCTCGATGCCGATATCTGGCTGACGCCGATGCCGAGGCGCCCGCTGACGTTTGCCGAGCGCGAGTCGATGAGCGCCACGCTGATGGTCGACGAGAAGACGCATCTGGTGAAGGAGGCGCTGTGGACGCCGGCGCATACGCGGCTGTTGAAGCGCGCGGCGAGCTATCCTGAGGTCGAGCGCATCCTCGTCAATCCGGGCATCAAGAAGAAGCTCTGCGACACGGTCACCGGCGACCGTTCCTGGCTGCGCAAGATCCGCCCGTTCTGGGGCCACGACTATCATTTCCATATGCGCATCGGCTGCCAGGCGGGCTCGCCAGGCTGCAAGGCACAGGAGGCGACGCACGACGACGACGGCTGCGGCAAGCCGCTTGCCTGGTGGTTCACCGAGGAGCCTTGGCGCCCGAACAAGAACCCGGATGCGCCGAAGGCCCGCGACCTGATGACCATGGCCAACCTGCCGAGAGAATGCCAGGCGGTGCTCGCCGCGCCGGACGCGCCTTCGCTGGAGGCCGTGACCTATGATGGCGGGGCGGCGGCGGTAGCGGCAGCCAAGCCGGAACCGACCGAGCCGGCGGAGACGATCTCCAGCGGGGATGCCGTGCTCCCCGCGGCAGCCAGCGCCTTCGCGCCCACCCCCTCGATCGGCATTCCGCTGCCGCGACCGAGACCGGGGAACTGAGGTCCCTGCGTAATCTCCCCTTTGAGGGGGAGATGGCCGCGAAGCGGCCAGAGGGGGGTCGTCTCGCGTAGATCGCCGGCGGTGTCTGTCGTCGCGGAAGGCGCCGGCGGTTCACGCGCGGCGACCCCCTCTGTCGCCTTCGGCGACATATCCCCCTCAAGGGGGGAGAGGATGCCGGCAGGCAGGTGAGGGGCAGCGCAAGCGCTGAAAAGGTGTGGCGAGGCCGGAATTCAAGCCTGAAGCGAAGCCGCTTTCCCTTTGCAGGTCCATGCGCTAGTTCAACGAACAGACAAGCGGCAGATGGCCAAGAATGGGGACGAGCGAGAAAAGATGGCAGGCGAAGACGATACAGCGCTGCGGTTTCCGGTCCTGATCGGCGACATCGGCGGCACCAATGCGCGTTTCTCGATCGTGCTCGACGCCAATTCGGAAGCGACCGAGCCGCAGATCGTCCAGACGGCCAATTTCGCCACCATCGACGAGGCGATCCAGGCGGCGGTGCTCGACCGTTCGTCGATCCAGCCGCATTCGGCGGTGCTGGCGGTTGCTGGCCCGGTCGACGGCGACGAGATCCGGCTGACCAACTGCCCCTGGGTGGTCAAGCCGCACCAGATGTTTGCCAATCTGGGCTTGAGCGAGATTGTCGTGCTCAACGATTTCGAGGCGCAGGCGCTGGCTGTCGTGGCGCTCGGCGAGGAGCATATGGAAAAGATCGGCGGCGGCACGCCCGAGCCGAGCGCCGGCCGGGTCGTGCTCGGCCCCGGAACCGGGCTCGGCGTCGCCGGGCTGATCTACGCGCTGCGCCACTGGATACCGGTGCCGGGCGAGGGCGGGCACATGGATATCGGCCCGCGCACACCGCGCGACTTCGAAGTGTTCCCGCATATCGAGAAGCTCGAGGGCCGTATCTCCGGCGAGCAGATCCTGTGCGGCCGCGGGCTGGTCAATGTCTATCGCGCGGTGGCCAAGGCCGACGCCAAGCCGACGCCGTTCACGACACCGGCCGAAATCACGGCGGCGGCGCTCGCCAAATCCGACCCGGTGGCGGAAGAAGCGCTGTCGCTGTTCGTCACCTGCCTCGGCCGCACCGCGGGCGACCTGGCGCTGGTGTTCATGAGCCGCGGCGGCGTTTTCCTGACCGGCGGCATCGCGCAAAAAATCGTGCCGGCGCTGAAGGCCGGAAACTTCCGCGCCGCCTTCGAGGACAAGGCCCCGCACAGCGCGCTGATGCGGGCGATGCCGGTCTATGTCATCACGCACCCGTTGGCGGCGCTTCTTGGCCTCGCCGCCTATGCCAGGACCCCCTCGCTGTTCGGCGTGCAGACGGCGGGGCGGCACTGGCGGGCGACCGTTTGAGGCTACGGGTTCGTGCCGCGACGAAGTTTCGCCATAGGCAAGCCGCAACCGGAGCGCTAAGAGGGGTGCCAAATTGCGGCCCTGCTGCGAAGGCAACCGAAAAATCACGGAACAAATCCCGATTTGAACCAGTCGCTTCAACCTCAAGCGAAGGCCCTGCCGGGCGAGACCTGGGCGATCCTGCGCCGCATCATCGCCGAGAACGGCCGCGAATACCGCTGGGCCTATGTGACGGCCATCACCTGCTCGCTGGTCGTTTCGGGCACGACGGCCTTCGCCGCATGGATCATGAGCCCGGTCGTCAACGAGATTTTTTACGATCGGCGCGGCGATCTGATCTTTCTGATCTGCGCGGGCATCATGGCTTCTTTCGTGCTGCGCGGACTTGCCACCTACGGCCAGGCGGTGACACTGGCGAGAATCGGTAACAATCTGGTGGCGCGCTACCAGCGCCGCATCTTCGACCATCTGATGAAGCTCGGGGTCGGCTTCTTCACCGACACGCGTTCGGGTCAGCTCGCGGCGCGGGTCAACGAGAACATCAACGGCATCCGCGATCTTCTGTCGATGACGCTGACCTCGATCGCGCGCGATGCGGTATCGCTGATCGGCCTGATCGGCGTCATGATCTACCAGGACCCGCTGTTGTCGCTGTCCTCGCTGCTGATCGGGCCGCCGCTGATCTGGGCCGTCGTCTATCTACAGCGCCGGGTGCGGCGCATCTCGCGCGAATCCGTGCAGATCAACTCGCGGCTGATCGGCGCCATGCAGGAGGCGACGCAAGGCATCGCCATCGTCAAGGCCTTCACCATGGAGGAAGAGCTCGCGCGCCGCATCGGCAAGCTTTCCGAGAGCGCCGAGCAGCGCGGCAACAAGATCGCCCGCGTCTCGGAGCGGCTGACGCCGATCTCCGACTTGCTGGCCGGCCTCGCCGTCACCGGCGTCATCGCCTATTCCGGCTACCGGGCACTGGTGCTCGGCCAGCCGCCGGGGGCGGTCTTCTCCTTCATCACCGCGCTGATCCTCGCCTATGATCCGGCACGCCGGCTGGCGCGCATGCAGGTCGGCATGGAGCGGTCGCTGGTCAATGCGCGCATGATCTACGAGCTGCTCGACCTCGAGCCGCAGCAGGGCGACGCGCCCGGCGCGGCCGCGGCCAGGATCGCCAGCGGCGAGGTGCGCTTCGACAATGTTTCGTTCGGCTATTCGGCCGACATGCCGGTGCTGAAGGATCTGAGCTTCACCGCCGCCGCCGGCAAGGTGACCGCCATCGTCGGCGCGTCCGGCGCCGGCAAGTCGACGCTCGTGGCGCTCTTGCAGCGCTTCTACGACGTCGACCAAGGCAGCATCGTGGTCGACGGCCAGGACATTGCCAAGGTGACCAAGCAGTCGCTGCGCCAATCGATCGCCTATGTCTCGCAGGCGCCCTATCTGTTCGAAGGCACGATCCGCGACAACATTCGCTACGGACGGCTTTCCGCCTCGGATGCCGAGATCGAGCTGGCGGCTGCCCAAGCGGCGGCCGACGAGTTCATCCGCCAGCAGCCGCAGGGCTACGACACGCCGGTCGGCGAGAACGGCGTCACGCTGTCGGGCGGCCAGCGCCAGCGCGTCTCGATCGCGCGGGCCATCGTGCGCCAGGCGCCGATCCTTCTGCTCGACGAGGCGACGTCGGCGCTCGACAACGAGGCGGAGGCGCGCGTCCAGGAAGCGCTGACCCATGTCATGGAAGGACGCACCACCATCGTCATCGCGCACCGGCTGTCGACGGTCGTCAATGCCGACCACATCATCGTCTTGGAAGAGGGCCGGCTGGTCGAGCAGGGCACCCATGCCGCGCTGATGGCCGATCCGCACAGTGTCTATGCCCGCTTCCACCGCGTGCAGGGCAAGAAGGGGCTGGGGCTTGTCGATGACGCCAAGCCAATCCAAACTCCGCAGCGCACGAAAAAGGCCGTCAGGAGAAGCGCATGAGCGAAACGGGCGATATGGGCCTGGTGGTGGTGGGCGCTGCCGGCCGGATGGGGCAGACGCTGATTCGCGCCATCCACACGATTCCGGGTGCAAGAGTAGCCGGCGCCGTCGAAAGGCCAGGTTCGCCCTATCTCGGCAAGGATGCCGGCGAGCTTGCCGGCATCGGCATCATCAACGTGCCGATCGTCGACGATCCGCTGCCGGCCTTCGCCAAGGCCGACGGCGTGCTGGATTTCACGGCGCCCAAAGCAAGCGTCGAATTCGCCGGCTATGCCGCGCAGGCGCGCATCGTCCATGTCATCGGCACGACCGGCTGCTCGGCCGACGACGATGCGAAGATCGCGGCCGCCGCGCGCCACGCCACGATCGTCAAATCCGGCAATATGAGCCTCGGCGTCAATCTTTTGGCGGTGCTGGTGGAGCAGGCGGCACGCGCGCTCGACCCGCAAGATTTCGACATCGAGATCCTGGAGATGCACCACAAGCACAAGGTCGACGCGCCGTCCGGCACGGCGCTGCTGCTCGGCGAGGCGGCGGCCAAGGGCAGGGAAATCGCGCTGAAGGACAACAGCGTGCGGGTGCGCGACGGCCACACCGGCGTGCGCAAGCCGGGCACGATCGGCTTCGCGACGCTGCGCGGCGGCTCGGTGGTCGGCGAGCACTCGGTGATCCTGGCCGGCACCGGCGAGCGCATCACGCTCTCGCATCAGGCCGAGGACCGGGCGATCTTTGCCCGCGGCGCTGTAAAAGCGGCGCTTTGGGCGCGCGGCAAGAAGCCTGGGCTCTACTCCATGCGGGACGTGCTTGGGCTGAGCTGAGGCGGGTCCATATTGTTCTTACACAATTCCGGACGGAAAGCCGCTTTCCCGGAATTGCTCAAACCCTAGAGGAGCAAACATGTCGGGAACTCTCGTGCTCGTGCGCCACGGCCAGAGCGAATGGAACCTGAAGAATCTGTTCACCGGCTGGCGCGACGTCGGCCTGACCGAGCAGGGCAATGCGGAAGCGCTTGCCGCCGGCGAGAAGCTCAAGGCGCGCGGGCTGAAATTCGACATCGCCTACACCTCGGCGCTGAAGCGGGCGCAGAAGACCTGTCAGATCATCCTCGACGTGGTTGGCCAAGGCAACCTCGAGACGATCCGCGACCAGGCGCTCAACGAGCGCGACTATGGCGACCTTTCCGGCCTCAACAAGGACGACGCGCGCAAGAAGTGGGGCGAGGAGCAGGTGCATATCTGGCGCCGCTCCTACGACATCGCGCCGCCCGGCGGCGAAAGCCTGAAGGACACCGGCGCGCGGGTGTGGCCCTATTACCTGCACGATGTGCAGCCGCATGTGCTGCGCGGCGAGACGGTGCTGGTCGCCGCGCACGGCAATTCGCTGCGCGCGCTGATCATGGCGCTGGACGGCAAGAGCGGCGAGGAGATTGTCAAGCTCGAGCTCGGCACCGGCGTGCCGGTGATCTACAAGCTCAACGCCGATTCCACCGTGGCGAAGAAGGAAGTGCTGGAGGGGTGAGGGCTATTGGCAACGCGCTCGGCCGACGCGGCAGGGCGAGATGCAAGACAAGCTTGGCCAGCAAGCGTTGCCGGGTCGCGAAAAAACCGCGTTGACACATATCGTTTGCCCGCTTACATGAGCGCCCACCAGCCCAGATGGCGGAATTGGTAGACGCGCACGGTTCAGGTCCGTGTTCCGCAAGGAGTGGAGGTTCGAGTCCTCTTCTGGGCACCATCTTTCGCTCTTCGAGCTTCGGGTGGCAGGCCACCCCGGAGTTCCAAGAGCGAAGGGTATCCTCCGAAGCCTTGGCGAAGGAGACGCACCATTCGTCCCGACTGCCAACGGGATCGGGCTAATCCTCGACATACAAGGTCGTGAAAGCCGGGAGGTCATCCCGTGCCTTGTGTTCCTTGGCTTATGCTACTGACACGGGTCAAACCGTGAAGGTAGCAAGAAGCTCATCGATAATGACAACGTCATTACAAACTGCTATCCTGAAACGATGAAATACGAATCTCCGGACGAAGCTTCCAAGAGAAGCACGCTGAACATCCGGATCAAGCCCGAGGAACGCGGCTTGATTGACGAGGCCGCGCGCGCGCTTGGCAAGACCCGAACGGATTTCATCCTCGACGCCGCGCGGCGTATGGCCGAGGACACGCTGCTCGACCGCACGCTCATCAAGGTTTCGCCCGAGGCCTACGCGGAGTTCCTTTCTCTGCTCGATGCGCCGGCCAAGTCGAACGAGCGACTGTCCAAGCTGATGAACGCGCCCCTGCCGTGGGAAACTAAGTGACGCTTCGGGCGCCGGCACCGCTCGACCGTACACACGATCTTTCATCCTTTTCATCCGGTGTTCCGGTTTTGGACGACTGGCTCAAACGCCGGGCGCTGGCCAATCAGGACAGCGGAGCAACGCGCACCTTCGTCGCTTGCCAGGGCGACAAGGTCGTCGCCTATTACGCGCTCGCTTCGGGCGGTGTCATCGCCAGCCACACGCCGGGCCGGTTCCGGCGCAACATGCCGGATCCAATTCCGGTTGCTATTCTTGCCCGCCTTGCCATCGATATTTCTCATCAGCACCGAGGCTTGGGCCGGGCGCTCGTTCAGGACGCAGCACGCCGAGCGACGAACGCGGCCGGGTCGCTTGGCATCCACGGCATCCTTGTTCACGCGATCTCGGATGACGCTCGAACCTTTTACACGGCACTGGGGTTCGATCCCTCGCCGCTCGATCCGATGACACTGGTGATCTCTCTCGCCGATCTGCGGAAGGCAATCGCGCAGCGGAATGTTTGATCGAACGCCTTAACCCGCCAGACAGCAAAGCGCTTGTTGCATGACGCCGGCTGGCCGACAGGAGGGCGCCCTATTTCACCGAGCTCGTCACGGTCCGGTCTATTGCCGCGGGGTCGCGGTCGTTGCCGGCGAGCGCGCCGATGATCAGGAGGCTGACGACGACCGGTACGAACAGAATGGCGACGCGCGCCTGGACGTAGAAAATGGCGCGCCATTCATTGCGCTTTTCGGGGCTGTCGTTCATCGCGCTCACTCTGTCATGCCTCCCCGAGGCGGGACATAGTAGCGAAGCGTTAAGCAACCTTTTCCAGAACCGTTAACCGGCGGATTTCAAACAGGCCAATCCGCCAAATCTGATCAGGCAATCGGCAGCGCGAACAGCCTGCCGCCGGCCGGCACGACGTCGTCGATGCCGGCGAGGCGCAGGCAGTGCCAGGCCATGGCGTGGTTGGAGGAGGTGACGGGGATGCCGATGCGCCGTTCCAGCCCCGCCACCGCCTCGGCGACGCGCAGGCTGGTGCAGGAGATGAAGATCGCGTCCACACCCGGCGCCGCCGCCATCCGCTCGGCCGCCGCCTCGATCGAGGCGAGCGAGATGCGGGCCGCCTCGCGGTCGTCGCGGCGGTCGAAGGTGGCGACGGCGGCGATGTCGAGGCCGCGGCCGGTGAAATAGCGGACCAGGCCCTGATTGATCTCGGGTGCGTAGGGCGTGAGCAGGCCGATGCCCTTGGCGCCGAGCGCCTTGAAGGCCGCAAGCGCGCCGGTGACCGGCGTGGTGCAGGCGACGCCCGGCCGCGCCTTCCTGATCTCGGCGAAGACGGCTTCCTCGCCGAGCGTCATGGTCGCCGAGGTGCAGCCGAAGCCGACGACGTCGAGCGGGATGCTGGGCAGGATCAAGTCGACGGTCGGCGCGATCCGCGGGGCGATGGCGCGCAGCGTATCGGGCGTGATGTCGTTGTCGTTGAAGAGGCGGGCTTCGTAGAAGGCGACACCCGGAATGCGCACCAGCGCGCGAAATTCATGCTCCAGCGTCTGGTCGGTGGCGAGGATCGCAAGCCCGATCGCCGCGCGCGAGGCAAGGCCGCCATCGAGCTCCGACGGCAATATGCCGAGATCGACCGGGCCGGAAGCGGTAAGGCGGGCGGCGGCAAGATTGGCGGACATCGCGTTCCCTTTCTTGGCTGAGCAGGATCCTTTCGAACGACCCCGCTTTTGGGATCATGCTCTCAATTCAAAAGTCCATCCATGGAGATCGCCGGCCGGCGGCCGGCGATCAGATCGGCGGTGATGCGGGCCGAGCCGTGCGACATGGTCCAGCCGATATGGCCGTGCCCGGTGTTGAGGTAGAGGTTGCGCAGGCGGCGGCGTCCGAACTCGGGCAGGTTGTTCGGCGTCATCGGCCGCAGGCCCGCCCACATCTCGGCGCGGTCATAGTCGGCGCCCTCGGGATAAAGTTCCTGCGTGACGCCCTTCATGAAGGCGAAATCGGCCGGCTTGTGGCTGGTGTCGTAGCCGGCGAATTCGGCAGTTGCAGTGACGCGGATGCGGTCGCCGAAGCGCGAGATGGCGACCAGATTGTGCTCGTCGACCGAAGCGATGGTCGGCGGATGCGGCCGGTTGCCGACGGGAATGGTCAGCGAATAGCCCTTGATCGGGTAGATCGGCAGGCCGATGCCGATCGTCCTGGCGATCAGCGGGCTGTAGGAGCCGAGCGCCAGCACATAGGCATCGCCCTTGACGCTGCCCTTGTCGGTCAGCACCTGGGCGACGCCGTCTCCGGAAGTCTCTATGCCGGTGATGGTGGCGCCGGTGCGGATTTCGCCGCCGCGCTCGACGACCTTGGCGGCAAGCGCCCGGGTGAACTTCGCGGGATCGCCGGTCTCGTCGGTCGGGCAATAGATGCCGCCGGCGATTTTTTCCCTCGCGGAAGCCAGCGAGGGATCGAGCGCGACGATGCCGGCGCGGTCGAGCACTCTGATCTCCTGCCCGTCGGACTCCAAGAGCTTCATGTGCTCGACGCCCTTGTCGAGCGCCTGCTGGCTGCGGTGGAAATAGACGATGCCGCGGTCGTTGCTGTCATAGTCTATCTGCTCGTCGGCAATGACCTCGTGCAGGACCGATTGCGAATAGGCGGCAAGGCGGTGCTTGAGCAGCGTGTTGCGCCTGGCCTTTTCGGCCGTGCATTCCATCAGGAACAGCCATGACCAGCTGTAGAGCCTGGGATCGGCCGAGAGCCTGAAGCGCAGCGCCTGGTCTTTCAGCACCAGCGATTTCAACAGGATCATCGGCGCCTTCGGCGACGACCAGACGAAGGAATGTCCAGGCGCGATCATGCCGGCATTGCCCCAGCTGGTCTCGGCCGCGACTTGGAGTTGGCGCTCGAGGATGACGACCTCGTGCCCGTCCTTCTGCAGCTGATAGGCGGTGGTGACGCCGACAACGCCGCCACCCAACACGATCACGCGCATGACGCCTCCGGAGATCGCAAAGTGAGTACACTTTAAAGTGTAAGTTGCGGTCTGCAATGGCACACATACCGAGATGTCAGCGGGACAGCGCCCCACGGCCATCCCCTCTTGTGGCAGGGCAATCGCATATGGCGGCGCCAACGCCCTGGAGATGTCGCCAAAGACAGCGGAGAGGGTTCTTGCGCGTCAAGCAGCGACGTATCCTTCGTCATTCTAGGGCGGAGCAAGGAGCGAAGCGACGCGCGCAGATCCTAGAATGACGAAAGACAGGTCGGCAGGACAGAGGGGGGCGCGAAGGATCACGACGAAGGCTGTTTAACCCTGCAGCGCCTGCTCCAGATCCGCGATCAGATCATCCCCATCCTCAATCCCGCAGGACAGCCGCACCAGCGAATCGGAGATGCCGTTTGCCGCGCGCTTTTCGGGAGGAATAGAGCCGTGTGTCATCAGCGCCGGATGCTCGATCAGGCTTTCGACGCCGCCGAGGCTTTCGGCCAGCGTGAAAAGCTGGGTGCGTTCGAGGAAGCGTTTTGTCCCCGCTAGGTCGCGATCGAGGTCGACCGAGATCATGCCGCCGAAGGCGTGCATCTGCTGGACGGCGATGGCGTGCTGCGGGTGGCTGGCGAGGCCGGGATAGATGACGCGGCGCACGTCCTTGCGCGTCTCCAGCCATTGCGCAATCTTCAGGCCGTTGGCGGAATGGCGCTCCATCCTCAGCGCCAGGGTTTTTATGCCGCGCAGCGCCAGAAAACTGTCGAAGGGACCGGAAATGGCGCCGATGGCGTTTTGCAGGAATTTCATCCGGTCGGCCAAATCCTTGTTGTCGCCGACGACCGCCACGCCGCCGACCATGTCGGAATGGCCATTCAAGTATTTCGTCGTCGAATGGACGACGATGTCGATGCCGAGCTCCAGCGGCCGCTGGATGTAAGGGCTGGCAAAGGTGTTGTCGGCGACCGTGATCAAGCCCTTGCGCTTGGCGAGCGCCGCAAGGCCCTCGAGGTCGACGACGCGCAGCAGCGGGTTGGTCGGCGTCTCGACCCAGAGCAGTTTTGTTTCGGGCCGGATGGCGGCTTCGACGGCGGCAAGGTCGGTGAAGTCGGCAAAACTCACCTGCAGGCCGGCCGAGCGCTTGCGCACCCGCTCCATCAGCCGGAAGGAACCGCCATAGATGTCGTCGGTGGCCACCACATGGGCGCCGGCATCGAACAGCTCGAGCACAGTTGCGATCGCGGCCAGGCCTGACGCAAAGGCGAAGGCGTTCGTGCCGCTTTCGAGGTCGGCCACCGCGCGCTCGAAGGCAAAGCGCGTCGGGTTCTGGCTGCGCGCATATTCAAAACCCTTGTGCACGCCGGGCGACTGCTGGCCATAGGTGGAGGTGGCGTAGATCGGCACCATCACCGCGCCGGTCGTCGGATCGTGGCTCTGGCCGCCATGGATGGTGCGGGTGGAAAAGGCCAGGCGGTTCTTGCCGGTGGACGTCATTTTGCGCGGCGCCTCAAATGGTTGATCAGGTCGATACGGGTTATCAGGCCGATGAACTCCTCGCCATCGAAGACGATGGCGACCTCGTTGCGGTCGAAGACCGGCAGCAGCGCATCGAGCGTCTGGCTGGCCTGCAGCGTGTGCAAGGTCGAGGTCATGGCGGTGCGGACGGGCGCGTTGAAACGGTCCCAGCGGCCGTCATAGGGGCCGTCGACCTTGGCCAGGATGTCGCTCTCGTCGACGATGCCGACCAGCCTGCCCTCATCGAGCACCGGCAATTGCGAGACATCGGAGCGGCGCATGCGGCCATAGGCGTTGAGCAGGCTCTCCTCAGGACCGACCCAGACTGTGTCCCCGGTGCGGTAGGTGCGCATGACGAGATCGCGCAGATCGCCATGCTGCTCGCGCTCGGCAAGGCCCTGCTCGGCCAGCCAGAAATCGTCGAAGACCTTCGACAGGTACTTGTTGCCGCTGTCGCAGACCAGGGTGACGACGCGCTTGGCCGTCGTCTGCTCGCGGCAGTAGCGGAGTGCTGCCGACAGAAGCGTGCCGGAGGACGAGCCGGCGAGGATGCCTTCCTTCGACAGAAGATCGCGCACCGTCAGCATGCTCTGCTTGTCGGTGATGGAATAGGCCTTCTTGACCAGCGACAGATCGGCGTTGGGCGGCACGAAATCCTCGCCGATGCCTTCGACGGTCCAGCTGCCGGCCTCCTGCATCTTGCCGGTCTTGATCAGCGGCGCCAGCACCGAGCCGACCGGATCGGCCAGCACCATCTCGGTCTTCGGCGAATGTTTTGCGAAATAGCGACCGATACCGGTAAGCGTGCCGCCGGAGCCGACGCCGACCACCACCGCGTCGACATCGCCGCCGAGCTGCGAAAAGATTTCCGGGCCGGTCGTGGTTTCGTGCGCCAGCGGATTGGCCGGGTTGGCGAACTGGTTGGCATAGAAGGCGCCGGGCAGCTCGGCGGCGATCTTCTCGGCCATGTCCTGGTAATATTCGGGATGGCCCTTGCCGACGTCGGAGCGGGTCATGTGCACCTCGGCGCCCAAAGCGCGCAGGTGCTGGATCTTTTCGCGCGACATCTTGTCGGGCACGACCAGGATGATGCGATAGCCTTTCGGAATGCCGACCTGGGCGAGGCCGAGGCCGGTGTTGCCGGCCGTGGCCTCGACGATTGTGCCGCCGCGCTTCAGCTGGCCCGCCTTCTCGGCCGCCGCGATCATCGACAGCGCGATGCGGTCCTTGATCGAGCCGCCGGGGTTCTGGCTTTCGAGCTTGATGAACAGCCGGCACTTGCCGGTGTCGAATTTGGTGAGCTCGACGACGGGCGTCTGGCCGATCAGGTCGAGCACCGAGGCATAAGGCGGCCGCAACCGCGACAAAGTGCTTTCCGCGCCGTCGGGCGCCGCTTTCCTGTGCACGCTCATGTCAGCTGCTCCATGGGTCGAAACTAGCGTCTTTTCCAGCCGATCGCCGTTGGAAAGAAGATAGATCGTGCCAATCCGGCGGCGAGTGGGGGAATGAAATTCCAGGCCGCCTGTTCTCCCCCCTCGAGGGGGAGATGTCGCCGAAGGCGACAGAGGGGGTCGCCGCGCGTGAAGCGCCAACGTCTTCCGCATACCAGGTCGGCCGTTTCAACGAACCATGTCGTTCGTTGCCGCCGCCGATTTCGCCATGCTAGCCGAACACTGCGCGGGGCCAATGCAAGGAACAGCCGATGAAGATTCTTGCCTTTGACAATTTCAAGCCCGGCGTCACGCTCGACGATCTCAGACCCTACCTGCGCGACGAGGTCTCGAATGTCTGGCGGCTTTGGAAGGCGGGCATCGTGCGCGAGAACTACGCGCGCGCCGATGTCGGCGGCGTCATCATCGTCTTCGAGCTCGACAGCGTCGAAGCGGCCAGGCGCTACACCGACGACTTCCCGCTGTCCAAGGCCGGGCTGCTGGAATGGCACTTCATCGCCTTCGACGCGCCGCTGCCGCTCGAATTCCTGTTCGACCCGACCGTCGACATCGCGAAGCCCTGGGATCGGACCGCGGCATGATCCGGTCGAGCCAAGGCATCGAAATCCCGGCCAGCCTGGCCGAATGGTGCGATCCGCGCCGCATGGCGCTGGTCGTCTACGACATGCAGATCGGTATCTGCCGCCAGGTCGCGGGCGCCGCAGCCATCATCGAGCGCACCGGCACCGTGCTGGAAGCGGCGCGTTCGGCGGGCATGCGGGTGGCGTTCACCCGCCACCTGTCCCTGCCGAAGACATGGATGGGCGCCACGCAATTGCGCACCGCCATGGCCTGGCAGCGGCGCGACGACCCCGACGCGGTCGAGCCCTGGTTTCTGCGCGACGCCGAGGCGACGCGGATCGTGCCGGAACTGGAGCCGCGCGCGGACGAGGCGGTGTTCGACAAGCTGACCATGTCGGCTTTCGATTCCACCTCGCTCGGCTTAGCCTTGCGCGATTGTGGCGTGCGCGCCGTGGCACTCGCCGGCATCGCCATGGAGATCGGCATCGAGCCGACGGTTCGGCAGGCGACCGACAACGGCTTTGTCGCCGTGGTGATCGAGGACGCCTGCGGCTTCGGCAGCAAAGAGGCACGCGACCGCTCGATGGCCACGCTTCGTTTCCTCGGCGAAGCCGTCATCACCGACGTCGCGGGCTTTCGCGGCGCGCTTGCCGATGCGGCCTGAGAGACTCGCTGTGCTAGGCTGCGGCCTCGACATCGGTGCGGAAGCGCACGCCCTCGGCCCGCCCGTGCACGCTGCCCCAGTCATAGAGCGCCTGCAGCGCGGCGGCCAGATCGTGGCCGCGCTCGGTCACCGTGTAGCGCCCCTTGCCGTCGGGCGACGCCTCCAGCGTGACGAAACCGATCTCGACGAGATCGGCCAGGCGCTGCGTCAGCATCTTGTCGGAGAGCGAGGGGATCATGCGGCGCAATTCGGAATAGCGCAGCGGCTTCTCCTTGATTCGCGCCAGGATCACCGTCTTCCACTTGCCGCCGAGCGCGTCGAGCGCGAACTCGACCGGACAGCCATAAAGTCTACCGCGTTGGGTCATGCGCCCGATCGTAGGCAAGGCCGGACCGCGACGAAAGCGAAAATTACCCGGCCATGTGGCGAGGCGACCGGCCGCTGTGCCCGGCATAGACTTCATTGAGGAGAAGCAATCATGAGTGTGCGAGACGCCAATCCAGTCAACGCCCGGAGACCCAAGCGCGTGGCGATCGTCATCGCCAATCCGGCCGTCTCGACCACGACCGGATGGCCGGTCGGCTTCTGGTGGAGCGAGCTGACGCATCCCTGGTTCACCTTCACCGAACGCGGCTATCAAGTCGAGATCTTTTCGCCCGAGGGCGGCAAATGCGAGGCCGATGCGCTGAGCGACCCGCGCGATCCGTCAGGCTATTCGGAGACCGACCTCATCTCGCTCGGCTTCATTTCGAGCCCGAAACTGGCAGCCCTGGTCGACAACACGCGGCCGGTGGCCGAGATCGATGTCGAGCGCTTCGACGCGATCGTCGTCGCCGGCGGCCAGTCACCAATGTTCACCTACGAGCACGCCACCGGTCTTCAGCAAGCATTCGTCGCTTTCCATGAAGCCGGCAAGGTGGCGGCCGCGCTCTGCCATGGCACCGCCATCCTGCGCTACGCCAGACGCGCCGACGGAACGCTGCTTGCCGCCGGCAAGACGGTGACCGGCTTTGCCAATATCGAGGAGGACTTCGCCGACAAGGCGACCTGGGAGATGGGCGCGCTCGACCGCGGCAAGCACCTGATGCCGTGGCGGATCGAGGCCGAGCTCAAGGCGATCGGCGCCAACTATGTCCAGGCCGGCCTGTGGCGCGGCTTTGCCGTGCGCGACGGCAACCTCGTCACCGGACAGCAGAATTTTTCCGGCGCCGAAACCGCGCGGGTGGTGTGCGAGGCGCTTGGCGGCTGAAGCCCGAACGGGAACTAGCCCAGCAATTGCTTGCTCAGCCTGGCACACTGGACGCGGATATCCGGAATGGCGTCGATTTCGAAGAAGGTGCCGCGGGTCAGCGGTCCGACCGCGAGGAGCTTTGACGACACCGTGCCGTCGGCCGCGATCAGCTCGCATCTGGCGGTGACGTCGAGGCCGAGGCGCAGCGGGTCCGGCCGCGCCAGGCCGCGCTCGACCAGCGAGCGCACGACGCCGTTGGACGTGGTTGAGATGTCGCGGGCAATGCCCATGCAGTCATAGATGCGGGCGACTTCGAGCGTTTCGAGCGCCTGCGTGCCACGCTGCTGGACTTTTATGGCAAAGCCATCGTTCGGTTCGATGTCCACCACCCGGCCGGCGACAAGACGGATGCGGCCCGAGCGGACCGCTTCGGTGACGCGCTCATAGACCTCGGGCGCCATGCGGTGGCGGTGGATGTCCCACCAGGCCTTGGTGTGCTCGACGAAGCGGCGTTTCGCCGAGGACGGCCAGTTCTGCCAGATCTTCTGGTTGAAGGGCCTTAAGCCGTCGACGACGTCGCGCCAGTCGCCGCCGGCCTTCTGGTTCTCGCGGATCAGGTTGCGGAACCAGCTGACGAAATAGGAAAGCTGGGTGCCGAGCGGTATGTCGGCAACGTCGAGCTTGATCGGGTTGCCCTTGCGGTGCGGCGAGGGCAGCAGGCCGCGCCGCGACACAGCTATGATCTCGCCGCGATGGCCGCGCTGCTCGAGCGAGAGGAAAGCGTCGACCATGCTCAAGCCCGTGCCGAGCACCAGGACCGGAGCCTCGGGGTCGAGCACGGTGTCCGCCTCCGAGCCCATCCGGATGGCGCGGCCCTGGAAGGCGCCCGGCTGCTCGTCATGGCCGGTGGCTAAAACGGCGAGATGGCCGACGACGCTGGTGCGGTTGGCCAAGGCCACCTCGACGCCCGCCGCGGTCGGCGCAATCGACAGGCTCTCCTCGCGGATCAGGCGTAGCCTTCCCGTCTCGCGCTCGCGATCCTCGAGATCGTCGAGCAATTCCTTCAGATAGCGGGCATAGAGGCTGCGCGGCGCGTAGAACGGTCCCTGGTCCGGCCGGGCGAGACCGCGCTCCAGCACCCAGCGCGCGAAGTTTTCCGGGTCGTCGGCATAGGCGCTCATCAGGGAGGCCCTGACATTCAGCACATGGGCGGAAAGCAGCGTCGAATAGGCCATGCCCTGGCCGAAATGCGGCCGCTTCTCGATCAGCGTGACGCGAAGATCGGGATTGGGCGATTTCAAGAGATGCGCGGCAAGCACGACGCCGCTGGCGCCGCCGCCGACAACGATGATGGAATTGCCGCGTCCAATCATGACCTGGATTCAGAAGCTGTCGAAGGGCCGCGATCGAGCCTAAGCCGCCGTCAGGCCGGCGTCACGAACGACTGGCGGTATGCGGTTCAGGTGGTCGCGCATCGTTCTCTCTCCCTAATGTTGATAAGATTACTATACTAACCCCACCGCGCACGGAACCCCGTTTCAATTCCGCCGCTATCTGGGGCACGGATTTACCTGGAAAAGGTGACGGGAGGATTTTCGTTCGCGGGGGTCCTTTCGTGAGGGTGACAGAGATATGCGATAGTGCTGGCGGTGAAGCTGCCAATCTCCCCCCTCGAGGGGGGAGATCGGATGTCGCGCCGACTTTCGCTAATCTCAAACGCGTCAAGAAAGACATCTTGGGTCTGCGGGGGTCGCTTCGGTCCTTGCTGAAGGATGAAGGCTTCGCCGATCTCCAAGGCCCGCCGGTTGGTGAACCCATTCACGACCGTCCTTTTGCGCCCTCGCAATCAATTCCGGGCGACTTTTTTCCATTGCAGCCGATTCGCTTGGAAGGATTTAACTCTACAAACCCGATAGAATTAACCGACTATGGAAAGGCAATCCGGTTTTCTCTTCCGTTGGGAGCCTTTCATGTCAGCCATTTCCAGACGCATTCTGCTTCTGTCGTCCGCCGCCCTTGCCGGCGCCGCCTATCTCGGTCCGGCCGCGGCCGACGACCTCAAGATCACCATCGGCTACCAGACGGTGGTCGAGCCCTCGAAAGTGCCGCAGGCCGACGGCGCGTACGAAAAAGCCACCAAGGCCACGATCGATTGGCGCAAATTCGATTCCGGCGCCGATGTGATTGCGGCGATCGCCTCCGGCTCGGTCGATATCGGCTATGTCGGCTCGAGCCCGCTGGCCGCGGCGGCGAGCCGCGAGCTGCCGATTGAGACCATCTTCGTCGTCGGCCTGATCGGCCCCTCGGAGGCGCTGGTCGCCCGCAACGGCGCCGGCATCGAGAAGGTCGCCGACCTCGCCGGTAAGAAGGTGGCGGTGCCTTTCGTGTCGACCACGCATTACAGCCTGCTTGCGGCGCTGAAGCATGAGGGCGTCGATCCGAAGGCCGTCGAGATCCTCAACCTCAGGCCGCCGGAAATCGCCGCCGCCTTCGCGCGCGGCGACATCGACGCGGCTTATGTCTGGGACCCGGCGCTCGGCCAGATCAAGACCTCCGGCAAGGTCGTGTTGGACTCATCACAGGTGGCGGCCTGGGGCGCGCCGACCTTCGACGCCTGGATCGTGCGCGCCGACTTCGCCGAAAAGCATCCGGAGGCCGTGCGCGACTTCGTCAAGGTGACCGGCGAGGCCTATGCCCAATTCCTGGCCAAGCCCGAAGCCTGGTCGGTGTCCTCACCCGAGGCCGGCAAGATCGCCAAGCTCACCGGCGCCAAGCTGGAAGAAGTGTCGGAACTGCTCAAGGGCTATGTCTTCCCGACGCTGGAGGAGCAAGCCTCCGACAAGTTCCTCGGCGGCGCCACGGTCAAGGCGATCGCGGCGACGTCCGCCTTCCTCAAGGAGCAGGGCAAGATCGACGCGGTGCTTCCCGACTATTCGAAATACGTCACGGCCAAATATGCCAGCGAGGCGCTTGCCTCGAACTGAGGCACTGAAAGTTCGCGCGGCTTTCTTCCCTGCCGCGCGCCTGCCTGTCCCGGACCGCTGACGAGGAGCGGTTTCGGGGCAGGCACCCCTTTTCCGGCCCAGCAGCAGAGGTTTTAAGTCCAATGCCGCATCTCATCCTGGACAAGGTCACCGTCCATTACGAAGGCCAGCCCGCGCCAGCGGTCGAACGCGTCTCGCTCGACATCAGTAAGGGCGACTTCGTCGTGCTGGTCGGCCGCTCAGGCTGCGGCAAGACCTCGCTGCTCAACGTCGCCGCCGGACTGGTGGAGCCGGCGCGCGGCCGGGCCACGATCGGCGGCCGGCCGATCACCGCGCCTGGGCCGGACCGCGCCGTCGTCTTCCAGAACGATGCGCTGTTTCCCTGGCTGACCGCGCGCGAAAACGTCGCCTTCGCGCTCAGGCTGCGCGGCGTGGCCGCCGACAAGCGGGCGCGGCGCGCCGATGAATTGCTCAAGCTGGTCAACCTCGACAATGCCGGCGACAGACGCATCTGGGAGCTCTCCGGCGGCATGCGCCAGCGCGTCGGCCTTGCCCGGGCGCTCGCCGCCGAGCCGGAATTCCTACTGCTGGACGAGCCGCTCGGCGCGCTTGACGCGCTGACGCGCGAGCGCATGCAGACGACGCTGCTCGATCTTTGGGCCGCTGCCCAAGTCGGCGTGCTGATGGTCACCCATGGCATCGAGGAAGCGCTGGTGCTCGCCACCCGCATCGTCGTGCTGGCGCCGGGACCCGGCCATGTGGTGCGGACCTTCGAAACGCATTTCGGCCGCCGTTATGCGGCCGGCGAGCCGATCCGCGCCATCAAGGCGGACCCAGCCTTTGCCGCGGCCCGCGCGGAGCTGACCGATGCGATTTTCGAGGGAGAGGCGGCATGAGCGTCAGCAGCTACAGCGAACGGCCCGGAGCGAAAGCCGGCGATGCCGATGGCTTCTCGGTGCCGTGGTCGCAACCGCGGCCGAAGCGGACGAGCATCTCGGCGCGGCCGATCAGCGCCATCACCATCCTCATTCTGCTCGGCGCCTGGACGTTGTCGGCTCGGCTGCAGCTCGTTTCGCCTGTCTTCCTGCCCTCGCCCGCCGCCGTCTGGGCCAAGTTCGTCGTGGTCGCCCGCGACGGTTTCGTCGATGCGACGCTTCTCCAGCACATTGCCGCGAGCCTCTGGCGCGTGTTCGCCGCGCTGGTCGCGGCGATCATCGTCGGCATTCCGGTCGGGCTTGCCATCGGCATCAGCAGGATCGGGCGCGGCGTGTTCGATCCGCTGCTCGAGTTCCTGCGGCCGATCCCGCCGCTCGCCTATCTGCCGCTGATCGTCATCTGGTTCGGCATCGGCGAGCCGTCGAAGATCCTGGTGATTTCGATTGCCATGCTGGCGCCGGTGGCGCTGTCGACGGCCGCCGGGGTGCGCGGCGTCTCGCGCGAGCGCATCGATGCGGCGCGCTCGCTGGGCGCGACCCAAGGACAGGTTGTCCGTCATGTCGTGCTGCCCAGCGCGCTGCCGTCGATCCTCACCGGCCTGCGCATCGCGCTCGGTGCCGGCTGGTCGACGCTGGTCGCGGCCGAGCTGGTGGCGGCGACGCGCGGGCTTGGCTTCATGATCCAGTCGGCGGCGCAGTTCCTGGTCACCGACGTGGTGGTGATGGGCATCCTGGTGATCGCGACGATCGCCTTCGCGCTGGAGTTCGTCATCCGCAGGGTCGAGCGGGCGCTGGTGCCATGGGCGGGCAAGGATTGAGCGAAACAAGGAGAATGACGATGACGCATTCCACCGCCGTGCTTTTCGCTGAGATCGGCAACTGGCTGCTTGCCAGGACAAAAGAGACCAAGCCGCAGCAGGACAGGCCGAAATCGCCGGCGCCGGTGCGGCTGGATTCCGAGCGCGACCGCCTGCCGCCGCGCGACGAGAGTTTCTACTGGGCCTGGCAGTACTGGTCGCAGTGATCAGCCTGCGCAGACCTCCCCTTTCCCCACCAGCAACCAGGAGATTCCCATGAGCAACCCGGCCCTTGTCGACCAGACCATTCCAGCGACCGATGTCATTCCGCTGACCGCCCGCGTCGGGGCGGAAATCAGAGGCATCCGCCTCGGCGCAAACCTGTCGGACGCCACCATTGCGGCGATCAATCAGCTTCTTTTGAAGCACAAGGTCGTTTTCTTCCGCGCGCAGCAGCATCTCGACGATTCCGAGCATGAACTGTTCGCCCGGCGCCTCGGGGATCTTGTGCCGCATCCGACGCAAGGCCCGGTCGCGGGCACGGCCTCGATCCTCAACCTGGATTCGAGCCGCGGCGGCGGCCGTGCCGACCAATGGCATACCGACGTGACATTCGTCGACGCCTATCCAAAATTCTCCGTCCTGCGCGGCGTCGTCATTCCGGCGGCCGGAGGCGACACCATCTGGTCCAATACGCATGCCGCCTATGAAAGCCTGCCGGCGCCGCTGAAACTGTTGGCGGACAATCTCTGGGCCATTCACAGCAATGCCTATGACTACGCTGCCGTGCGTCCTCGCGCTTCGGCAGAGGAACGGAAGCATTTCGAGGAGGTGTTCACCTCGACCGTCTACGAAACCGAGCACCCTGTCGTGCGCGTGCATCCGGAAACCGGGGAGCGTTCGCTGCTGCTCGGCAACTTCGTCCAGCGCTTTGTCGGTCTGTCGAGGGGCGATTCTTCAAAACTCTACGAGCTGTTCCAGAGCTATGTGACCACGCCCGAGAACACCGTGCGGTGGCGGTGGCAGGCTGGCGACGTCGCGATCTGGGACAATCGGGCCACCCAGCATTATGCGGTGAACGACTATGGCGACCAGCACCGGATCGTGCGCCGCGCCACCGTCGACGGCGACGTGCCGGTCAGCGTCGACGGACGCCGCAGCGTGACCCACGTCAAGTCGGCCAAGCCTGCGGCAAAGGCAGCGTGAGGGCGGCGCAAGGGTGAGATCGGTAGCGATCCTTCGCGCCCCCCTCTGTCCTGCCGGACATCTCCCCCACAAGGGGGGAGATTGGCAGCTTTGGCGCCCCGCTCAGTCCTGCAGCATTGGCGATTGGCGAAAGCCGCGATGACGGCTGATCTCCCCCCTCGTGGGGGAGATGCCCGGCAGGGCAGAGGGGGGCGCTGTCCCGCCGGCGTGGATTTTTTCCCTGTCAAACGCGCGAGCGGTTCGCCCAGCCGAGGCCGAGCAGGCCGACCACCACGGTGGTCAGCCCGATATAGAGCCATTGCCTCTGGCCGGTCATGAAGCTGCCCTGGACCAGCCCGAGGCCCTGCAGCGACCACAACACGCCGATGGCCAGCACGATCAGCGCCAGCAAATTCCTGATCAGTCGCATCAGAAAAATCCCCCCGGAAAGTCGATTTTCCACCGGAATGCGCATGCATTAAAAGAGAATAAGGAGGCGAGGCAGTCGCTCCCTCTTCTACTTGCAGACTGACGGCCGATCCTACTCAAGACTTCCCGCAAATCGGCGCGATCTTCACAAAGAGTACGCCCGTGCACAGCGAAAATATCATGACAAACTGTTTCGCGGCGACTCCAAACGTGTGCACTTGCCATGGAACCGCCAGACCGCTGCCGCATTTCCCGCCTCATTCGACACATACGGCGGGTTGTCTATAAACGGAGCCCACCCCTAAAAGATGAAGAAAACCAACCGCACCGCGCTTGTCGCGGTAACGGTCGCGGCTGGCCTGATGGCTGGCGCCTCGACCGCCTCCTCGGCCGCCGCGCAATGCGGCCGCGCCTCCTGGTATGCGCTGCATTCGAGAACCGCTTCCGGCGAGCGCATGAACCCCGCCGCGCTGACCGCAGCCCACCGCAGCTTGCCGTTCGGCACCAAGCTCAGGGTCACCAACAAGAACAACGGCCGCAGCGTCGTCGTGCGCATCAACGATCGCGGACCGTTCGTCAGGGGCCGCGTGCTCGACCTCTCCCGCGGCGCCGCCAGCCAGCTCGGCTTCATCGGCTCGGGCCACACCGCAGTCTGCATGGCGCGGGTCTAGCCGTTCCTTGGACCATGATCTTTTCCGAAAACCGGTTTCCACTGTTCGCTGACGCGGACCTTCGGTTCGGGATCATGGTCTGAGTGTCCGGCAGAGGGGGCCGGACACATTTCCTACATATTTCGGCACCGCACATTGAGCCGGCTCTGCCGCCGGGCGCCGCTTTTCAACAGTTTCGACGAAAGCAGCATTCGTCACGCCAAGTGACGTATTGCATCGCAACAATATCTTGTTAACCTCGCTGCGAGACATTCAAGGCTCGGCGCTGCTCGTCGGCCCTTTGGTCGTCAGGCAGCAGCGGGGTTCCCGATGTTCTACCAGCTCTACGAAATGAACCATGCGGCGCTGCAGCCCGCCCGTCTCTACGCCGACGCGGTGCGGTTCTTCTACTCCAACCCGCTCAATCCTATCTCGCACACACCCCTCGGCCGCTCGGTCGCGGCGGCCGCCGAACTCTTCGAGCGCACGACGCGCCGCTACAGCAAACCGGAATTCGGCCTGACCAAGACGGTGGTCGACTGGAAGACCGTCGACGTCACCGAAAGAACCGTCTGGTCGAAGCCGTTCTGCAACCTCATCCGCTTCGAGCGTTCGCTTCCCGCCGGGCGCAAGCCCGATCCGAAGCTGCTGATCGTGGCGCCGATGTCCGGCCACTATGCGACGCTGCTGCGCGGCACGGTCGAGGCGATGCTTCCGCACGCCGACGTGCACATCACCGACTGGGTCGACGCCCGCATGGTGCCGCTGTCGAAGGGCAGCTTCGATCTCGACGACTATATCGACTATGTCATCGAGATGTTCCACGCGCTGGGTCCGGACACCCATGTGATGGGCGTGTGCCAGCCTTCGGTGCCGGTGCTGGCGGCGGTGGCGCTGATGGAAAAGCGTGGCGATCCCTTCGTGCCGTCGACCATGACGCTGATGGGCGGCCCGATCGACACCCGCCGCAATCCGACCGCGGTCAATCTTCTGGCCGAGGAAAAGGGCATCGACTGGTTCCGCGACAACGTCATCATGCAGGCGCCGTGGCCGGTGCCGGGCTTCGGCCGCGAGGTCTATCCCGGCTTCCTGCAGCTTTCGGGCTTCATGAGCATGAACCTCGACCGCCACATCATCGCCCACAAGGACTTCTTCATGCACCTTGTGAAGAACGATGGCGACAGCGCCGAGAAGCACCGCGACTTCTACGACGAATATCTGGCGGTGATGGATCTCACCGCCGAGTTCTACCTGCAGACCGTCGACACGGTGTTCGTGCGGCATGCCTTGCCGAAGGGCGAGATGAAGCATCGCGGCGAAGCCGTCGATCCGGGCGCCATCCGCAACGTCGCGCTCTTCACCGTCGAGGGCGAGAACGACGACATTTCCGGCCTTGGCCAGACCCAGGCCGCGCATGACCTTTGCGTGAACATCCCGGCCGACAGGCAAGCCCACTACATGCAGCCGGCCGTCGGCCACTATGGCGTCTTCAACGGCTCGCGGTTCCGCTCCGAGATCGTGCCGCGCATCGTCGACTTCATCACCAGCTATGGCCGCCAGACCCGGGTGGCCGCGAAGCCGAAGCTGGTCCGCTCCGCCAAGAGCTGAGCGAAGAGCAGGCGTGCCCCAGCCGCCATTAGGCGGCTTTTTGGCGTTGCCCGATGCGTCTGTTGCGAAAGAGCCGCTGCCGGGATCGCGCGGGTAACCATGCCGTCAAACTAGTCGTTGTCTCTAATTGACACGGACTGTAAATCGCCTTTAACGTTTCGTTAATAAAAGAACAGGGCGGACCGGGGGACAATGAACTCCTCACCGATGGCGCGGATGCTGCGTTTGTGTGCAGTCGCAGGGCTGGCGATCTCGGCCCATTGGGCAGTGCCGGCATGGGCGGCGGGCGCCATGACGACAGGCGGCCTGACCTCGCAGCCGATCGGACACTACGATTTCTGCAGGTCGCATCCGAGTGAATGCAACATCCGCCCGACCGATCTCGAGCCGGCCAAGATGACCGGCGGGCTGTGGCGCAAGCTGGCCGGCGTGACCGCCAGGGTCAACGCCGCCGTCAAGCCGATGAGCGATCTCGACAATTACGGCAAGGACGAGGTCTGGACCTATCCGGACAACGGCTTTGGCGACTGCGAGGACTATGTGCTGGAGAAGCGGCGCGAGCTCTATCGCATGGGCATGTCGCTAGCCGATCTCTTGATCACCGTCGTGCGCAAGCCCGACGGGGAAGGCCATTCGGTGCTGACGGTGCGCACCGACAAGGGCGACTACATCCTCGACAATCTGACCGACAAGGTCAAAGCCTGGGACGCGACCGGCTACCGCTATCTGAAGCGGCAGGCGATCGACAACACCGGCCGCTGGGTCTCGATCCGCGACGGCCAGCCGGTGCTGGTGGGCTCGGTGCAGTAGGGTTCGGTACCCACCTTCGCTTCGTCATGTATGGACGGCCCCTTTTGGGCAAGAGGCAAAAATAGCGGCGACGGCGTAAGTTTGGGCCGGCGGGCGCAGGCGTTGAGATTCATGCCGTCACTCTGATCGCCGCAGCGATGCAGGAAATCCGAAATGCTGGCGGGACAGCGCCCCCCTCTGTCCTGCCGGACATCTCCCCCACAAGGGGGGAGATTGGATGTCGCGCCGGCTTTCGCCAATCGCCAACGTTGCAGAAATGGCGCCTTCGGCGAAGTTGCCAATCTCCCCCCAAGTGGGGGAGATGTCCGGCAGGACAGAGGGGGCGCGAAGGATCGCGGCCTATCTCGCTAACCTTCGGCTGAAATCGAGGAGATGCCTAGCGTTCATTTGTGGAACTACCTTCTCAGCGCAGCCCGAACCGACGCCGTGATCTTCCGCAGCTCCG
Organism: Mesorhizobium sp. LEGMi-168a; assembly: GCF_058312955.1. Classification (NCBI taxonomy): domain Bacteria; kingdom Pseudomonadati; phylum Pseudomonadota; class Alphaproteobacteria; order Hyphomicrobiales; family Phyllobacteriaceae; genus Mesorhizobium; species Mesorhizobium sp. LEGMi-168a. The sequence goes on from NZ_JBZEGV010000022.1 coordinate 96,156, forward strand.
CCTCGTCCAGCTTCTCGATGCTTTCGGCCAACAGATTCGCCAGCTCGGTCGCGGCGGGCGACAGGCCGGAGGTGTCGATCCTGACCCTTGGATGCGAACTTTCGGCGAGGCGGGCGAGGTCCTCGGCATCGTCCCAGATGATGTTGAAATAGCCGATGATCTTCTGGATCAGCGTCCAGGTCGGGGCGCCGCGGCGGCCATGCTCGAGCGCCGACAGGTAGGCCGCGCTGACGCCGATGGCCTGGGCCATAGCCTTCTGGCTGACGCCGCGCTCGGCGCGCAGCGCCCTGAGCCTTTCACCGAACGGGGTCACTGTTGCGTCCTCATGGCCGGCACCCTCATGACCGCGTTCGTCTCAGCCGGATATAGAGCGCGCCCGAGCCGCCATGGTTGCGGGCGGCATGATCGTGGCTGGAGACCAGGTGGCGGAAGGCCGGTGTCGACAGCCAATGCGGCACCGAGCGCCGCAAGATGCCGTCGCCGCCCGACGAAGAGCCCTTGCCGGTGATGACCAGCACATAGCGGATGCCGCCGGCATGCGCCCGGTGCAGGAAGGTCAACAGCAGCGAATAGGCCTCGTCCTGCGTCATGCCGTGCAGGTCGACGCGGCCCTCGATCGGCAACCGGCCTTTTTTCAGTTTTTCGTGCGTCTGGTCGTCGAGCGAATGCGAGACGTGCTGCGTCTTCGGTTTCGCAACGGTGGCCGCAACGCCGTTGACCGGCGGGGGCGCCGGCACAGGCTTGGGCTCGACGATGTCGGGGATCTCGACCGCGGCCTTGCCTTTCAACTTGCCTTTCAGGGGCCGCGTCGACCGCGCCACCAGATTCCAGAGGATGCGGTCGTCCTCGCTGAGTTTGTCGTCGCGACGGGTCACCGGAACCTCCCGTCGATCAGCCCGCGCGGGACCAGCGCATGGAAATCGGCGGCGTTGCGCACGACGCCGGCGATTTCCCCGGCGGCATCACCCGACCCGGCGAAGAGGTCGCCCCGCGCGGGTCCGGTGATGGCCGAGCCGGTGTCCTGCGCGATCATCAGCCGCCGGAACGGTTTTTGCTCGAAGGCGGTCAGCGTCGGCGCATCGATGTAAAAAGGCGTGCCGAAGGTGTGCAGCAGCCGGTCGACGGCGACCGAGCGACCAGGCGTCAGCGGCACCTTGGCGGCGGCGATAGGCCCAAGCGCCGCGTCCTCGACCGGGGCTTCGCGGAAGAAGATATAGGAGCGGTTCTGCCACAAGATCTCGTCGACGCGGCCGGGATGCGCCTTGAACCAGGCGCGGATCGACTGCATCGTCACCTTTTCCAGCGGAATTTCGCCGATCTCGCTCAGGATCCTGCCGGGACCGGTGAAGCGCTGGCCGGATTTGGCGGCATAGGTGACCCGGCACAGCCTGCCGTCGGTCATCCTCAGCCGCGCCGCGCCCTGCACATGGATGAAGAAGGCATCGACCTTGTCGGCCAACCAAGCGATCTCGAGCTTCCGACCGGAGAGCGCGCCGCGCTCGATCTCGCCGCGATCGCAATATTCGACCAGCCCCGAGTGCGTATCGCGCGCGAAGGCGAGATAGGGATCCATGCCGGCGGGGCGGTTTTTCTCATCGATATCGATCAGGTCGGCGGGGCGGGAAAGCAGCGGCACGACGAACCGCTCCGTCCTGATCGGCGAGGCCTCGACCTCCGGCTCATAGAAGCCGGTGACGAGGCCGGCGCCGCCGTTTTCGGCTGCCACCAGCATCGGAACGAAATGGCGCTCGAAGAAGGACCGCGCCTCCGACCGATTCGCCGGCGAAACGGAGCGCGCTTCGGCATAAGCCTCGGCAAAAGCGTCGAATGCGACGCCGAGCGAACCGGTGCGATAGGGCTTGGTCAGCACATGGAAGGCGGAACGTTTGAACGCCGCGAAAGCGGCGAGGTGATCGTCCTCGCCCCAGCCGGGCAGGTCGCCGAAGGATTTTTCGCTGAATTGGGAAGATAGCGACACGGCAGCCGCCACCTAGACTCAGTCTTCTTCTTCCGTGGCGACGAGCTTCCAGTTCGGATCGCGCGAGCGGGTATCGCGGAAGAAGGTCCAGACATCCTTGACCTCGGCGACTTTCTCGGGATCGCCGTCGATGACGGCGCCGACCTTGTCGCGGGTCGCCGAAATCAGCTCGCTGACGATGCGCAGCGTAATATGCGCCTCGGTGCCTTTCATCTCGGCGGCGACGACGTCGACCTTGTCGATGCCGACGAAGGAAGACTGGATCTTTTCCGATTTCGCCTCACGCTCGCCGATCGCGGCGACGAAGCTGTCATAAACCTCGCGCGACAACAGGTTCTTCAGCGTCTTGCGGTCGCCGTCGGCAAAGGCCATGACGATCATCTCATAGGCCATCTTGGCGCCGTCGACAAAGGTTTTCGGGTCGAAAGCCGGATCGTTGTCCTTGATCGTGCGCAGGCCCTTGTTGAGATCGCTGTCGGGCTTGGCGAAAGCGTCGATCTCGGCATAGGTCTCGGCCGCCGTCTCGCCGGGCATGCGCTTGCGCGGCAGCGACACCACATTCTCGGATTTCTGCGCCGCGTCCTGGTCGCGCGTGCGGTTCGCCGAATAGGGATCGAAGGGCGGGCGCTCGTTTCCGGTGCGACGTCCAAGCACGTTGCGCAGCTGGAAAAAGATCACAACTGCCGCAATCAAGAAGAAAATCGTGCCGAAGTCGAAGAAACCCATATCTTCCGCCAATTCGATCCCTGTCCTGGCCGGACCACCAGAGCCTCACCCGGAGTCTCACAATGGCGGCGGTCGCATAGCATTCAACACCCAAAGCATATAGAACGGCGGGCGCAATCATTCAAATCAAAGGCAGCCATACCTATCTAATGGCCCCAGTGCCAGCGGCGATTGCCCGCAGGCCCGCAAACAAGAAAGCGATCGGTCAAGACTTGCGCGTTTCACTGTTCCCGCTCTTCCTGCTCCTGCTGCCGCTGCTGGAGATCGCCGGCTTCGTCATCGTCGGCCGCGAAGTGGGCGCTTTGGCGACGGTCGGGCTGGTCATCCTCTCCACCGTTGCCGGCAGCCTGCTGCTTCGGCACCAGGGTTTTGGGGTGATGGCGCGGGTGCGGGCGGAAATGGATGCCGGGCGCGATCCCAGCCGCCAGCTCGCGCATGGCGCGATGATCGTGCTGGCGGCGATCCTTTTGATCATTCCGGGCTTCATCACCGACATCATCGCCATCCTGCTGCTCCTGCCGCCGGTGCGCGATTTTGCCTGGCGGCTGCTCAAGAACCGCATCGTGATGGCGACGAGCTTCAGCAGCGGCTTTCGCGCCCGCAGCCGCGACAAGGTGATCGACCTCGACGACAGCGACTATTCGCGCGCCGACGATTATACGCGCGGGCCGGACCACAATTCCCCTTGGCGGCGGCTGAAAGACGACTAGGTCCCTCGACACCGGGAGTTTGTAAGGTTGCAGGCTTGTCGGCGGGCAGCATTTCACCGAAGCGCAAACGCCGGGGATTGGCGGAAGCCTCCCAACTTCGCGATGGGCGTTTCGGCCAATCTCCAAGCCATGTCACCTGAAAGCGCAGACTGAGCCGACCGCCCAAAGGAAACTAGGTCCCGACCTGTGACCGCCCGACGGCGGCAAAACTTGTCTTGTCCTGCCGAGCATGATAGCGAACCCCCGATTTCAATCCGGTCAGCAATGCTGACCAGGCAAAAGGACAAAGGCTCATGGCCAGCAACGATGACGCCGCGGCAGGCGCCGCCAACGGCAACGGCAACCAGGCACAGCCCTCGCTCAACGTGCTCGCCCAGTATGTGAAGGACCTGTCCTTCGAAAGCCCCGGCGCGCCGAATTCGCTGCGCGGCCGCGACAAGGCTCCGGGCATCGCCATCAACGTCAACGTCAACGCCAATCCGCTCTCGGACAAGCAGTTCGACGTCAACCTGACCTTGAACGCCAAGGCTTCCTTCGACCAGGAAGTGCTGTTCAATGTCGAGCTGGTCTATGGCGGCGTCTTCGCCATCAGCGGCTTCCCGCAGGAGCACATGCTGCCGATCCTGTTCATCGAATGCCCGCGGCTTCTGTTCCCCTTCGCCCGCCAGATCATCGCCGACGCCACCCGCAACGGCGGCTTCCCGCCGCTGATGCTCGACCCGATCGATTTCGCGCAGATGTTCCAGCAGCGCATCGCCGAGGACCAGGCGGCGAGCAAGGTGCAGGTGAGCTGAGGCGCGCGCTCCATCGCAACTATCGAAAAACCCAGCTTCGTGCTGGGTTTTTTGTTGGAAATGCTGGCGGGACAGCGCCCCCCTCTGGCCTGCCGGCCATCTCCCCCACAAGGGGGGAGATCAGATGTCGCGACGGATTTCGCCAATCTCAAGCGCTGAAGAACCAGGCGAGGCGGCGAAACAGCCAATCGCCCCCCTTGTGGGGGAGATGCCCGGCAGGGCAGAGGGGGGCGCGAAGGATCGCTGCCTGTCCGATTGTCCGTTAACCCGCGGCCGCCACTTTCAGCCACAGCGCCTTCTCGCCAAGCGTGCCGACAAGGCCGGCGTGCGCCGCTCGGTCGGCTTCGGTCAGGCGCGGCGGCAGGGCGATCGGCCTGGCGCCGATACTGATGTCGATATCGGCGACCTCGCCGGAACCGTTCATCTGCATTGCAACAGACTCCAGGACCAGCGCCGCCTGCTTGCCGCCGATGAGCTCGATATAGACCTCGGCCAGCAATTCGGAGTCGAGCAATGCGCCGTGCTTGGTGCGGCGGGTGTTGTCTATGCCGTAGCGCCGGCAGAGCGCATCCAGCGAATTCGGGCCCATCGGATGCTTGCGGCGCGCCAGCGCCAGCGTGTCGACGACGCGGCCGATATCGATGGCCGGATGGCCGAGCCGGCTGAATTCGAGGTTGAGGAAGCCGATATCGAAGGTGGCGTTGTGGGCGATCAGCTTGGCGCCGTCGGTGAAGGCCAACCACTCCTCGACGACTTCCGTGAAAGTCGGCTTGCCGACCAGGTCGTCGGCGCTGATGCCGTGCACGGCCTGCGCCTCGGCGTGAATGGCGCGACCCTGCGGATTGATGAATTTGTGGAAGGTGCGGCCGGTCGGGAAGCGGTTGACCAGCTCGACGCCGCCAAGCTCGATGATGCGGTCGTCGCGCAAATCGAGGCCGGTGGTTTCCGTATCGAAGATGATCTCACGCATCCGAATCAGTCCGCTCTAAAGAGCAGAATCACGAACCGGAACAAAATGGCAATGGGGACTGCTGACAGTAGGCGTCATGAAGCGTTCCCGCCAGACTTATCCCCCGTCAATTCCCCGATGATCGCCTCGACTGCGGCGCGCGCGGCTGCAAAACCCTGGCCGGTGTCGACGATGAAATCGGCCTCATGGCGCTTTTCGGCGTCCGGCACCTGCTTGGCGAGAATCGCTTCGAATTTCGCCTCGCTCATGCCGGGCCGCTCCAGCACGCGGGCGCGCTGGATCTCGGCCGGCGCGGTGACGACCACGACCTTATCGACGCGGTTGCGGCCGCCGGTCTCGAACAAGAGCGGAATGTCGAGCACGGCGAGCGGCGCGCCGGCGGCGCGATGCCTGGCCAGAAACGCATCGGCATCCGCGCGCACCAGCGGATGGATGATCGCCTCCAGCTTCTTCAGCGCGGCCGGATCGCCCAGCACTTTCTCGGCCAGCCTGGCGCGATCGACCACGCCCGCTTGCGTCGTGCCGGGAAAAGCCGCTTCGACCAAAGGCGCGGCTTTGCCGGCGTAGAGGCGATGCACGGTCTCGTCGGAATCATGCACCGGCACGCCGGCCTCGGCGAACATTTTTGCCGTGGTCGACTTGCCCATGCCGATCGATCCGGTGAGGCCGAGCACGATCATGACTTTGCCCGTCATCTCAATGGGCTTCGATGTCGGCGACGATCATGCGCCGCAATTCCAGCGTCACTTCCGGCCGCTTGCCGAACCAGCGCTCGAACCCGGGCACCGCCTGGTGCAGCAGCATGCCGAGGCCATCGACCGTCTTCAGGCCGCGGGCGCTCGCCGCCGCCAGAAGCGGTGTCTCGAGCGGCACATAGACGATGTCGGTGACGATGGCGTGGCCGGGCAGACCGGCCGGATTGGCGGCAAGGGTTCCGTTGCCATGCATGCCGAGTGCTGTCGTGTTGATGAGCAGGCCGGCATCGCCGAGCAGCTCGCCGACCGCGCCGGCGCCATGCGCCGATACGCCGGCGCCAAAGTGGCGGCCGAGTTCCTCGGCTCTTGCGAGCGTCCGGTTGACGATGCGGATGTCCTTGATGCCGCGCTCCTTCAGCGCATGGATGACCGCGCGGGAGGCGCCGCCTGCTCCCAGCACCACGGCCGGGCCATTGGTTGCCCAGCCCGGAACATAGTCATCGAGGTTGGCGGCAAAGCCGTAGCCGTCCGTATTGCCGCCCCAGAGAACGCCATCCTCAAACCACAGCGTGTTGACGGCGCCGATCGCGTCGGCCGCCTCGTCACGGCGCTCGACCAGGGCAAAGGCGGCTTCCTTGTGCGGGATGGTGACATTGCCGCCGCGGTAGCCGTTCTCGCCAAGGGATTTCAGGAAAGCGGCGAAATCCTCCGGCCGAACGTCGATCGCCCGGTAGCTGCCGTCGATGCCGTATTTCGCCAGCCAGTGGCCGTGGATCTTTGGCGAGCGCGAATGCGCGATCGGGTGGCCGGTGACAAAGGCCTTTTTCTCAGCCATCGATGGCTCCCAATGCGCGCAGCTCCTTCAGCACCGGCAAAAGCGGCAGGCCGACAATGGTGAAATAATCGCCTTCGATCTTCTCGAAGAGCTGGATGCCCTCGCCCTCGATCTGGTAGGCGCCGACGCTCGACAGCGCCTTGGCGCCGACGCGCGCCAGATGCCGGCCGATGAAGGCGGGATCGAGCTTGCACATGGTGAGGCTGGCGACGCCGACATGGCGCCACAGCACTTCGCCGTCGCGGCAAAGCACGGCGGCGCTGTTCAGCTGATGGGTCTTGCCGGACAAAGCCAGGAGATGCCTCCGCGCGCCCTCCATGTCGGCCGGCTTGTGGAAGATTTCGTCGCCGAGCGACAGCGTCTGGTCGCAACCAAGCACCAGCGTGCCCGGCCTGCGCTCGCTGACTTCGGTCGCCTTGGCCTCGGCGAGGATCGAGGCGACGTCTTCGGGAGACACGCCGCTGTCCTGCAACGGCGCCTCGAGCGCGCGCTCGTCGACTTCTGCCGGAACCGCCTCGATGTCGAGCCCGGCATTGACGAGCATCGCCTTGCGGAACGGGCTGCCCGAAGCGAGGATGATTTTCTCGGCCATGCTGGTTCACCCAACGGTCGCGTTCCGTCCAGCACCCCTCATCCGTCTCGGCGCTATCGCGCCGATCCACCTTCTCCCACAAGGGGAGAAGGAAAGTCCTGCGCTAACGCTGCTGCAAATCGCCACCTGGCGGTATTTGCGGGACGCCGGCGCCACGTTCTTCCTTCTCCCCTTGTGGGAGAAGGTGGCCGAGCGAAGCTCGGTCGGATGAGGGGTGTTGGACGGAGTGCTCACTTATATCGCCTGCCCTAGCGCGTCTTTCCCCGCAGGGCAACGATGGCCGCCGCCGTTTCCTCGATCGAGCGCCGGCTGACGTCGATCATCGGCCAGCCATGCCTGGTGCAGAGCTGGCGCGCATAGGCGAGCTCCTCATTGATCGCGGCGCGGTCGATATAGTCGGTCGACACATAGGGCGCGGTGTTGCCGAGGATGCGGTTCTGCCGCACATGCGAGATGCGCTCCGCGGTGGCGACCAGGCCGACGATCAGCGGCGTCTTGGCGGCGATCAGGCTTTCCGGCAGCGGCACGCCGAGCACGATCGGAATGTTGGCGGTCTTGATGCCGCGATTGGCGAGATAGATGCTGGTCGGCGTCTTCGAGGTGCGCGAGATGCCGATCAGCACGATATCGGCATCGTCCATGTTGGCCGGCAGCTGGCCGTCGTCATGCTCCATGGTGAAGTTCAGCGCGTCGATGCGGCGGAAATATTCGGCGTCGAGCACATGCTGGGCGCCGACGCGCCGGCCGGCCGGGGTGCCGAGATAGGACTGGAAGACGCTGAGCACCGGTTCCAGCACCGAAACGCATGGCAGGCCCATGGCGGCGCAGCGCTCGTCGATGCTGCGCGCGAGCTTCTGGTCGACGACGGTGTAGAGAATGATCCCCGGTTCCTCCTCGATGTCCTCGAACACCTTGGCGACCTGTTTTTCGGTGCGGATCAGCGGATAGATATGCTCGATGGCGCGCGCGTCCTTGTATTGGGCGGACGCCGCGCGGCCGGCCGCCAGCAGCGTCTCGCCGGTGGCGTCGGAAATCAGGTGCAGGTGGAAGAAACTCTGGGGTTTGTTCACAAGCGCGGTTCCAGGCTGTGGGCTGTTGTGGACAAGGCTGGATGAAAAAGCCGATCCGGTGAAAGCGACTGTATCAGATGGCACCTTGTCCACAATTCGCCCCGCTGTAGGCTTTGTCGGGGCGCTGGGGACAAAACCGGGGAACAACTTTTCTTGGCCGATATCGTCCACAGCGCGAAGCACGGGAGCAGGAAGCCAAGCTTTTGACTCCAAAGCCTGAATCCGGTTCTTCCCCAGATCCCTCCAATTTGCGAACGAGGCTGCGCGACAATATGCTGACTGGCCTTTTCGAGTGGCAGGCTGGACAGGTCGCAACCACCACAACCAACAGACTCTTAGAATCAGAAGACTCTTTTAAAATAGATATTTGATTTAAGAGGAGCAGCGCATGGCCCCGAAGCGGAGCTTCGGAAAGGACCATGCGCCAGAGTAAGTGCTACAGCGTCCTTCGCGCGTCCAAGGACGCGCGGCGCTGTAGAGAGGACGAGCACTGGATGGCTGGGAAACGGATCATGCTGGACGTCCTCAAGGGCGAGACGGTTTCACCGCCGCCGCTCTGGATGATGCGTCAGGCAGGCCGCTATCTTCCGGAGTACCGCCAGACCCGGAAGCGGGCCGGATCCTTCCTCGATCTCTGCTATGATCCCGACCTTGCCGTCGAAGTGACGCTGCAGCCGATCGAGCGTTTTGGTTTCGATGCTTCGATCCTGTTCTCCGACATTCTCGTGGTGCCCAACGCGCTGGGGCGGGAGGTCCGCTTCGAAGAGGGACACGGACCGGTCCTGAAACCGATAACGCCGGCCGAGATTTCGGCTCTGAACGGCGAAACGTTTCACGTGAATCTCGAACCGGTCTACGAGACAGTCCGCCGCTTGCGCGCGAAACTGCCCGTTGAAACGACGCTGATCGGCTTCTGCGGCGCGCCCTGGACGGTGGCGACCTACATGATTGCTGGCCATGGCACGCCGGACCAGGGACCGGCGCGGCTTTTCGCCTATCGCGAGCCGGAGGCCTTCGCCCGGCTTTTGAAAATACTGGCCGACCATTCGGCGGCCTATCTCATGCGCCAGATCGAGGCCGGCGCCGATGTGGTGCAGATTTTCGATTCCTGGTCGGGCGTTCTGGACGAGCCTTCCTTCGAGGCGTTCTGCGTCGAGCCGGTGGCCGAGATCGTCCGGCAGGTGAAGGTCGCGCATCCGGATGTCCCGGTGATCGGATTTCCGAAAGGCGCTGGCGAGCGCTATCGCGACTACAGGAAGAAGACAGGCATCACCGGCCTCGGCCTCGACTGGACGGTGCCGTTGTCGATGGCGCGGGAGCTGCAAGCGGAAGGCGCGGTGCAGGGCAATCTCGATCCGCTGCGGCTGGTGGCCGGCGGCAAGGCGCTTGCCGACGGCGTCGACGCCATCCTTCGCTCGCTGGGTGACGGGCCGCTGATCTTCAATCTCGGCCACGGCATCACGCCGGAAACGCCGGTGGCGCATGTCGAGGCCATGGTGAAAATGGTGAGGAGCGGCCGATGACCGGCAAGAGCGGCGAGAACAGCGCCGGCCAGGCAATGAAGCGCATGGTGATCGGCATTGTCGTGCTCGTCGTGCTGACCGCGCTCCTCTATTTCGCGGCACCCGACAGTTTCTATCCCTGGGCGAAAGCCATCCATGTGATTGCCGTCATCTCCTGGATGGCCGGCATGCTCTATCTGCCGCGGCTCTTCGTCTACCACGTCGAAGCCGAGAAAGGCTCTGTACAGTCCGAAACCTTCAAGGTGATGGAGCGCCGGCTGCTGAGAGCCATCATCAATCCGGCGATGGTCGTGACCTGGGTATTTGGCCTCTGGCTGGCCTGGAAAGGTTTCGGCTTCCAGGGCGGCTGGCTGCACGCCAAGATCCTCGCGGTGCTGTTGCTTTCAGGGCTGCATGGCTATCTCGCCGGAGCGGTGCGGAAATTTGCCGAGGACAAGAACGAAAAGCCAGCGAGGCACTGGCGGATCGTCAATGAAGTCCCCACATTGCTGATGATCGTCATCGTCATCCTGGTCGTCGTGAAGCCGTTCTAGGGCTTCCCAGCACCTGGCAAAAGGCGGCTTGCTCTTTCGGGCGACCGACGATAAAAGACGGGTCTTCCTTCCCGTCACGCGCCGCCCTTTTTTCGCTTCGGCCGCGCTCGGCATTTGTCGCATACCAGCCGATTTTTCTCCCCAAAGCCTACCCAGAGTCTATCTAATGCAAGAAATGAAACTCGCCGAGTTCAAGAATAAGAAGCCGCCAGAACTGATCGCTTATGCCGAATCGCTGGAGGTCGAGAACGCCAGCGTGATGCGCAAGCAGGAGCTGATGTTCGCGATCCTGAAGAAGCTTGCCGCCCAGGACGTCGAGATCATCGGCGACGGCGTGGTCGAGGTGCTGCAGGACGGTTTCGGCTTCCTGCGTTCGGCCAATGCCAACTACCTGCCCGGTCCCGACGACATCTATATTTCGCCGTCGCAAATCCGGCGCTTTTCGCTGAAGACCGGCGATACGGTGGAAGGGCCGATCCGCAGCCCGAAAGAGGGCGAGCGCTACTTCGCGCTGCTCAAGGTCAACACCATCAACTTCGACGACCCGGAAAAGATTCGGCACAAGATCCACTTCGACAATCTGACGCCGCTCTATCCGACCTCGCGGCTGAAGATGGAGGTCGAGAATCCGACCTCGAAGGACATCTCGCCGCGTGTGATCGATCTGGTGGCGCCGATCGGCAAGGGGCAGCGCGCTTTGATCAACGCGCAGCCGCGCACCGGTAAGACGGTGCTTTTGCAGAACATCGCGCACTCGATCACCGCCAACCATCCGGAATGCTATCTGATCGTGCTTCTGATCGACGAGCGTCCTGAGGAAGTGACCGACATGCAGCGCTCGGTGAAGGGCGAGGTGATTTCCTCGACCTTCGACGAGCCGGCGGCGCGCCACGTGCAGGTCGCCGAAATGGTGATCGAGAAGGCCAAGCGCCTGGTCGAGCATGGCCGTGATGTCGTGATCCTGCTCGATTCGATCACCCGCCTCGGCCGCGCCTACAACACGGTGGTGCCGTCATCCGGCAAGGTGCTGACCGGCGGTGTCGACGCCAACGCGCTGCAGCGCCCGAAGCGCTTCTTCGGCGCCGCCCGCAACATCGAGGAAGGCGGTTCGCTCACCATCATCGCCACGGCGCTGATCGATACCGGCAGCCGTATGGACGAAGTCATCTTCGAAGAGTTCAAGGGCACCGGCAACTGCGAAATCCAGCTCGACCGCAAGGTGGCCGACAAGCGCATCTATCCGGCGATCGACATCCTCAAATCCGGCACCCGCAAGGAAGACCTTCTGGTGCCGCGCTCGGACCTGCAGAAGATCTTCGTGCTGCGCCGGATTCTCGCGCCGATGGGAACCACCGACGCGATCGAGTTCCTCATCGACAAGCTCAAGCAGACCAAGACCAACGGCGACTTCTTCGATTCGATGAATACGTGATTGGGCTACCCTCCCCACAAGGGGAGGGCAATTGCATATGGCGGCGCCAGTCCCCCACTCCGGCCGCTGCGCGGCCACCTCTCCCCCATGTTCATGAGGGAGAGGAACCCAGGCTTTTCAAGGCCGCGACCTTCGCGGTTGGCATTTCCTCTCCCTCCACGAATGTGGGGGGAGAGGTGGCTCGGCGAAGCCGAGACGGAGTGGGGGAGCGCCATAAGCGATTACCCTGCCCCAAGGGGGGTGGGAGTCTACCCTTTCCACAGCAGCTTCTCCAACTCATCCGCATCGGTCACCACCGGCAGGCACACCTGCCCGCTGCAGAACCAGGCTCCGGGCTTGTCGGTTGGCGGCAGCACGCCGCCCGGCAGCAATGGTCGATTCGCTTCCGTACCGATCGCCACGATGATATCGACCCGGCGTGGGTCGGGATTTCGATTCACAACCGGAACGAGGCTTGAAGACTCTGGTTTGTCTACAATGACGAGCTTCAGCGGCTCGAGCGCCAGCGCGCAGGCGTTGACGATGCCGGCCTGGCCATAGGCCTGTTGCGCGGTGCGGCCCATGGCATGCTCGGCTGTCGCCCAGGCCTTTTCCCAGAGATTGGGGTCGCCGGTGAGCGAGGAGAGCCGTACCAGCGCCTCGACGATCTGGCTCGTGGCCGACGGGATCGCCTCGTCGACGTCGCCGCGGATGCGGATCGGGACATCGCCGCTGTCCGATGCCGTCAGATAGTAGCCGGTCTTCTCGCTGTCCTGGTGCCAGCGGTCGAGTTCACCGATGAACTGTTGGGCGTGGTCCGAATAAGTCGAATCGTCGGTCGCCTCGAACAGCGCGATCGCCGCATTGGTCATGGCGGCATAGTCGCTCGACAAGGCGGGAAAAAGCTTTTTCGCACCGAGCATCGAATGCGGCAGGCGACCGTCTTCACCGGCGGCGACGATGTGGGCGAAAGCCTTCGCAGCGGCTCCGACCCATTCAGGTCTTGCGAAGGCGCGGCCGGCTTCCGCAAGGGCGGCGATCATCAACCCGTTCCAATCGGTGAGAGCCTTGCCGTCGCGGCCCGGCCTGACGCGCTTTTCCCGAATTGCCAGCAGCTTCGCCTTCAGCGGGGCGGTTTGATTGTAGTCGGCGATGCCCTGGCGCTGCTGTGCCTCGCTCTGGCGGATGATCGGCTTGCCTTCCCAGCCATGCGGGGTGGCCAGCTCGAAATACCGGAAGAACAGGGTCGAATCGTCGCCGAGCGCGGCTTCGATTTCCTCCTTGCTCCAGGTGTAGAACAGCCCTTCCTCGCCCTCGCTGTCGGCATCGAGGCTGGCGGCGAAGGCGCCGCCTTCGACCCGCATCTCGCGCAACAGCCAGGCGACGGTTTCCTCGATTCGTATCCGGAACAAATCATTGCCCGTCGCCGCATAGGCCCAGTTGCACAGACGGATGAGCTGGGCGTTGTCGTAAAGCATCTTTTCGAAATGCGGCACCAGCCATTCGGCGTCGGTCGAGTAGCGGCTGAGGCCGCCGCCGATATGATCGTAAATGCCGCCGGCGAGCATTTTTTCCAGGCTGACGAGCACGGCGTCGCGATGCGCGGCCTGGCCGTCGCGCAGCCAGGACAGCCACAAGCTGTGCATGAACGGCGCGTTGGGGAATTTCGGTGCGCCGCGCAAACCGCCGAGATCGCGGTCGATCATGCCGTCGAGGCGGGCGGCGAGATCGGCAAGCGCGCCGCGGTCGAGCGCCGCCTTGTCTTTCGCGCCGGCCAATCGCTGCTCGACATGGGCCGTCAGGCCATCCGCGCTTTCGGCGAGGCTTTGCTGTTTTTCCCGCCAGGCCTTGTCGACTGCTTCCAGCACCTGGATGAAACCTGGCCGGCCATAGCGCGCCTCGCGCGGAAAATAGGTGCCGCCCCAAAAGGGCTTGCCGTCTGGCGTGAGAAACATGGTCAGCGGCCAGCCGCCCTGCTCGCCCATGGCATGGAGCGCCGCCATATAGATCTGGTCGATGTCCGGGCGCTCCTCGCGATCGACCTTGATATTGACGAAGAGCCGGTTCATGACGGCGGCCACAGTGTCATTCTCGAAGCTTTCATGCGCCATGACATGACACCAGTGGCAGGCGGCATAGCCGATGGAGAGCAGGATCGGCCGGCCAAGTTCCTTCGCTTCGGCAAGAGCGGCCGGCGACCAGGCCCGCCAATGCACGGGATTGTCGCTGTGCTGCTGCAGATAGGGGCTGGCCTCTTCGGCAAGCAGGTTTCGCGCGGGCAAGGTCACGATGGCAGCTCGGCGTTGTGGGTTTGATATGTCAAAGGCTAGGGCGCTTCAGCAGGTCCGGCAAATGGTTTCCAAAGATTCAATCGTAGCGCTCTCGAGCGGTCGCTTGCCCGCCGGCGTTGCCGTGATCCGCATTTCTGGCCCGAAGACTCGATTCGTAGTCGAAACGATGGTTGGTAATGTTAAGGATCGATTCACCACGTTGCGCAACCTCAGAGCGCCCGACGGCTCGATCATCGACCAAGGGCTCGTCGTTTTCTTTCCCGGGCCGGGCAGTTTCACCGGCGAGGACGTTGCGGAGTTCCATGTCCACGGCAGCCGCGCGGTGGCCGCAAAAATGCTGGAGACGATCACCGGCTTCGATGATGTCAGGCATGCCGAGCCGGGTGAGTTCACCCGGCGCGCCTTCCTCAATGGCAAGCTCGACCTCACCGAGACCGAAGCGCTGGCCGATCTCGTAAACGCCGAGACGGAAGCGCAGCGCCGCTTTGCTCTGCGCAATGCTGAAGGCGCGCAGAGCGAGCTCTATTCGGGCTGGCGCCGCCGGCTGATCCATGCGCGGGCGATGATCGAAGCGGAGATCGATTTTGCCGACGAGGAGGACGTGCCGGGTTCCGTTTCGGAGGCAGTCTGGTCCGACGTGACGGCGATGATCGATGAGATTGAGCGGCACATCCAGGGGTTCAAAGCCGCCGAGATCATTCGCGACGGCTTCGAGGTCGTCATCCTCGGGGCGCCGAATGCCGGCAAGTCCAGCCTGTTCAATGCGCTGGCGCGGCGCGAGGCGGCGATCGTCACCGACGAGCCAGGCACGACCCGAGATCTGCTCGAAGTGGTGCTGGATCTCAAGGGGATGCGGGTTCGGGTCGTCGACACGGCCGGCCTGCGCGAAGTCGCCGGCAAGGTGGAGACGATCGGTATCGAAAGGGCGCGCGCCAAGGCTGGC
Source organism: Mesorhizobium sp. LEGMi-168a (assembly GCF_058312955.1). Lineage (NCBI taxonomy): Bacteria > Pseudomonadati > Pseudomonadota > Alphaproteobacteria > Hyphomicrobiales > Phyllobacteriaceae > Mesorhizobium > Mesorhizobium sp. LEGMi-168a. The sequence continues at coordinate 111,227 of NZ_JBZEGV010000022.1, forward strand.
GGGGCGGACCTTGTTCTCCTGTTGGAAGACATGATCGATCCACAGCCTGTGGGCGAGGTCCCGACAGCAGTGCCATTGCTGAAGATCGGCACCAAGGCCGACCTTCAGAGTGAACACCGAGGGGCCTACGATATGGTCATCTCCTCCAAGGACGGTTCCGGACTTTCCGGCTTGCTGGATGAGATCGGCTGCCGTGCCGCGGCGGCAATCGGCGATGCCGGCGATGTCCTGCCCTCCAGGCTGCGCCATGTCGAGCTTTTGAAGGAAGCGAAAGACTTTCTCACGGCGGCTCTGTCAGGTCAGAGCCAGGAGTTGCGGGCCGAGGAATTGAGGCTGGCAGCCGATCGGCTCGGACGGATCGTCGGCGCAGTCGACGTCGAGGACATGCTCGATGTCATCTTCTCGCAGTTCTGCATCGGTAAATGATTCACGTGAAACGCGGAGCAGCACCCAGCATGTGTGATTCACGTGAAACACCGGTAAAGGGTGTCGACACGTTGTTTCACGTGAAACGAGTCTGGCTCCAAGGTGCCTGATTTGCCAGAGGTCGGCGCTGCCCCTCACCTGCCTGCCCATCCTCCGCAGCAGCAGTGCTGCAGCTGCGGAGGGTGGACAGAGCGCTCTCATCGGCGATTTCGCGAATCGCCGACGTTGCAAGTTGGGAGCCGGCGTCGCGGCCAGCCACCTTCTCCCCGTCACTATACTAGGGCAATCGCATATGGCGCTCCCCCACTCCGTCTCGGCTTCGCCGAGCCACCTCTCCCCCCACATTCGTGGAGGGAGAGGAAACGCCAACCGCCAAGGTCGCGTCCTTGAAAAGCTTGGGTTTCCTCTCCCCCATGAACATGGGGGAGAGGTGGCCGCGCAGCGGGCGGGGTGGGGGCTGGCGGCGCCAGATGGGTTTTGC
>NZ_JBZEGV010000023.1:0-110007 GCF_058312955.1 Mesorhizobium sp. LEGMi-168a
CCCGCGAAGGGTCGCGGCCTTGAAAAGCTTGGGGCCCTCTCCCCCATGAACATGGGGGAGAGGGGGCCTCGCAGCGGCCGGAGTGGGGGACTGGCGCCGCCATATGCGATTGGCCCTGCCGTTTACGGGAGAAGATGCCGGCAGGCAGATGAGGGGCGGCGCCTGCGCTGAAATATCCGCACGCCCTTATTCGTAAAGCGAATGGACGCGCTCCAAACAAAACGACCCGCCTTTCAGCGGGCCGTTCGTCGTTAAGCTGCAGCCTATTACTGAGCCGGGGCAGGAGCCGGTGCTGGCGCCGGGGCGGGTGCCGGCGCAGGAGCCGGAGTTGCCGGTGCCGGCTCGGGGGCCGGAGCAGGCGTTGCAGGCGCTGGCTCAGGTGCCGGAGCCGGTGTCGTAGCTGCCGGCGGCTCGGCTGGCGCCGGGGCCTTTTCGCCGCCGGTTCTGCCAAAAACATAATACGCAACAATGGCCAGGATAATGACAACAAGGGCGATCAGCCACCCGCTGCCGCCGCCACCCGACGAGGGAGGCTTGCTCGAAGGGGTGAAGGGGTCGTTAGGGTTCGCCATGAAACGTGTCCTCCTTGGAATGAAAGGCTTCAATCAACAGCCATCAACGCGCGATCCCGCATTCGGTTTCACGCGGGCGGGCGGAAAGCGCTGAAAAACCGCCGTTTTCCGCTCCCCAGCCGCCAGACGACTCAGTTGACGGCGGTAACAGTATACCCCGCCTTGCGGAAATCTTCGACCAGTCCGTCAGGACCGGGAAGATGCAGCGCACCGACGGCCATGAAAGCATTGCCCTTGGCCAGAATCGGCCCGGCATGTTCCACCATCACCTTGTTGCGGCTGGTGATCATGGTCTGCTCGAAGGCGGCATAGCCGGCCTGGTCGTTCGCGGCGTCGGGCAGCACGGCGCGAAACAGCGGCCAGAACATGCCGACATCGCCGCGCTGGTAGAGCACGATCATGGTTTCGTTGACGTCGTTCACCCTGTCACCGAGCTTCAGCGTCTCGACCAGCCCTTTCATGTGGTAGGCAAGCGGCAGCGAGGCCATGGCGCGCAATTGGTCGACGGCGGTTTCCAATCCCTCGACGTCCTTTCCGGACGCTTTGGCATCGGAGGCGAGCTTGACGTCCAGCACCGGCGCGCCGGCGGTCTGGCGCGCCACCTCGCAGGCCGGCAGCGCCACCATGGCCGACAGGATCCACGGCTTCATCTTGGCGACCGTCAGGGGCGGAATGCCGCGTGCGTCGAGCCCTTTGTTCAGCACCGCCACGTCCTCGGGCGACAGCAGCGAGGACAGCGTCGTGTTGTCGGTGAACATCATCAGGCCGGGCTCGGCGGCCATGGCGGCCATCATCTTGGCCTTGTCGAGGGCGTCGGTCGTTTCGATGATGACGGTATCGGCGCCGTCATAGGCCTTTTGCGCCGCGGGCGGCAGCGTGGTGACGCGCTGGTCGGTGATGTGCATGGTGCCAAACAGGAAGGACGGCTTTTCGCCGGGTTTTTCCAGCTTCCACAGCAGGCCCTTGCCGTTCGGAACCGCGGCCGCCTCGGTCTCGACCTTCTTGAAGGCGGCCGGATCGCTCTTTGCGAGGCTTGCCAGCAGATCGCTGCCGGCGCAGGCGGCCGCTTCGGCATGCGCCCTGCCGACCAGCAGCAGGACGACGAGGAACGACAGGAAAAACAGCACGTTGAGCGCTGCGAGCAGCTTCAACGAGACGAGAGCCGCGCGGTCGGCGATGGCGATGACGCGTTTCATGGAGAAGCGTCTTAGCGCCGAAAAGCGGCAAAACGGTTAACCGGAAGAATGAAATTGTTTCCGGTGCGGTGAGTTTTGCAATCCGCTTGGGTTGTCGGAGGGAATGCTTTGACGATTGGCCGAAACGCCCATCGCTTCGTCATCCACGGGTCTTCGCCCCCGCTTCGCTCCCGCTCCGCCCGTGGATGACGAAGTCGGCGGATCACGCCCTTGGATGCGCCCGTTCGTAGATGTCGAGCAACCTCGCCGTGTCGACGCCTGTATAGATCTGGGTGGTCGACAGGCTGGCATGGCCGAGCAGTTCCTGGATGGTGCGCAGGTCGCCGCCGCGGCCAAGCAGATGCGTGGCGAAGGAATGGCGCAAGGCATGCGGCGTCGCGGTCTCGGGCAGGTTCAGCGCCGAGCGCAGCTTCGCCATCTCGCGCTGGACGATCGCCGGGTTGAGCGGTCCGCCGCGGGCGCCGCGGAACAACAGGCCCTTCGGGTCGATATGGAAGGGGCAAAGCCGGCGGTATTCCGCAACCGCGCGCAGCGCGACGGGGAGCACCGGCACCAGTCGCGTCTTGCCGCCCTTGCCGGTGACGCGCAGCACGGTGTCGGCTTCCGTGGCGAGATCGGCGCCGGCGAGGCCAAGCGCCTCTGAAATGCGCAGTCCGGAACCATAAAGCAGCGTCAGCACGGCGGCGTTGCGGGCGGCGATCCAGGGCTCTTCCGCGAGCTGGCCTTCCACAGCCACGACCTGTTTGGCATCGCTCGCCGTCAGCGGCTTGGGCAGCGATTTCGGCTGGCGCGGCGCGCGCAACGCCGCAGCACCCGCAGCGTTGGCGAGGCCGCGCCGCTCGAGAAAGCGCAGCAGCGAGCGGATGCCGGCAAGGCCGCGGCCGAGCGTGCGAGCACCGGCGCCGCTATTACGGCGCGCGGCGAGGAAGCCGCGCAGGTCGGCCGGCCGCAGGTCGGCGATCTCGGCGATGCCGGGCGGGCCGCCGCAATGCCCGGTTAAAAAATGCAGGAACTGGCGCGTGTCGCGCTCGTAGGCTTCGACCGTCTCCGGCGACAGCCGGCGCTCGCGTGCCAGCATCTTCAGCCATGTCTCGCGCGCTGCCTGAAGGTCGGTCTTTGCCGGGATGAGGAATTCCTGCATGACAGGCATCTTCCGGCAGCGAGGTTAGGAAGCGGTGAAGAGGCGATCATTGAAATGACGACGGCAGAGGGCTAGAGCAAGTCAAAGGATTTACACCGATGACCAAGCCCCAGAACCCCGTCCAGATGGCCGTGATCGGCGCCGCGCACGGCATCAAGGGCGAATTGCGGGTAAAAACCTTCACCGGCGATCCGCTGGCGCTGGCCGATTACGGGCCGCTCTACGCCAAGGATGGCCGCGCCTTCCAGATCCTCGACATCAGGCCGGCCGGCACGGTGGTCGTCGTGCGCTTCAAGGGCGTCGCCGACCGCAACGCCGCCGAGGCGCTTGCCGGCACCGAGCTGTTCGTCGACCGTTCAATGCTGCCGGACGACGGCGAGGAGGACGAGTTCTACCATGCCGACCTGATCGGCCTGGAGGTCAGGGACGATACCGGCGTCATCGGCAGGATTGTCGCCGTGCACAATTTCGGCGGCGGCGACATACTCGATGTCACGCTTGCCGGCCGCCAGGGCGTGCTGATCCCGTTCACCCAGGCCGCGGTGCCGCATGTGTCGATCGCCGACGGTTTTGTCGAAATCGATCCGCTGGCGGCGGGCTTGCTCGACGACGAGGACAGCGAGGCGCCCGGCCGTTCCGGCTTCGACCCGAAAGGCCGGCCGCGCGGACCGAAGGACGCCGGGGGCAACCGGTGAGCTTTGCCGCCTCGGTGCTGACGCTCTATCCCGAGATGTTCCCCGGCGCGCTCGGCCTGTCGCTCGCAGGACGGGCGTTGGAGGCCGGCACCTGGTCGCTGGAAGCGATCCAGATCCGCGACTTCGCCACCGACAGGCATCGCACAGTCGACGACACGCCGGCCGGTGGCGGCGCCGGCATGGTGATGCGCGCGGATGTGTTGGCCAAAGGCATCGACCATGCCTCGCCGCCGGGCGATGCGCGCCCAAAACTGCTGATGAGTCCGCGTGGAAAACCTCTGACCCAGGCCCGTGTGCGGGAACTCGCCACCGGGCCGGGCGCCATCATCCTTTGCGGCCGCTTCGAAGGCGTCGACCAACGGCTGATCGAGGCGCGCGGCCTGGAGGAAGTCTCGATCGGCGACTTCATCCTGTCAGGCGGCGAGCCGGCCGCGCTCGTGCTGCTCGACGCCGTGGTGCGGCTGCTGCCCGGCGTCATGGGCAATGCAGTGTCGGGCGAGGACGAAAGTTTCGAGCACGGCCTGCTCGAGCACCCGCATTACACGCGGCCGCAGGAGTTCGAGGGCAGGCAAATCCCCGAGGTGCTGATTTCCGGCAATCACAAGAAGATCGCGGAATGGCGGCGCGCCGAGGCTGAGAAGCTGACCCGGGAGCGGCGGCCGGATCTATGGGCGGCAGGTCACCCCTTGGCGAAATAGTAGAAGGCCAGGAGCAGACCTACGGCAACGACGAAGCCGCGCACGGCACCCTGCGGCACGCGCTTGGCGATCCACACCCCGGCATAGCCGCCCAGCGCCACGCCTGGGATCATGACGACCGCCTGCGGCCAGGCGATGACGCCTCCCGAAACGAAGACCAGAATGGCGACGACCGCGATCACGATGGACAGCATGTTCTTCAGCGCGTTCAGCCGGTGGTAGTCGCCGGCCTGCGTCAGGCCGAGGGTCGCCAGCATCATGACGCCCATGCCGGCGCCGAAGAAGCCGCCATAGACCGAGGTCGCGAACTGCACCAGCGATCCCGCCAGCGAGCCGACCGAGGCTTGATGCTCCGGTCCGGCCGTCGGCTTCAGCCATGGCCCGGCCGCGAACAAGGCGGTGGCGGCGATGAGCAACCAGGGAACGAGGGCACGGAAGGACGGATTGGTGAGCGCGAGCAGGATGAGCGAGCCCGCCAGCGCGCCCCCGGCCGATATCAGGCAAAGCAGCAGGGCGCCGCGCCAGAAATGCCGGATGTCGGTCCAGTAGGCGAGCGTCGAGGTGATGTAGCCCGGCAGTTGCGTCACCGATGAGGTGGCGTTGGCCATGATCGGCGGCAGGCCGACCAGCGTCATGGCGCCGAAGGTGAGGAAGGTACCGCCGCCGGCGACCGCGTTGGCGGCGCCCGAAGCAAAACCCGCAAGGAAGAGCAGGACGGCATCGAATAACGTCATTGAGGGGAGGCCCAGGAAACACACTTTTCCCGGCTTAGAAAGCTTGCGAGACTCGCGCAACCCGGCAGGGGGGCAATAAGATGGTGCCATCGGCGCAAAAAATACGCCTCAAAGGCGTGACAAAGCGCCGAAATAGCTGTATGTGGCCGCCCGAACCGGAAGAACAGTCTTTCGGGCCCGTCAACAATGGCGGTGTAGCCGTCCCTGTCCGATGCTTCTAGCGAAGGACATAGCCGAGCGGTCATTGGAACTGCAAGGCGAGACGAGGACGCTCTGGCTGTCGGAAGAACAAGAAGTGGATATTTGAGATGGACCTCATCCGTCAGCTCGAGGCCGAGCAGGCCGCCAAGATCGAAGCCAAGCGCAAGCTGCCCGAATTCCAGCCCGGCGACACCGTGCGCGTCCAGGTGCGCGTCACCGAAGGCAGCCGCACCCGCGTCCAGGCCTATGAGGGCGTCGTCATCGCCCGCTCCGGCTCCGGCTTCCAGGAGAATTTCACCGTCCGCAAGATTTCCTACGGCGAAGGCGTCGAGCGCGTTTTCCCGGTCTATTCGCCGATGGTCGAGGGCGTCGAGATCGTGCGCCGCGGCAAGGTGCGTCGCGCCAAGCTCTATTACCTGCGCGACCGTCGCGGCAAGTCGGCCCGTATTTCGGAAAACACCGGCGTGCGCGCCCGCAAGCTGAACGACGAGGAGCGTGATGCGCTGAACGCCGAACGCGCCCGCATCGAGGCCGAGAAGGTCGCCGCCGCCGAGGCGCTGGCCGTCGAGAAGGCCGCGCAGGACGCCGCCGAGAAGAAGGCCGCCGAGGCTGCCTCCGCCGAGGCCGCGTCGGCCGAATAAGGCTTTTCGACAGACTGTTTTGGAAAGGCGGCTTCGGCCGCCTTTTTCATTTTCACTAAGCTGTGACGGCTTCGTGCGAGAAAACCGCCCCGGGGCGATTGACAGCCATTTATCTTGTACACTAAATAATCGTGCACAAAGCAAATGGAGACGAAAATGTCAGCACTCTACACCACTCAGGCTCGCGTCGTTGGTGGCCGCGCGGGCCATGCCGAGACCAGCGACGGTCTGCTGAAGGTCGATCTGGCGATGCCGAAGGAGCTCGGCGGGCAGGGCGGCGCGACCAATCCCGAGCAGCTTTTCGCCGCCGGCTATGCCGCCTGCTTCGAAAGCGCGATCCGCTTCGTGGCGCGCAAAAAGAAGCTGCCGCTCGAGGACGCGGCGGTAACGGCCACCGTCAGCCTCTATCCCAACGACCAGGGCGGCTTCAGGCTCGGCGTGGCGCTGGCGGCCGAGACGAAAGGCCTTGATCAGGCGGCGGCGGAAGCGCTTGTATCCGAGGCGCACCAGATCTGCCCCTATTCCAACGCCATCCGGGGCAATATCGATGTTGCGCTTTCCACGGTGGCGCTCGCGGCAAAGGCAGCATGACGACTGAAACCGAAATTCGAAGAAGCGACGTCCCGGCTGATAATGCCGGGACTATCGCCGTTCCGCGTCTCGACCAGCAGCTCTGCTTCGCGCTCTATTCCGCCAGCGGGCTGATGACCAGGCTTTATCGGCCGCTGCTCGACCCGCTCGGCCTCACCTATCCGCAATATCTGGCGATGCTGGCGCTTTGGCAGCGCTCACCCATGACCATCGGCGAGCTCGGCGAGGCGCTGGGGCTGGATTCGGCGACGCTGACGCCGCTGATCAAGCGGATGGAAGCGGGCGGCCTCGTCACCCGCCGCCGCGATGCCGCCGACGAGCGCCGGGTGCTGGTGGAGCCGACGGCAAAAGGCCAGGCGCTGCGCACGAACATGAAGGATGTGACGGCGGCTCTCGACTGCAGCATGCCGCTGGAACGGGCCGAGCTGAAAGCCCTGCACGGCACGCTCACGCGGCTGGTCGCCGGCCTGCGCGATGCCGTTGCGGAGCCTGCGGAATAATCGCTTCACCGCCTGCGTTCGGAAACCGTGCCGATCAGAGCATGGGAATCCGCTTTGACGCTTGTCCATGCAGCGGATCGGCTTGCAAGGCGCTTGCGGAAAGCTAAAGTCGGCGCCGGATTTTCATGCGTGCCCGCATAGCGGGCGTTTCAGGTTCTGGGGAGTTGTCATGACCAAGTCGAAACTGCTGCTGGCCGCCATGCTGGCCTGTCTTCTCGCGCCCGTCGCGGCGCTCGCCGACACGCTGCCCGATCTCGGCGGCAAAAAGGTCGTCGTGGTGACGGAGAACGCCTACCCGCCGCTGCAGTTCATCGACAAGAAAACCGGCAAGCAGATCGGCTGGGAGTATGACGCGATGGACGAGATCGCCAAGCGGCTCAACTTCAAGGTCGAGTACCAGAACACGTCCTGGGACGCGATGATCCAGGCGGTTTCCGACAACCAGTACAACATCGGCATGACCGGCATCACCATCAAGGACGACCGCAAGCAGAAGGTCGACTTCTCCGATCCCTATATGCGCTCGGAGCAGTTCATGCTGGTGCGCGGCGACGAAAGCCGCTTCACCGATGCCAAGACCTTCGGCGCCTTCAAAGACGGGCTGATCGGCGCCCAGCCTGGCACGACGCCCTTCTACACCGCCGTCTACAGCGTGCTGGACGGCAATGAGCAGAATCCGCGCATCAAGCTGTTCGAAACCTTCGGCGCCACCGTGCAGGCGCTGAAGTCCGGCGACGTCGACGTGGTGCTCACCGACGGCACCGCCGGCAAGGGCTATGTCGACGCCTCCGAAGGCAAGCTCAAGCTGATCGGCGGCCCGCTCGGCACCGAGGATTTCGGCTTCATCTTCCCCAAGGGCTCCGATCTGGTGAAGCCCGTCAACGCCGCGATCGCCGCGCTCAAGGCCGACGGCACGCTCGATGCGCTGAACAAGAAGTGGTTCCTTGACTACAAGATGGGGCAGTAAGCCCTGTTGTCGGAAGCGGTGCATGTGCACGAACTCGCGCTGACATTGCGCCAAGGCACCCCCCTCTGCCCTGCCGGGCATCTCCCCCTCAAGGGGGGAGATCGGACGTCGCGTCGGCTTTCGCCAATCTCCGACGCTGTAAGATGGGCGGTGACGCCAAAACTGCCAATCTCCCCCCTTGAGGGGGAGATGGCCGGCAGGCCAGAGGGGGGTGCCTTGGCACTGTCCTTTCGCGACTTTCATTCCAGCGGCAACGCCTGATGGCCACCGCAACTTCCACCGCCAAATCCGAATTCCCCTGGTGGCTGGCCGCCGCCCTAGTCCTGGCATTGGCCGCCGCCCTCGCCATCGCGGCGAGCGACCTCTACGCCCAGGTCTTCGCCACCGTCGCCAAAGGCATCGGCATCACCATTTTCGTCACCGTGGTCGCTTTCGCGCTGGCCTCGGCGCTGGGGCTCGGCATCGCGCTGATGGCGCTATCGGGGTCGCAATGGTTGCGGCAGGTCGCCCGCTTCTATGTCGAGATCATCCGCGGCGTGCCGATCCTGGTGCTGTTGTTCTGGATTGCTTTTGCCGGGGCGCCGACCTTCGTCGCGGCGTGGAACGCGCTGACGGCGCCGCTGCAGAGCGCCGGCTTTATCGGCGAATTGCTGGTGCGCGACGTCTCGCTTCTGTGGCGCGCCATCATGGCGCTCACCATCGGCTACTCGGCCTTCATTTCGGAAGTGTTCCGGGCCGGTATCCAGTCGGTCGAGAAGGGCCAGATCGAAGCCGCCAAGGCGCTCGGCCTGACGCGCGTGCAGCGCTTCCGCCTGATCGTCTTCCCGCAGGCGATCCGCACCATCCTGCCGCCGCTCGGCAACGACTTCGTCGCCATGGTCAAGGATTCCTCGCTGGTTTCGGTGCTGGGCGTCGCCGACATCACCCAGATCGGCAAAGTCTATGCCGCCGGCTCCTTCCGCTTCTTCGAGACCTATTCGATCGTCGCCTATGTCTATCTCATCCTGACCGTCGGCCTGTCGCTGGCGCTGCGGGCGCTCGAACGGCGGCTGCGCCGCCAGCATGTGGAATAGCCGGCAGAGGGAGTCCGCGTTACGATCCCGGCTGTTCGATGCGTGTCCATGGAGGAGCCGACCATGAATTTCGACAAAGCCAATGCGGCGCTGGACTCCGTCTATACGGCCGAGACGCCGGAGGCGCTCGCCAAGGCCTATGCCGAATGGGCGGCGAGCTACGACAGCGAGACCGCCTCGCTGGGTTACCTCTTGCCGTTCCTGATCACCGCCTGGGTGGCGCGCCATGTGCCGGTCGGCGAAGGCCCGCTGCTCGATGCCGGCTGCGGCACCGGCCTGTCGGGGCCGTCGCTCAAGGCGCTGGGCTATGGCGACATCGCCGGCCTCGACCTCTCCGACGACATGCTGAAGCTCGCCGGCAGCCGCCAGGCCAATGGCAGGCCGGCCTATGGCGAGCTGAAAAAGGCGATGCTCGGCGGCCCGCTGCCCTGGCCGGACCGGCATTTCCGCGCCTTCTTCTCAACCGGCGTCTTCACCATCGGCCACGCGCCGGCTTCCGGCCTGCACGAGCTGGTGCGCATCACGAAGGCCGGCGGCCACGCCATCTTCACCGTGCGCGACCAGGTTTTCGAGAGCGGCGGATTTCAGGCTGTGTTCGACGAATTGGAGAAGGCGAGGAAATGGCGGCCGGTCCAGCAGAGCCCGTGGTTCCGCTGCTACGCGATCGGCGACCCGGAAGCGCTGGTAAAGACTTTTGTTTTCGAGGTGATTTAGGGCGGTGAGTTCGCTGACCTTGGCTCCCTTCCTCTCCCTCCGGAGGGGGGAGAGGTGGCGCTGCGAAGCGGCGACGGAGTGGGGGAAGGCGTTCCCCAAGTGCGCCGCCGCTGACAACTCGCCACAGAGCCCCGACCAAGCCGAGGGATTGCCGGGCTTGAATAACATTGCCCGCGCCTGGTCGCCCCCCACTCCGACGAGCTTCGCGCGACCCCTCTCCCCCGATCGACGGGGGAGAGGAAAGGGCGCGAGTTCGCCGACCTTGGTGCCTTTCCTCCCGTTGAAGGTGTGGCAGGTGAGGGCGAGGAACCCAAGTCCTGCCAAGCACGCGCCAATTGCCGAAATCTGCAAACATTGCTATCTACCCCGCCATGGAAGAGCTTTTCGGCGATCCGGCCTACAAGGGTTTCGTGCTGCAGGACAGGAAGCGCCTGCCGTCGCGGTTTGCCGCGCGCGTGTGCGGCGCGCCCACCAGCCGACTTAGCCTGGCCGACTGAAGGTCGCTTTGCCGGTTTAAGCCCGGCGTCAGCTTTTTCCATTTTTCAAAAATCGACGGATTTACGCACATGAGCGCACCGCGCACCCTCTACGACAAGATCTTCGACGACCACGTCGTCGACCGCCAGGACGAAGGCACCTGCCTGCTCTACATCGACCGCCACCTCGTGCATGAGGTCACCAGCCCGCAGGCCTTCGAAGGCCTGCGCATGAGCGGCCGCCAGGTTCGCCATCCCGAGAAGACGCTGGCCGTGGTCGACCACAACGTGCCGACCTCGCCCGAGCGCAAGTTCGGCATCAAGAACGAGGAAAGCCGCATCCAGGTCGAGGCGCTGGCCAAGAACGCCAAGGACTTCGGCATCGAGTATTATTCCGAGAACGACGTCCGCCAGGGCATCGTCCACATCATCGGGCCGGAGCAGGGTTTTACGCTGCCGGGCATGACCATCGTCTGCGGCGACAGCCACACCTCGACGCACGGCGCCTTCGGTGCCCTGGCGCACGGCATCGGCACGTCGGAGGTCGAGCATGTGCTTGCCACCCAGACGCTGATCCAGCGCAAGGCCAAGAACATGCTGGTGCGCGTCGACGGCCAGCTTCCGGAAGGCGTCACCGCCAAGGACATCATCCTCGCCATCATCGGTGAGATCGGCACCGCCGGCGGCACCGGCTATGTCATCGAATATGCGGGCGAGGCGATCCGCTCGCTGTCGATGGAAGGCCGCATGACCATCTGCAACATGTCGATCGAGGGCGGCGCGCGTGCCGGCCTGATCGCGCCGGACGAGACCACCTTCGCCTATGTGAAGGACAAGCCGCGGGCGCCGAAGGGCGCCGCCTGGGACGCCGCACTCGCCTATTGGAAGACGCTGCATTCCGACGAAGGCGCGCATTTCGACAAGGTGGTCGTGCTCGACGCGCAAAAACTGCCGCCGATCGTCTCCTGGGGTTCCTCGCCCGAGGACGTCGTCTCGGTGCAGGGTTTCGTGCCCGATCCGACCGATATCGCCGACGAGAACAAGCGTTCGTCGAAGCTGCGCGCGCTCGACTACATGGGGCTGACGCCGGGCACCAAGATCACCGACATCGCGCTCGACCGCGTCTTCATCGGCTCCTGCACCAACGGCCGCATCGAGGACCTGCGCGCCGCCGCCAAGGTGGTCGAGGGCAGAAAAGTCAATCCGCGCGTCAACGCCATGATCGTGCCGGGCTCCGGCCTGGTGAAGGAGCAGGCCGAGGCCGAGGGTCTTGACAAGATCTTCGTCGCCGCCGGCTTCGACTGGCGCGAGCCGGGCTGCTCGATGTGCCTGGCCATGAATGACGACCGGCTGAAGCCGCATGAGCGCTGCGCCTCGACCTCGAACCGCAATTTCGAGGGCCGGCAGGGTTTCAAGGGCCGCACCCATCTGGTGTCGCCGGCCATGGCGGCGGCCGCCGCGATCGCCGGCCACTTCGTCGACATCCGCGACTGGAAATAAGCGGCGGTCGCCACATCGACCAAGCCAACCCGGACCGCGGCGCGGTCCGGGTTTTTCATGGCCGGCCGAAGCAAGATTCCGCCTGCGTCAGCTTGCGCTTAACCGCTTGTTTGCGCTTCCGCACTAGCATCTCCCCTTGGGTAAAGTTGGGGAAGTCACGGCCCGTTGGACACCGGTCTGCTCATAGCGCTGCTCAATCCGACGATAGCGCTGGCGCTCGGCGCCGCGTTCCTCGTGCTGTGGTTTTATCAGCGCCACCGCCCGTACCTTGCGGTGCTGGCGGCGAGCTACTGCCTGTCGGCGCCGGGTTTCCTGCTGCAATATTTCACGCTTCCGGTCGGCATCGTGCTGACCAAGCTGATCTCCAACATATGCTTCACGATCGCCGCCTGCTGCCTTTCCGGCGCGATCGTCGCACGCTACGGCCGGCGCGTGCCCTATATCGGCATCGGCATCATGACCGGCGGCGGGCTTGCCGCCTTCGCATGGTTCATGTTCGTCCAGCCGGATCTCACCTGGCGCGTGCTCGGCATGAATTTCGGCTTCGGCGCCTTGAGCCTGCTCGTCGCCGCCGAGCTCAAGACAGTGCGCAACAATGGGCCGACTGAGAAGATCCTGTTCGTGCTGTCGCTGCTTTCGGCGCTGAACTTCACCGCCCGCACCCTGATCGTCATCGTCGCGCATGGACCCTTCCCGAGCTATGACGGCTTCTACGGCTCGTCCTACTGGACGACGGCGCTGCTCTCGCATGCGCTCTTGTCGCTCCTGATCGCGCTCTGCCTGTTCACCGCGGCGGCGCTCGATGTGATGAAGGCATTGAAGGCCGAGACGCATACCGACCCGCTGTCGGGGCTTCTCAACCGCCGTGGCTTCGAGGAGGGGGCGGCGCTGCTGCTCGATCGATGCGCCAAGACAGGATCCCCCGTCGCGCTTGTGCTTGCCGACCTCGATCACTTCAAGGCGCTCAACGACCGGCACGGACATGAGGCGGGCGACCGGGCGATCGCCGATTTCGCCGCCAAGCTGCGCTTTGCCACCGGCACGAGGGGCGCCGCCGGCCGCGTCGGCGGCGAGGAGTTCGCCGTGCTCCTGCCGCTCAGCGACCTCGCCTCGGCGCGCCTGTTTGCCGAAGCGATCCGCAGCTACTATTCGGCCGGCCCGGTCGACGGGCTTCCTTCCGGTGTCAGGGTGACGGCGAGCTTCGGCGTCGCCGCCCGCACCGGCAATGAAGGGTTGGCGCCGCTGATGCGGCGCGCCGACGAGGCGCTCTACAAGGCCAAGAAGAACGGCCGCGACAGCGTCCGTCTCTCCTACGAGCGGCCTGAAACCACCTTCATGCCCGAAGCGGTCGGCGTCGGCTGGAATCCCGCAGCTTTACGCGCGCGTTAACGCCTTTTTCGCCCGTCGATGGTTTCTGTCCCAGGGGACTTCGAGGGACATGGGCAGCGCTGATTTCATCCTGGTGATCAATCTGTTCGTCGCCGGGCTTCTGGCGGCGGCCTTCATGACGATCGCCCTCTATGACGTTGGGCGCGTGTCGGCGCGCTGGCTGGCGTTCAGCTATGGGCTCGGCATGGGCTACTTCGCCATCGAGTTCAGCATCCCCGCCTTTGCCGATGCCCGGCTGCCGGTTGTCGCAGCCTTCGCCGTCTTCCTCGGCGCGACCATTGTCTTCAACGGCGGACTTGCCCACAAATATGGCCTGACGCCGCCCTGGGCGCCGATGCTGTTCTTCCTGGGCGTCGCCTCGGTCGCCGTCTATCTGGTGCAGGACCTGCCGCGCCACTCGCTCACCCGCATGATGGCCTATCAGCTTCCCTATGCCGCCATGCAGCTCACCGCTCTCGGTATCGTGCTCTCCTCCAGGCAGAGGCTCGGGCGGCTCGATCACATATTGATGGTCGTGCTCGCGGCAAGCGCTGCGCAGTTCGCGTCAAAACCTTTCATCGCCGGCGCGCTCGGCGGCTGGGGCGCCAATCCGCAATCCTATGTGCAGACGGGCTATGCGCTGGTGTCGCAGTCGCTTGGCACCGTGTTCGGCCTGGCGCTGGCGCTGCTCGCGCTCGCCATATTGGTGCGCGACGTGTTGGCCGAGGCGACGTCGAAATCGGAGACGGACACGCTGTCGCGATTGCTCAACCGCGGCGGTTTCGAACGCCATGCCGAGCTCGCGCTGCGGGATGCCGCGCGCCATGGCGCTCCGGTGGCGCTGGTCATCGCCGACCTCGACCACTTCAAGGGCATCAACGACAGCTACGGCCATGCCTGCGGCGATCGCGTCATCGAGACTTTCGCAGGCCTCCTGCGCGAGGCGGCGGCCAAGCACCATGTCGTCGGCCGCATCGGCGGCGAGGAATTCGCCATCATCCTGCCCGGCACCAATCTCGCCGCCGCGCGGCTGTTCGCCGAAGGTGCGCGCAGCGCCTTCGGCGCGCTGCCGATCGACAGCCTGCCTGCCGATCACCGCTGCAGCGCAAGCTTCGGCGTCGCCGAGCTCGCGGCGGACGAGGGGTTTTCAGATCTCATGCACCGTGCCGACGGAGCGCTCTACGCGGCCAAGAATGCCGGCCGCGACTGCGTGCGCGTATCGCCCGGGATCGCGATTCGACAGCCCAAGGCGCTCAGCGGCAGGGGCTGAGGTTGGGCATCTCGCCGTCGGAAAGCCCGTACATATAGGAGCGGCCTTTCACGAAGACCGGCGGCTGGTAGCAGCCCGGAGCGCCGGCATCGTCGGAGTCGTAGATGACGTCGGGCTGGCCGGCGCTGGTGAAGTTCGAGAGCTCCTTGGCGTGCCTGCCCTCGCCGACTATGATGCGCTTGTAGCCGGCGGCGCTGTCGATGACGAGATTGCCGAAGGAATCGGCATAAACGCGGTCGTGATGGCGCAAGCCGGCCTCGGCCGGCGCGGCAATCGCGGTGGCGAGTGCCGCCAGCGTGACGGCCGCGAAGCTTGCCCGCACTGAATTCGAACGCATGTCGCTCTCCCTTGAACGGCGACCGGTAGGATCGCGCTGCAAAACGCCGGTCGAATCAGAAATTAACCCTTTCTTAACCTTTGTTAAGGGGTGGACGGCTTCCACTGCCGGATCTTAATGGACATGGTTAATTTTCGGCGGATCGGATCGACGGGCCGCGTCACCCAGCCCAGCCCGGCTGACTCAGGGTGAACTTGATCTTGGCGCGCCGCGTGGCTAGCGTGCCGCGCACGAAAGGGGCCGCACATGGCGATTGGCCGCACGGTTCGGGTGTCGCTTGTTATTCCGCTGCTTCTTGCGGCCGCGGCCTGCGTGCCGCAGAACGGCGCGCCCAAGGCGGCGAGCACGGCATCGCCCGTGGTGTCGCCTGCTCCCGGCCAGCAGCCCGCTGCACCCGCGGCGCCCTCGATATCGGCACCAACGAAAACGCCAGCAACGCCTCCGCCGCCCGCAACCAAGATCATCACCGACCTGACCGCGCCACGATCCACCGTGGGTACGGCCACTTATAGATGCGGCAATGGCGGTATGATCACCATCCAGAATCTCGGCTCGTCGTTGCGTGTGCTCGGGCCAGATGGCGCGTCCGAAGAGTTTGCGGCTTCGCCGGCGAATCAGAGCAGCCGCTACCAGGAAGCGGCGACGCATGACGCAATCGTGATCGACGGACGCGAGGCGCTGGTGATGAAGAGAGGATCGACGCCGCAGACCTGCAGAAGGTAGCGAGGTCAATCTTCATGCCGCACTGCAGCGACGTTGCGCCGGCTTCGCATCGCCCGCTAATCGATTGAAGCGGAATTCCCCCTTTTTGTCAGACCAAATGACGTTTCCAAAACGATTTTCCGGCTTTGACGCGGTGCAAAAAGCGCATTAGAAACCGCCTATCCGAAGCCATATCGGGAGGCGGCAATTGCCGTGTCCTTCGCGGCTCCGGAACGCCGACCTGGGGGAGCCATGAGCAAATCACCAGCCACCCGCGCAGTTGCCAGACGTGAACGGCCGCTTTCGCCGCATCTGACGATCTACCGGCCGCCGATCACGATGACGATGTCGATCATCCATCGCATCACCGGCGGCGCGCTCTATTTCGGAACGCTGCTGGTGGCGGCCTGGCTGATCGCTGCAGCAAGCTCGCAGGCTACCTTCGACTGGGTCAACTGGGCCTTCGGTTCCTGGCTTGGCCGGCTGGTCCTGCTCGGCTACACCTGGGCGCTGATGCACCACATGCTGGGCGGGCTGCGCCACCTTGTCTGGGATACCGGCGTGGGGCTTGAAAAGCACACCGCCTCGAAGATTGCCTGGGCGACGCTTGCCGGCTCGGTTCTGCTCACGCTGCTGATCTGGATTGCCGGCTATATGGCGCGGGGAGCTTTGTGATGAGCGCAAGAAACACCGACATGCGCACGCCGCTGGCCAAGGTGCGCGGCTTGGGCTCGGCCCGCGAGGGCACGCAGCATTTCTGGCGCCAGCGGCTGACGGCGATCGCCAACATCCCGCTGATCCTGTTCTTCGTCGGTTTCCTGATCGCGGTCAACGGCCACGGCTATGCCGACGTGCGGGCTTCGCTTGCCAATCCGTTCGTGGCGCTGGTGCTGTCGCTGGTGCTCATTTCCGGCCTCTACCACATGCGGCTCGGCATGCAGGTGATCATCGAGGACTACGTGCATGGCGAGGCCATGAAGCTGGCGCTGATCGCCCTCAACACATTCTTTTCGATAGCAGTCGGCGTCGTCTCGCTCTTCGCCCTGCTCAAACTGGCATTCGGAGGCTGAAGTCTTGGCCAAGGACGCATCAAACGCCAACACGGCTTCCGCCTACACCTTTGTCGATCACAAGTTCGATGTGGTGATCGTTGGCGCCGGCGGCGCCGGGCTGCGCGCCACGCTCGGCATGGCCGAGCAAGGCTTACGCACCGCCTGCATCACCAAGGTGTTCCCGACCCGCTCGCACACGGTCGCGGCGCAGGGCGGCATCGCCGCCTCGCTCGCCAATATGGGCCCCGACAACTGGCAGTGGCATCTCTTCGATACCGTCAAGGGCTCGGACTGGCTGGGCGACATCGACGCACAGGAATACATGGTGCGCGAGGCGCCTGCCGCGGTCTACGAGCTCGAGCATTACGGCGTGCCGTTCTCGCGCACCGAAGAGGGCAAGATCTATCAGCGGCCGTTCGGCGGCATGATGATGAATTTCGGCGAGGGCCCGCCGGTGCAGCGCACATGCGCGGCCGCGGACCGCACCGGCCATGCCATGCTGCACACGCTCTACGGCCAGTCGCTGAAGAACAACGCGCAGTTCTTCATCGAGTATTTCGCGCTCGACCTGATCATGGAGCCGGACGGCACCTGCACCGGCGTCGTCGCCTGGAACCTCGACGACGGCACCATCCATCGTTTTTCGGCCAAGATGGTGGTGCTGGCGACCGGCGGCTATGGCCGCGCCTATTTCTCGGCCACCTCGGCGCATACCTGCACCGGCGACGGCGGCGGCATGGCCGCGCGTGCCGGACTGCCGCTTCAGGACATGGAATTCGTGCAGTTCCATCCGACCGGCATCTATGGCGCCGGCTGCCTGATCACCGAAGGCGCGCGCGGCGAGGGCGGCTATCTTGTCAATTCCGAAGGCGAGCGCTTCATGGAGCGCTACGCGCCGTCGGCCAAGGACCTTGCCTCGCGCGACGTGGTCTCGCGCTGCATGACGATGGAGATTCGCGAGGGCCGCGGCGTCGGGCCGAAGAAGGACCACATCTTCCTGCATCTCGACCATCTCGATCCGGCCGTTCTGCATGAAAGGCTGCCCGGGATTTCGGAGTCGGCAAAGATCTTCGCCGGCGTCGACCTGACCAAGGAGCCGATCCCGGTGCTGCCGACGGTGCACTACAATATGGGCGGCGTGCCGACCAACTACTGGGGCGAGGTGCTCAACCCGACGTCGAGAAGCCCGGACAAGGTTTCACCCGGTCTGATGGCGGTTGGCGAGGCCGCCTGCGCTTCGGTGCACGGCGCCAACCGGCTGGGCTCGAATTCGCTGATCGATCTGGTCGTCTTCGGCCGCGCCGCGGCGATCAGGGCCGGTCAGGTGATCGATCGCACTTCGCCGGTCCCGTCGCCCAACCAGGCTTCGGTCGACAAGATCATGGACCGGTTCGACCGGCTGCGCCACGCCAGCGGCTCGACGCCGACGGCAGTGTTGCGCGAGAAGATGCAGAAGGCGATGCAGGAGGATGCCGCGGTGTTCCGCACGCAGGAATCGCTCGAGAATGGCTGCAAGCGCGTTTCGCAGATCTGGGGTGAGCTCAAGGACATCAAGGTGTTCGACCGCTCGATGATCTGGAACTCGGATCTGGTCGAGACGCTGGAGCTGGAAAACCTGATGGCCAACGCCATCACCACGGTCTACGGCGCCGAAGCGCGCAAGGAGAGCCGCGGGGCGCATGCGCGGGAGGACTTCACGGCGCGTGACGATGCCAACTGGCGCAAGCATACGCTTGCCCATGTCGGCGAAGACGGCAAGGTGACGCTCAGATACCGGCCGGTGCACACCGAGACGCTGCTGGCGGAAAAAGACGGCGGCATCAACCCGGCCAAGATCGCGCCGAAGGCGAGGGTCTACTGACCATGGCGCTGGCGGCCGCGGGATATTCCGGCACGCCCCTTCAGGCCAAGCTCGGGCTGAAGGACGGCATGGTCGCCGCCTTCATCGCGCTACCGCCGGAGCTCGACGATCTGACCGAAGCCGTGACGTTTGCCAGGGTCGATCGGCTGCCAGACTGGTCGGCGATCTCGGGCAATCAAAAATACGATACCGTGCATGCCTTCACCCGCCAGCGCGCCGAGATCGAAGACGGCCTTGCCGGCATCGAGACGGCGATCAAGCGTGACGGCATGGTCTGGGTTTCCTGGCCGAAAAAGGCATCGAAAGTGGCGACAGATGTCACCGAGGACGTCATCCGCACGCAAGCGCTCAAGCGCGACCTCGTCGACGTCAAGGTCGCCGCCGTGAACGAAATCTGGTCCGGGCTGAAGCTCGTCATCCGAAAGGACCGCAGGTAATGGTCGAACTCACGCTTCCCAAGAATTCGAAAGTCCAGCAGGGCAAGACCTGGCCGAAGCCGGAGAGCGCCACCAACCTGCGTGAATACCGCATCTACCGCTGGTCGCCGGACGATGGCGAGAACCCGCGCATGGACACCTATTTCGTCGACATGGACGATTGCGGGCCGATGGTGCTCGACGCGTTGCTCTGGATCAAGAACAAGATCGACCCGACGCTGACGCTGCGCCGTTCCTGTCGCGAAGGCATTTGCGGCTCCTGCGCGATGAACATCGACGGCTCCAACACGCTCGCCTGCACCAAGGGCACCGACGACATCTCCGGCGCGGTGAAGATCTACCCGCTGCCGCACATGCCGGTGATCAAGGATCTCGTGCCCGACCTTACCAATTTCTACGCCCAGCACGCCTCGATCGAGCCGTGGCTGAAGACGGTCTCGCCGGAGCCCGCCAAGGAATGGCTGCAGAGCCATGAGGACCGCGAGAAGCTCGACGGGCTCTACGAATGCATCCTGTGCGCCTGTTGCTCGACCTCATGCCCGAGCTACTGGTGGAACGGCGAGCGCTATCTCGGCCCGGCGACGCTGCTGCAGGCCTATCGCTGGCTGATCGATAGCCGCGACGAAGCGACCGGCGAGCGGCTCGACAATCTCGAAGATCCGTTCCGGCTCTATCGCTGCCACACCATCATGAACTGCGCGCAGACCTGCCCCAAGGGCTTGAACCCGGCCAAGGCGATCGCGGAGATCAAGAAGATGATGGTGGAGAGAAGGGTTTAGGCAAAGGCTGTTCGCTCGCGATAACCGCGAGCGCAGCGATCCTTCGCGCCCCCCTCTGGCCTGCCGGCCATCTCCCCCACTTGGGGGGAGATTGGCTGTCGCGATGGCTTTCGCCAATCGCCGACGTCGAAGATTGAGCGCTGTCGGCAAAGCTGCTGATCTCCCCCCAAGTGGGGGAGATGTCCGGCAGGACAGAGGGGGGCGTTGTCCCGCCGAGGTTGGCGTGGTTCTACTCTGTCCCGGCGCTCCGATGTCTGCCAAAATCGCTACCCCGAAGAAGCGAACACAACCGACAGCCAAATCCAATGACCGATCTCCCCGTCCTCTCTCCCGCCGAAGCCCGTGTTCTCGGCTCTCTGATCGAGAAGAAAGAGCTGACGCCGGACGTCTATCCGCTGACGCTCAACGGCGCGCACGCCGCCGCCAACCAGAAGACGGCGCGCGAGCCGGTGATGGCGCTGGAGCTCACCGAAGTCAGGCGGGCGTTGAGCCAGCTCGAGCAGAAGGGCCTGGTGCGGCAGGCATTTGCCTCGCGCGTCGAGCGCTACGAGCATCTGATGGCGCAGCGCTTCTCGCTGACCACGCCGCAAATCGCCATCGTCGGCCTGCTGCTCCTGCGCGGCGCGCAGACCGCGCATGAGCTGCTTGCGCGGTCGGAACGCATGGCGCGCTTTGCCTCGATTGAGGAGCTGCGCGACAATCTCGACCTGCTGATCGGCCGCCGCCCGCCGTTGATCCAGTTGCTCGAACGTGCGCCCGGCCAGCGCGAGGAGCGCTATGTGCATTTGTTGAGCGGGCCGGTCGAGACAGCGGCGGTCGCGGCGCCTTGGCAGGCGGCGGCGTCATTGGATGCCGATCTGGAGGCGCGTGTGAAGGCGCTGGAAGAAGAGGTTGCGGCGCTGCGGGCGAAGATCGAGGCGCTGGGCGGTTAAGCTTGCTAGTTGGAAAGGTTGGCGGGACAGCGCCCCCCTCTGTCCTGCCGGACATCTCCCCCACTTGGGGGGAGATTGGCAGTTCCGGCGCCGGCGTCTTCTCTCAACGTCGACGATTGGCGAAAGCCGGCGCGACATCTGATCTCCCCCCAAGTGGGGGAGATGCCCGGTAGGGCAGAGGGGGGCGCGAAGGATCGCTGCTGTCCAATAGATTAGGCAGTTATCCCAACTTCGCGTCGAGCGAGACCTTGATGGCGCCAAGCGCTTTCGAGACCGGGCATTCGGCCTTGGCCTTCTCGGCCAATTCCTTGAACTTCGCCGCGTCGATGCCCGGCACCTTGCCAACCAGGGTGATGGCGCTGCCGGTGATGCCGGTGCCGGGCACCAGCGTCACCACCGCCTTGGCGTCGAGCTCGGCCGCCGGCGTGCCGTTCTCGGCCAGGAAATGCGAGAGCTGCATGGCGTAGCAGCCGGCATGCGCCGCGGCGATCAGTTCTTCCGGATTGGTGCCGGATTTGCCGCTCTCGTCCTCGAAGCGCGCCTTGAAGGAATAGGGCGTGGCCTTCAAGGTGCCGCTCTGGGTATCCAGCGTGCCCTTGCCTTCTTTGAGATTGCCTTTCCAGACGGCGTTTGCGGTGCGGTCCATGAAGTCCTCCTGGCTTTTGTCGGGGTCTGCGCCGGCGGGCGCCGGCGTTCTCCTGAACTATAGCGCGGGCGCGCCGGAAGGCCATCCTAAGGCGTGTCGAGATTCAGGTGAGGCCGGCCTGACCTCGATCTCGACAGGCGCTCGCAGGCCTTGCCGGCGCAGGGGCAAAAAAAGTCCTGAAAAAAATGCGCGTGCAAAAATGTCGACTTCCTATCGGCCCAGTCGTCCTGCGGGCGGCCACGGATTCACGGCCGATGGAGGTGCAGGATGGACAATCTGTTTTTCGCGTTTTGGAAAAACCCGGGCCAACGGGTCCGACGATCGGAAGACTTCTGGCTGGACCCGCCAGCATCCGGCTTCGGCCGAATGGTGGCAGCCGTGGTCGTCATCGGCATTGCGGCATGCCTGCTCGACCACGCGGCGGCCGTCAGAAGCAAGGCTGACAGCGTCGCCGTCGCTTCATATGCTTCACCACAGGAAGGGAACGAAAAATGAAATATGTGCTGCTGGTCTATGGCGAGGAAAAAGACCTCTTTGCGCTCACACCGGAGAGGTCGGCCAAGCTCGATGCCGATTCGCTCGCCTATGACAGGTTACTCGACAGCCAAGGCAAGCTGATCATCGCGCAGGCGCTGCAACCGGTGAAGGCGTCGAAATCGCTGCGGCGGCGCAAGGGCAAGCGGCTGGTCACCGACGGCCCCTTCGCCGAGACCAAGGAGCAATTGCTTGGCTTCGTCATGGTCGATGTGGCGAATCTCGAGGAGGCGCTGGCGATCGCCGACGGCATTCCGCTGGCCGAGCTCGGCACCGTCGAGGTCAGGGCGATCTACGACATACCGGGGTCATGAGGCCGGTATATTGCGGCTGCGGAGTCTTTGTTCTGATGCATGTCGTTCTCCCAAAACCGCTGAGCACTTTTGGGCGACATGCATTAGGGGTTTCTTAGCTGCCGCAACTGTCGCGTGTTGAAGCAATGCTGCTCTTCTCCTATCGTTGCCGGGATTTCGGGGGATTCGGCATGCCTTTCCTGATCGCTGTACTTGGCCTGCTCGGCGCGGCGGCCATCTGGTGGTACCGGATGAAAGCCATGAACGAGGCCGCGCGCGAGGTGGCCGACGTGGTCGGGCGGGTGCAGGGCAATATCCGCCGCAAGAAACTGCGCAAGCAGGCGGCGCTGTCGCCCTTGACGGCGATCGACGATCCGGTGGTGGCGGCGGCGACGCTGATCACCGCCATCGTTTCGGAACAGGGCCCGATCCTGCCGCAGCGCGAGGCTGCCCTCCGCGAGGTGATCTCGCAGATCGCGGAAAACCCGAAGAAGACCGACGAGGCCGTCGTCTACGCCAAATGGGCCGCCTCGCAGGTCGACGATACGACGATCGTCATCGACAAGCTGGCGCCGTTCCTGCGCGAGCGCCTCGACCCGCATGAGCGGGAGGATCTGCTACGGATGCTGAACCGCGTCGCGCAGGGCGGCGAACAACGCCTGCGGATCGCCGACCAGCGGATGCTGAGGTTGCGGCAGAAGCTGGGGTTTGAGGTGAATTAAGCTGAAGCAGCGGCGGCCGGACCGCCTGCCTTCGTGATTGGCCGAAACGCCTCTTGCGTCGTCATTCTATGGCGAAGCAAGGAGCGAAGCGACGCGGCGCAGACCATAGAATCCATGCCGTTACCTATAAGCGTTGCAGCGGTGCAGAATTCTGCTCCGCAGCACCCTACGATTAAAGTCACGGAATGGATCCTCGGGTCTTCGCGTCCGCTTCGCTCCCGCTCCGCCCGTGGATGACGAGGTCGTGTAGGCCTCGGCCAGTTGCGAGGCGCTCAGATCGCCTCGCCTTTCAATAGCCGCGGCGTGTCGCCCGATAGTCCCGACGCCTGGCGGATGAAGAAGTCCTTGAGCTTCGGCATGCGCTCGACCAAGCCAAGCCCGACGTCGCGCACGGCGCGCAGCGGGCCGATGTCGTTGGAGAAGAGGCGGTTCAGCACGTCCGTGGTGACGCCCATCTGCAGCGTGTCGAAGCGCCGCCACTGCTGGTAGCGCTCAAGCACGTCGAGGGCGCCGATGTCTTGGCCGAGCCGGTCGGCCTCGACCACCACTTCGGCCAACGCCGCCACATCCTTGAAGCCGAGATTGAGGCCCTGGCCGGCGATCGGGTGGATGCCGTGGGCGGCATCGCCTGCAAGCGCGATGCGCGGCGCGACGAAAGCGCGGGCAAGGATGAGGCCAAGCGGCCAGGCGCGCGGCTTGTCGGCGACGCGGATCTCGCCGAGCTTGAGCCCAAAACGCTGCTCCAGTTCGTGCTCGAAGACGAACTCGTCGCCCTCGACCAGTTTTTGCGCATCTTCCGATCGTTCAACCCAGACGATCGACGAGCGATTGGTGCCGTCCTTGTCGGGCTTCAGCGGCAAGGTGGCGAAGGGGCCTGCGGGCAAAAAATGTTCCTCGGCTCGGCCATTGTGCGGGCGCTCATGCGCGACGGTGCAGACGATACCGGACTGGCCGTATTCCCATTTCACCGTCTTGATGCCGGCCATGTCGCGCAGCTTCGAATGGACGCCGTCGGCGGCGATCAGCAGCCGTGCCTTGAGCGCCGCGCCATCGGCCAGATGCACGGTGATGCCGGCGCCGTTGGTGTCGAAGGCGCTTACCGCCATGCCTTCGATGATGTCGATGCCGAGCTTTTCGGCGCGCCGGCGAAGCGCACCGTTCAGAACCCGGTTGGCCACCATATGCGCGAAGGGTTCGCCGGGCGCCACCTCGCCGTCGAAGGTCAGAAACACCGGGCGCACCGGATCGGCGGCGCGCGAATCGGTGATGATCATCTCGGTGATCGCCTGCGCCTCCGGCGCGATCTCGCCCCAGACCCCTAACTGTTCCAGCATGCGGCAGGCCGCGGCGGCGATCGCCGAGGCGCGGCCGTCCTTCCGCCAGACGCCGGCCGGAGCCGCATCGACGATGGCGACGGCAAGGCTCGGGCGTGCCTGCTTCAGCGACACGGCCGTGGCGAGGCCGACATAACCCGCGCCCGCCACCAGCACATCCAGCGATGTTTTGTCTGCTGCATCCGCCTTGCGCTCCACCATGGCACTTTCCTTTCGCGGCCTCCGGCGGCGGCCGTAGCAGCTTGACTGCCCGCCTGTCCTGTCCGAAACCGCCAATGGCACATCTTCGAAGGACGTGGAACATGACGGCGGCGATGGAC
The DNA here is from genome assembly GCF_058312955.1 of Mesorhizobium sp. LEGMi-168a. NCBI lineage: Bacteria > Pseudomonadati > Pseudomonadota > Alphaproteobacteria > Hyphomicrobiales > Phyllobacteriaceae > Mesorhizobium > Mesorhizobium sp. LEGMi-168a. Next base: position 24,287 of record NZ_JBZEGV010000023.1, read on the forward strand.
GAGCTACTCGACATTCTCGACCTCGAGCAGCTCGAACACAACCTGTATCGTGGTCGCAGCCCCAAGCTCGACTGGCAGCGGGTCTTCGGCGGCCAGACCATCGCCCAGGCGCTGGTCGCCGCCCAGCGCACGGTCGAGCCCGAGCGGCATGTGCATTCGCTGCACGGCTATTTCATGCGGCCCGGCGACACCAAGGTGCCGATCGTCTACGAGGTCGACCGCATCCGCGACGGCGGCTCCTTCACCACGCGCCGGGTGGTGGCGATCCAGCACGGACAGGCGATCTTCTCGCTGGAGGCCTCGTTCCAGCAGGACGAGGTGGGGCTGGAGCATCAACTGCCGATGCCGCGCGACGTGCCGGCGCCCGACACGCTGCTTTCGCAGCGCGAGCTGCTCGGCAAATTCGGCGAGGCGGTGCCGGAAGGCATCAGGCGCTATTGGGAGCGCGACCGGCCGATCGAGATGAAGCCGGTGATGCTGAAGCACTATACCAGCCGCGAGAAGCTGGAGCCGGAGCAGAACATCTGGATCCGCACCACCGGCCCGGTGCCGGAAGACCGCGCGACGCAGGCCGCCGTGCTCGCCTACCTTTCCGACATGACGCTGCTCGACACCTCGACCTTCGCGCATGGCCGCGCCATTTTCGACCGCGACATCCAGGCGGCGAGCCTCGACCACGCCATGTGGTTCCATCGCAGCCATTCGCTGGACGACTGGATCCTCTACACGCAGGACAGTCCCTCGACCCAGGGCTCGCGCGGTTTCACCCGCGGCTCGCTGTTCGCGCGCGACGGAACGCTGATCGCCTCTGTGGCCCAGGAAGGCCTCATCCGGCTGAAACGGTGAGCCGGCTTCGAGTCGCGCCTAGAAAACGGGCATTTTTGAAATTTTGCCTATTTCTTAATCAGGCGCCCTGACGCCTGTGCGCACGATTTGTGTGCAGAGGCCGCCCATTCCCTTTGTTTACAACAGGTTAATGGCCTGCTTCGGCAATTGGCACGGAGCTTGAATCCTGTCCGGCACTCTCCGGCTCTCACGGGATCGGGTGAAGGTGTGCAAACGCGGGGGACCGCAACAGCAAAGGGTGAAACCTTATGAAAATCGTGATGGCAATCATCAAGCCGTTCAAGCTCGACGAGGTGCGCGAAGCGCTCACCGGCGTCGGCATCCAGGGCCTGACCGTCACCGAAGTCAAAGGCTACGGGCGTCAGAAGGGCCATACGGAAATCTATCGCGGCGCGGAATATGCGGTCAGCTTCCTGCCCAAGATCAAGATCGAGGTCGCCGTCGGCGCCGACATGGTCGACAAGGCCGTCGAAGCCATCAGCGCTGCCGCCAAGACCGGCCAGATCGGCGACGGCAAGATCTTCGTCTTCGGCATCGACCAGGCGGTGCGCATCCGCACCGGCGAAACAGACACCGACGCGCTCTAAGCGGCGACCCAGCTATTCCAACGGAGAGTTCAATGAATATTCCTTCCACCTTGAAGACGACGGGACGCGCGGCCGCTTCGCTCGCTCTCGTAGCCCTCAGCACCGCCGCCGCCTTCGCGCAGGAAGCTGCTCCTGCAGCCACGGCCGCCGCGCCGGCTGCTCCCGCGCCTGTGCTCGACACCGGCAACACCGCCTGGATGCTGACCTCGACGGCGCTGGTGCTGATGATGACCATTCCGGGCCTGGCGCTGTTCTACGGCGGCATGGTGCGCAAGAAGAACGTGCTCGCCACCATCATGCAGAGCTTCGCCATCACCTGCCTGGTGACGGTGCTGTGGTTCATGTTCGGCTATTCGCTCGCCTTCTCCGACGGCGGCAGCACCAATGCCTATATCGGCGGCTTCTCGAAATTCTTCCACCACGGCATCACCACCGCGACGCTGTGGCTGCCGGGGGTGGCGAACATTCCTGAATTCGTCTTCTCGATGTTCCAGCTGACCTTCGCCATCATCACCCCGGCGCTGATCGCCGGCGCCTTCGCCGAGCGCATGAAGTTCTCGGCGCTGCTGATCTTCATGGGCCTGTGGCTGGTCTTCGTCTATGCGCCGATCGCGCACTGGGTGTGGGGCGGCGGCTTCCTCGGCTCGGCCGGCGTGCTCGACTTCGCCGGCGGCACGGTCGTCCATATCAATGCCGGCGTCGCGGGCCTGGTCTGCGCGCTCGTTCTCGGCAAGCGCGAGGGCTACGGCACCACCAACATGGCGCCGCACAACCTCGTCTATTCGGTGATCGGCGCCTCGCTGCTGTGGGTCGGCTGGTTCGGCTTCAACGCAGGTTCCGAGCTCGCCGCCGACGGCCTCGCGGGTGCTGCGATGATCAACACGCAGGTCGCCACCGCCGCCGCGGCGCTGGCCTGGATGTTCGCCGAATGGATCGTCGCCAAGAAGCCATCCGTGCTCGGCATCATCTCGGGTGCTGTCGCCGGCCTGGTCGCGGTGACCCCGGCTTCCGGCTTCGTCAACCCGACCGGCGCCTTCATCGTCGGCATCGTCGCCGGCGTGCTCTGCTACATCTCGGCGGTCAAGGTGAAGCACATGTTCGGCTATGACGACTCGCTCGACGCCTTCGGCGTGCACGGCGTCGGCGGCGTCATCGGTGCGCTGCTCACGGGCGCGCTCGCCGATCCGGCGATCAACGCGCTCGGCAAGGGCGCTTCGGTCGGCACGCAGGTCTACGGCATCGTCTTCACCATCCTGTGGACGGCGATCGCCACCTTTGTGATCCTGTTCATCGTCAAGGCGCTGGTCGGCTTGCGTCCGAGCAGCCAGGAAGAGGTCGAAGGTCTCGACGTCACCCAGCACGGCGAAGTGGTGCCGTAAGGAACGTTACCGGCGCCGGCATCCTCCCGCCGGCACGGAAGACAATCCCGTCGTGACGCTCTCGAAAGGGGCTCACGCCTTGAGGCCCGGAGCAATCCGGGCCTCCTTTTTTGGAAAATCCTACGTGTCGAAGGCGAAGCGGAGGATCGTTTTTCGGCGCGATCACGTTCGCGTGATGCGCAAACAGGAAGAAACATCGGGCTTTCCGGTTCCGTACTTGGGGTTGCGGCCGCCGTTCCGGCGCTCGTTAAAGGGAAGGAACCACCTGATGAACATCAAGAACATCTTCCTCGGGGCACTCGCTTTTTCCATGATCAGCGGCGTTGCACTGGCCGGGGCTCTCGACGAACCGGACAACATGGCTCCGTTCTTCACCGATGCCGGCATGAAGACCATGAAGTCCGAGGCCGATTTCAAGGCAGCCTGGGCTTCGACGGCCAAGGACAAGCAGGACATGATGATGAAGGAGTGCCAGGACGCGGCGATGAGCAAGCCCCACGCCGAATTCTGCGCCAACCTGATGATGTACGCCGGTCACAAGTGATTTGCGGGAGATCGGGTCCGAGAGGATCGGATCGTTCGTCGCTCTACAGGGAAGATGGCGGGCTGCGAGGCTCGCCATTTCTGTTTGGAGGGCGGCGCTGGTAAAAGGCCATGGTTAATGCGGCCTTAACCTTCCCACCGATAGTCTGTCGTTCGAATCTGCCGGGGTGCGTCATGCGCCCGGCCAGGCAACGACTTACGGGGACGAGGCATGCGTTCAGGCGCTTCAGCACCGCTCGCGCTGACCGATACGGGGCACGGCATCCAGGCGTTCGCGCGGCGGCAGGTCGGGCGGCTGGTCGGCGCCGGCCTGTTCGTGTTCACCGCTTTCGGCGTCGCCAGCCTCGCCACCTGGAACGTCGCCGATCCGAGCTTCTCGCACGCCACCAACAACATCGTCACCAACGCCATGGGCTATGCGGGCGCGGTGTTTTCCGACCTTGCCATGCAGTTCTTCGGCCTGGCCGCCGTCGCCGGCCTGGTGCCGGCTGTGGTCTGGGGCTTTCTTCTCTTCTCCGCGCGCGGCGTCGACAGGCTGCCAAAGCGCGGGCTTGCCTGGTTCGGCTTCGCGCTCACTGCCGCCGCGATCGTCGGCTGCGTCACGCCGCCCAACACCTGGCCGCTGCCGACCGGTCTCGGCGGCGTGTTCGGTGACATGGTGCTGAAAATCCCGGGCATCGCCGTCGGCGGCTATCCGAAGGGTCTTTTCGCCTCTATCATCGCCGTCGTGCTTGCCGCGCCCGCCCTGTGGCTGTTCGCCTATGGCTCGGCGCTGATCGCACGCAAGAACGGCTTTGCGGTCATGGAGCGCGCCGCCGAGCCCGATCCGCGCGAGCAGGACGAATTGCTGTTCGACGAGGATGAGGACGAGGGCGACGAAGGCATTCTTGCGCTCGGCGCCGTCACCCATTGGTGGCTGTCGTTCCGCGCCTGGATGCACCGCCGCGCCGCGCGCCGCAGGCAGGAGCGCGACGATTTCGAACCGCAGATGGAACCGCGGGCGAGCGCCTGGCGGCGCGCCGCCGAGCGGGTCGAATCGGCCGAGTTCGCCGAGTCCCGGATGAGCCCCGGCGGCCGTGCCCGCGTCGAGCCGGAATTCTTCGCCGCGATGGTCAACGACCGCAGCGCCTCGGTCGATCCGGTCGACGACGATGTCTTCGACGACGAGGAAGAGGTCGATTTCGACGACGAGGAACCTGTCCAGCGCCGCGCCAATGTGCGCAACTTCCGCTCGGACGCGGCGACCCGCGTGGAGGCCCCGGCGCCGCGCCCGGTGCAAGGCGCGCGCGTGCAGCGCGAGGCGCAGACCTCGCTGATCGGCTCCGGCACGTTCGAGATGCCGTCGCTGCATTTCCTCTCCGAGCCGAAGAACGTGGCCAAGGATCCGAGCCTGTCGAAGGACGCGCTGGAGCAGAATGCAAGGCTGCTCGAAGGCGTGCTCGAGGATTTCGGCGTCAAGGGCGAGATCATCCATGTCCGTCCGGGTCCGGTCGTAACACTCTATGAGCTCGAACCCGCGCCCGGCATCAAATCCTCGCGCGTCATCGGCCTCTCCGACGACATCGCCCGCTCGATGAGCGCGATCGCCTGCCGCGTCGCCGTCGTGCCCGGCCGCAACGCCATCGGCATCGAATTGCCGAACGCCAAGCGCGAGACGGTCTATCTGCGCGAAATCATGGCGAGCCGCGATTTCGAGACGACCAAGGCCAAGCTCGCGCTGGCGCTGGGCAAGACCATCAATGGCGAGGCGGTCATCGTCGACATCGCCAAGATGCCGCACGTGCTGGTCGCCGGCACCACCGGCTCGGGCAAGTCGGTCGCCATCAACACCATGATCCTGTCGCTGCTCTACCGGCTGACGCCGCAGGAATGCCGGCTGATCATGATCGACCCGAAGATGCTCGAACTTTCGGTCTATGACGGCATCCCGCATTTGCTCACCCCAGTGGTCACCGACCCGAAGAAGGCGGTGGTGGCGCTGAAGTGGACGGTGCGCGAGATGGAGGACCGCTACCGCAAGATGTCCAAGGTCGGCGTGCGCAACATCGACGGTTTCAACGCGCGCGTCAGCCAGGCCGAGAAGAAGGGCGAAAAAATCTCGCGAACGGTGCAGACCGGCTTCGACCGCCAGACCGGCGAAGCGATCTACGAGACGGAGGATCTCGACCTCGAGCCGATGCCCTATATCGTGGTCATCATCGACGAGATGGCCGACCTGATGATGGTGGCCGGCAAGGACATCGAGGGCGCGGTTCAGCGCCTGGCGCAGATGGCGCGCGCCGCCGGCATCCATGTCATCATGGCGACGCAGCGTCCGTCGGTCGACGTCATCACCGGCACCATCAAGGCCAACTTCCCGACCCGCATCTCCTTCCAGGTGACGTCGAAGATCGACAGCCGCACCATCCTTGGCGAGCAGGGCGCCGAGCAGCTGCTCGGCATGGGCGACATGCTCTACATGGCCGGCGGCGGCCGCATCCAGCGCGTCCACGGCCCGTTCGTGTCCGACGACGAGGTCGAGCGGATCGTCGGACATCTCAAGCTGCAGGGCGTGCCCGAATATCTCGACGCCATCACCGAGGACGATGAGGACGACGATGAGGACGGCGCCTCGGGCAGGGGCGGTTCCGGCGGCGGCGGCAATTTCGAGGATTCCGACGATCCTTACGATCAGGCGGTTGCGGTGGTGCTGCGCGACGGCAAGGCCTCGACCAGCTACATCCAGCGCCGGCTCGGCATCGGCTACAACCGCGCCGCCTCGATCATCGAGAAGATGGAGAAGGAAGGCATTGTCGGCCCGGCCAACCACGCCGGCAAGCGCGAGATACTGGTGCCGATGGAAGACGATAAATTTTAGCCTGGCGGCGACCACAGGGCCGGCCGGCAACTTTGAACCTTCTGGCGCGTTTGTGCGACGGGCTGTCGCCCGCGCTTATGCGACCAAGCGCCGTGTGACCCGCCAAACTTAGGCCCAACTGGGGGTCCAGACACTGCGACGACACGAATCACAGGAAGTGACCGGCATGAAGACCCAGACAGAATTCGCTCCGACCCGCCGACAGGTGCTCGGCCTTGGCCTCATCCTCGCGGGCGCCGCGGCCGTCAATGTCGTGCCGGGCTTCCAGCTACTGGCCCGGGCGCAGGCCGCGGTTCCGCCGGCGGCGCAAAAGATCGCCGACCACTTCTCCTCGGTCAAATCGATGAGCGGCGAGTTCGTGCAGTTCGGCCCGAAGGGCGAGCAGACCGGCGGCAAGTTCTTCCTCGAACGCCCCGGCAAGATCCGCTTCAACTATGACGGTTCGTCGAATTTCCGGGTGATCTCCGACGGCAAATCGGTGGTCATCCTCAACAAGAAGCTGAACACCTCCGACCTCTATCCGCTGTCGAAAACGCCGCTCAAATTGCTGCTCGACGACAGGATCGATCTCTCGGGCGGGCGCGTGAAGGCCGTCAAGGAAGAGGACGACCTCACCACCATCCAGCTTTCCGACAAGTCGGTGTTCGGCAATGCCCGGATCACCATGATGTTCGATCCGAAGAGCTATGAGCTGCGCCAGTGGACGATCACCGACGCGCAGGGCAAGGACACGACGGTGATGATCTTCAACGTCAAGGAAGGCGTCTCCATCCCCGACGACACTTTCGCCATCGACTATACGGCGAACCGCGAACTGAATACGAAGACGCGCTAAATTGCCAACTTGGCGGGCCGATCAGTAGCTTTCGTCATCCTAGGGCGAAGCGACGCGAAGCGGAGCGCAGACCCTAGGATCCATGCCGTAACATAAGAACGCTGCTGCGGTGCAGAACCTTTGCTCTCGATGGAGAGGGAAGGATCGTTGCAATGTTCATTCTGTGCCGCTGCGTTCTCCGATTGGCGTCACGGAATGGATCCCAGGGTCTCCGCGACGGCGCTTCGCGCCTGCTTCGCCCTGGGATGACGAAGTTGAGAAGGCTTTGGCCAATCTCGACGGTTTGCGACTTGCTTCGGCTTGTCTTCGCTCGCCGTCACTGGCAGTAGTTCGGCGATCTTTTGCCGGACCTGCCTGAATGCCCTTCACCATCGCGACCTGGAACATCAACTCCGTGCGCCTGCGCATGCCGATCGTCGAGCGGCTGTTGAAAGAGCACGCGCCGGACGTGCTCTGCCTGCAGGAAACCAAGGTTCCGGACGAGCTTTTTCCTGAAAAGGCCTTCCGCAAGGCGGGCTATGAGCACATCCTTTTCCATGGACAGAAAGGCTACCACGGCGTGGCGACCGTGGCCCGCCGGCCGATCGAGTTGGTCGAGAAGCGGCGTTTCTGCGAGATCGACGACAGCCGGCACCTGTCCGTCAGGGTCCAGGCCGACGGCAGGTCGATCCTGCTGCACAATTTCTACGTTCCGGCCGGCGGCGACGAGCCGGATCCCGAGATCAACCGGAAGTTCCGGCACAAGCTCGACTTCGTCCACGAAATGAACGGCGTGCCGGCGAGCCAGGACGATGCCTCGATCCTGGTCGGCGACCTCAACATCGCGCCGCAGGAGCATGACGTCTGGTCGCACAAGCAGCTGCTCAATGTCGTCAGCCACACGCCGGTCGAGACCGAAGGTTTCGAAGCGATGCGGCGAGCCGGCGGCTGGGTCGACCTGATGCGGCTCAACGTGCCCGCCGAGCAGAAACTCTACACCTGGTGGAGCTACCGCGCGAAGGACTGGGAAGCATCGGACCGCGGCCGCCGGCTCGACCATATCTGGTCGTCGGCCAATCTGGTGCCGAGGTTCAATGGCTACGAGATTCTCAAGGCCGCGCGGGGGTGGGAGAAGCCGTCGGACCATGTGCCGGTGATTGCGCGGTTTGATTTGGATTGACGCGCGGTGGCGGAAGAGGCGCCTGCCTTTCCGGTCGTCATCCTAGGGCGAAGCGACGCGTAGCGGCGCGCAGACCCTAGGATCCATTCCGTTGCCTGTGTCGAAGGATGCAACGACGCAGAACAGAGGGCAAAGCCCTGCCGCATGTCGATCGGCAGCAGGAAAACCTCGTTCTGCAACGCGGCGAAGCATCAACGTCACGGAATGGATCCTAGGGTCTGCGCGCGTCGCTTCGCTCCTTGCTCCGCCCTAGGATGACGCACTCGCCCTTGCGCCGTTGCGTCTGGCCCTACCCCGTGAACCGAGGCGCGAGCTCCTCGATGCGGGCGATCATCTGCTGGAATTCTTCCAGGATGCGCTCGTGCAGCTGCATGGCCAGCTCCGGATATTCCTCCAGGATGCGGCGGAACATCTTGCGGCTGAGCCGGATCACTTCCGAATCGACCGCGGCCGATGCGCTGGTCAGCCGGTTGGTGTCGGCAATCAGCGCCAGTTCGCTCAGCATAGCGCCGGGGCCGGCGGTGCCGATCGGGATGCGTTCGCCGCCCTGCTCGCGGTAGAGCGCGATCAAGCCGCTGACCACGATATAGGCCGAGTCAGCCATGTCGTCCTCGCGGTAGAGCTTGTGGTCGGCCTGCAGGAAGGTGTTCTCCGCGCCAAAGGCGAGCAGGCGCAACTGTTCCTGCGTGAAGCCCTGAAAAAGCTTCACGGCGGACAGGATGCGGATGTCGTCATCCAGCGCCATCCTAGCTGTGTTCCCGAGCGGTCAGTCCAGTCCCTCCTTTGGAGCGTCGCGTCCCTCTGGACGCACACGAACGCTCCAACACTTCCAATCACGCACCATCCGATGCGTCCAGCGAGCCGATCCATCACCCTCCAGCACCAGGATCGTACCCGAAGCGGTCCCGCCCGACCGCTCATTAGATCATGAAATGTTTAAGGAACCAGCTTGTAGCCGCCGCTTTCTGTCACAAGAATTTCGGCATTGGAAGGATCGCGCTCAATCTTCTGGCGTAGCCGGTAGACGTGGGTCTCCAGCGTGTGCGTGGTGACGCCGGAATTGTAGCCCCACACCTCTTCCAGGAGCACGTCGCGGGTCACCACTTTCTGGTCGGCGCGATAGAGATATTTGATGATAGAGGCCTCCTTTTCGGTCAGCCGCACCTTGGCGCCGCGCGGATCGATCAAAAGCTTCTGGCTGGGCTTGAACGTGTAGGGGCCGACCGAGAAGGTGGCGTCCTCGCTCTGCTCGTGCTGGCGAAGCTGCGCGCGGATGCGCGCAAGCAGCACGGCGAAGCGAAAGGGCTTGGTGACATAGTCGTTGGCGCCGGCCTCGAGGCCCAGGATCGTGTCGGAATCGGTGTCGTGGCCGGTCAGCATGATGATCGGCGCCTTGTAGCCGCCCTTGCGCAGGATCTTCACCGCCTCGCGGCCGTCCATGTCGGGCAGGCCGACATCCATGATCAGCAGATCGACGAGGCCGCCGCGCGCCGCGGCGACGCCTTTCGCGGCGGTGGATTCCTGCTGGACGTCGAATTCCTCGTAAAGGGCCAGTTGCTCGACGAGAGTGGCTCGCAGGTCGTCGTCGTCGTCAACGATCAGAATGGTGCGTGATGTCATGGATCAATCCGTTGTTTTAAAAAGAATATTCAGTTGACCTCCCCCCATTTATGCGGAAGCTCACCGGCGCAACAGCCGATCACAGTGATTTGTTCCGTGACACAATCATACAAGAAAAAACGCGCGCGCAATGAGGCGGGTGAATTTTTGCCGAAAGGCCTGCGTGTCCTGACTGTGCGCGCGCGGCCCGGCAACCCTGCGCAAGGGTTCCTGCAGGCCGGCAAAACGGTGTTTCCCTGCGCGCTTGGGCGCGGCGGCATCTCGGCAAACAAGCACGAGGGCGACGGCGCGACGCCGCTGGCCGCGATGCGGATATTGTCGGGCTATTTCCGCAACGACCAGTTTCCCGGCGGGCGGCGGACGAGGCTGGCGATGGCGCCGATCGGCCCGGACCTCGGCTGGTGCGAGGTGCCGGACGACCGCAACTACAACCGTCCGGTGAAGATCCCTTATGGCGCCAGCCATGAGCGGATGCGGCGCGCCGATCGCCTCTACGATGTGTGCCTGGTGCTCGACTGGAACATCGCGCCGCGCCGGCGCGGCCGCGGCAGCGCGATCTTCTTCCATCTCGCGCGTCCCGGCTTCACGCCGACGCAAGGCTGCGTGGCGGTGACGGCGCGCACCATGGCGCGGCTGCTGCCGCTGCTGTCGGACCGGACTGTGGTGAAGGTGGTGAGGTAGGGGAATAGGGGAATGTTGCTTCCATGGGCGCGCGTTCGCACCCAAATGCCCTACTCCCCTACTCCCTCATTCCCTTAATGCCGTCGCGGCTGCTGCCACCCCGCATCCAGCAATCCGATCCGGCCAATCTCCCGGTCCATCGCCTTCGCGACGTCGCGGCGTTCGGCGCCGATGTCGCGCAACTGGCGGTCGGAGAGATCCTCGATGGACTCGAGAGGAAGCCGGGCGGCGACCTTCGCCTGACGCAGCCAATCGACTGCCGAGCGCAGCCAAAGCGTGATGCGGGAGCGGGATTTCAGGGCGGTAAGGGACTTGAGAACGATCTCGGTCATGGCTTTTCCCGTGCTCTCCGGATATCAAATCCGGTTTTAAGGTGTTTCGATGCCGCGATCTTGCCGGATTGAAAAACAAACGGGAAACGAGTAGTTCTTTTCTGATCATCAAGTTTTATTTGGAGATCGAATGTCCAAGCTGCTGCCCGGAACGCGCGCGTTGAGGACGTTCGAGGCGGCGGCCAGGCACCTCAATTTCACCCGCGCCGCCGACGAGCTCGGCCTGACTCCGGCAGCGGTCAGCCACCAGATCAAGGAAATCGAGGATCAGCTCGACCTGGTGCTGTTCACGCGCACCAGCCGCACCATCCGGCTGACGGAAGCGGGCAACGTTCTGTTCGAGGCCTCGATCGATGCGCTCGACCTGCTTGGTCGTGCCGTTACCCGCGCGCGCAAAATGACCAGAGGCACGGCGCTGCTCAAGATCACGCTTGACGCGCAGTTCGCGACCAAGTGGCTGATGCGCCGCGTGGACTATTTCCGCCGGCAAAAGCCCGGCATCGAGCTGCGCTTCGACATCACTTATGACGTCAGAGATTTCGAACGGGACGATGTCGACGCCGGCATCCGCTTTGGCGCCGGCAAATATCCGGGGCTCTGCGCGCATCGGCTGTTCGAAAACATCATCATTCCGGTGTGCAGCCCGGCGCTGCTCAGCTCAGGCCCGCCGCTGAGAGAGCCGCGCGATCTCTTCCACCACACGCTTGCGCATATCGAATGGTCACGGCAGGGCGTGACATGGCCGAACTGGCAGATGTGGATGCACGCGGCAGGCGTCGACGATTTCGACGACAGCCGTATACTGGTCTTCGGATCTGCCACGGACGCCACCCAGGCGGCGCTCGAAGGCAATGCCGTCGCGCTGGCCGACTTCGCCATGGTGGCCAACGACCTTTCGCAAGGGCGGCTAATCCGCCCCTTCGAGCTCGGCATCAAGGTCGCGCCGGAATTCGCCTATTTCCTGGTTTACCCGGAAGCATTGAAAGTCGACGCGCGCATCGTCGCCTTTCGCGAATGGCTTCTCGACGAGGTCGCGAAAGACGGAGAGGCGGGGTAGCGATGGTGCGGGCGACATGCATTAGCCCGCGGGCGCGGCCGGCGCGCCGAACCAGCCGATCACAGCACCCATGATCAGCAGCACGCCGAGCCAGTGGCCGGCGTCGATCAGGGTGAGGTTCCAGCCGAAGCCTTCATAGCGGTGGTTGACCGAAAGCGTGGTGGCGACGAAGCCCAGCCAGAGCACGAAGCCGAACAGCAATCCCGCGACAGGGCTCGGCTCGCCGCCGGTTATCGCGCCGACCACAAGCGTCAGGATCAGCGCCATCACCAGCTCGGCGATGAAGCTGACGATGAACGGAACGGCCGAGCGCTTCATCGCCGCCGGGTCGAGTTTTGCCGCCTTCAGCCACGGCTTGCTCAAGCCCATGTACCAGACGGCGCCGAACAACCATGCCACGACAGCGGCGACGATCACCGCCAGCCAGTTCACGACCGAAAAATCCATGGGTCCCCTCCCCGATGCATGTCGCTCAAAAGTGTGAGCGGTTTTGAGACAACGACATGCATGAACTAAGTCAGCTGATGGAATCCCTGTTCGCCGGCGGCGTCAAGCGGGGAGAGCGGGATCCCATCGCCAGACGGTGGTGCGCTTGACCTCGGCGTCCTCCAGCACGCGCGTCACCGGCACCTGATAGACGGCGAGCGATTGCAGCCCCTTCTTCGGCAGGTAAGCGCGGCCGGGATCGCCGACGAGGATGTCGGCGCCGCGCGCCGTGAGCGTCGCGAACCAGGGCGTCAGCCGGTCGGCCAACGGCTTGTCGTAGAAGACGTCGCCGGCGAGCACGACATCCCAGCCGTCATCCGTATCGATGCAGTCCGCATCCAGGAATTTGGCCTTCACGCCATTGGCTTCCAGGTTGAGCGCGATCACCGCCCCGCAAAACGGGTCGATGTCGGCTGCAATCACTTCAGCCGCGCCGGCCTTCAAGGCAGCGATGGCGACCATGCCGGAGCCGGAGGCGAAATCGAGCACGCGTCTTCCCCGCACCGTTGCCGGATGGTCGAGCACGTATCGAGACAGGCCCTGGCCGCCGGCCCAGGCGAAGGCCCAGAAGGGCGGCGGCAGGCCGATCTCGGCCAGCTCCTCCTCGGTGCGCAGCCACAGGTCATGCGCTTCGTCGGCCAGATGCAGCAGCACTTCCGGCACATGCGGCGGCGCCATCAGCGCCGTGTTGTCGAGGATGAATCTTTTCGCGGTTTTTGGCGTGAGCCGTTTCACGGCGCCGGGTTGAGATCGGCCATGCGGCAGACTTCTTTCCATTCGGCCGGGGTCACCGGCTGCACGGAAAGCCGCCCGAGGCGAACCAGTGCCATGTCGGAGAGCTTCGGATTGGCCTTGACCTGTTCCAGCGTCACCGGCTTCGGCACGTCCTTATAGGCGCGGATGTCGACGCATTCCCAGCGCGGATCGTCGGTGGTGGTGTCGGGGTGGGCGAGCGCGCAGACCTCGGCGATGCCGACGATGTCGAGGCCTTCATTGGAGTGATAGAAGAAGCCGAGATCGCCGATCTGCATGGCCTTCATGTTGTTGCGGGCGGCGTAGTTGCGCACGCCGTCCCACTGCGTGCCGGCCTTGCCTTTCGCCTTCAGCGCCTCGAAGGAAAAGACCGAGGGTTCGGACTTGAACAGCCAGTAGTTCATCTCACTTGTCCCATTGCCATTGCCGCCACGATGAAGCGTTCGCGCTACCCTTACCCTTTCCCCGTTCTCACGGGGAGAGGGGGTGCCGAGCGAACGATCATGCACCGGCGGGCTTCTGGAAGACCCAGTTCCACGCCCGGATTTCGACGCTTTCGAACAAGCCGGCCCTGGCATAGGGGTCGGAGGCCGCCAAGGCTTGCGCACCGGCCATGTCCGGCGCCTCGATCATCACCAGGCTGCCGTCGGGCTTGCCGTCGACGTCGAGGAAAGGACCGGCAAAGGCAAGCTTTCCTTCGCCGATCAGGTCTTCCAGGAAGGCCGCATGCGCCGGCCGCGTGTCGATACGCAGCTGCAAGCTGCCGGGCTTGTCCTTGCAAATCAACGCAAACAGCATCTCTAAAACTCCGATGGTTCAGATGTCGGTTTCGGTTTTGAGCGGGCGCGTCATCAGCGCCGTCACGGCCTGTCCGATGGTGATCTTGCCGTCGAGGATGGCGGCGACGGCGGAAATGATCGGTGCCTCGATCTGGCGCTCGGCGGCGATGCGGGCGGCAATTCCCGCGGTCGGCACGCCTTCGGCGAGCGGCAGGCCGGCAAGCGGCTTGCCCTGGCCGAGCGCCAGGCCATAGGCGAAATTGCGCGACTGCGCCGAGGAGCAGGTGAGCAGAAGGTCGCCGAGGCCGGATAGCCCCATCAGCGTCTCAGGCTTGGCGCCGAAAGCGGCGCCGATGCGGCGCAGCTCGACGAAGCCGCGCGTCACCATGGCGGCCTGGGCGCTGGCGCCGAGCCCGGCACCGGTGACGGCGCCGGCGGCGATGGCAAAGACGTTCTTCAGCGCGCCGCCGATCTCGACGCCGATCAGATCGTCGCTGGAATAGCAGCGCAGGTTTTCGGCCGAGAAGCGGGCCGCGAGCTCGGCCGCCAGATCGCCTTCGCGGGCGGCAACCACCACGGCCGTCGGCAGGCCGCGCGCGACATCGCTGGCAAAGCTCGGGCCGGAAAGGGCTGCCACCGGATTGTTCGGCAGGCTCTCCTCGACGATCGCCGACAGCAGCGCTCCGGTATCGCGCTCGATGCCCTTGGCGCAGAGGACCAGCGGCACGCCCTTCGGCACATCGCCTGCGGCGGCAGCCAGCATCGCGCGCAGCGATTGCGCCGGCGTCACCGCCAGCACGCAATTCGCGCCGTCGAGCGCGGCAGCGATATCGCTGGTGGCGACGATGCCGGGCTCGATCGCGATACCCGGCAGGTAGCGCGGATTCTCGCCGTGATCGATGGCGGCGACGGTCTCGCTATCGCGCGCGTAAAGCCGCACGAAATGGCCGGCCCGCAGCATGGCGAGCGCCAGCGCCGTGCCCCAGGCGCCGCCGCCCAGCACCGCAACGCGCCAGCCGCTCGCTGGCCTCCTGCTGGTCGTGCTGGTCATGCCTTGGCACCGCGCCGGCCAGAGCCGACCAAAGGAGCGGAAACACTGTCCAGCGGCCAGCGCGAACGCGGCACGAAATCGGCGGCATTCTCGTCAGCCATCCCGGCGCGCAGCCGCTCGATGCCGGCCCAGGCGATCATCGCCGCATTGTCGGTGCAGAGTTTCTGCGGCGGCGCAACGAATGCGAAGCCGGCTTCAGAACAGAGCGCTTCAAGCGTGCCCTTGATCGTGCGGTTGGCGGCAACGCCGCCGGCGACGACCAGCGCCGGCTTTGCCTTGTCGGGAAATTCCTGGCGAAAGCGCGTAAGCGCCCGCGCGACACGGTCGCCCAGCGCATCGGCCACCGCCGCCTGGAAGGAGGCGCAGATGTCGGCGACGTCCTGGTCGCTGAGCGGCGCGATCGCCGTTGCCGCCTGGCGCACCGCTGTTTTTAGCCCCGAGAAGGAGAAATCCGGCTGTGCCGAGCCTTTCATCGGCCGCGGGAAGGCGAAGCGGCCGGCATCGCCGCTCACCGCCGTCTTCTCGACGTTCGGGCCGCCAGGATAGGGCAGGCCGAGCATCTTGGCCGTCTTGTCGAAGGCCTCGCCCAATGCATCGTCGATGGTCGTTGCCCAGCGTTGGTAGTCGCCGACGCCGCGCACCGCGACGATCTGGGTGTGGCCGCCGGAGACGAGCAAAAGCAGATAGGGAAAATCGAGACCGTCGGTCAGCCTTGCGGTCAGCGCATGGCCTTCGAGGTGATTGATGGCAATCAGCGGCTTGTTCGCGGCGGCGGCGATCGCCTTGGCTGTCATCAAGCCGACGATCAGCCCGCCGACGAGACCGGGGCCTGCCGTCGCGGCAACCGCATCAACCTCGTCCAGCGACACCGCAGAGTCGGCCAGCGCTGCCTCGACGATGCCGTCCAGCGCCTCGACATGGGCGCGCGCGGCGATCTCGGGCACGACGCCGCCGAAGGCCGCATGCTCCTCGATCTGGCTGAGCACGATATTGGACAGGATCTCGGGCGCGGAAGCGCCGTCCAGCGCCACCACGCTGGCCGCCGTCTCGTCGCAACTCGTCTCAATGCCCAAAACGCGGATCAATTCGTCGCTATCCTCGAAGATTGTGTCTCCGGCCTTTCCTATATAGGAGGTCTGTCGATGTTCAGGTGATGCCGGCCTGCAAATGGCGGTTTTCTGCGCTTCCGGTGTTCACGTACCCAAAAGTACGATCCGCTCCGGTTCTCGAAATCCACCTTTTTCGGCTCGGCCTGACCTTAAATCTCGGCAGACCTCGAAATCGCCCCGGGGGTTATCACGGACCGCGCGCCATGCAAACTTTGAAAATCGGAACACGCGGCAGCCCGCTGGCGCTCGCCCAGGCGCATGAGACGCAAGCGCGGCTGATGAGGGCGCACGGCTTGCCTGAGCAGGCGTTCGAGGTGATGCCTATCTCGACCAGCGGCGACCGCATCCAGGACCGGCCGCTGTCGGAAGCCGGCGGCAAGGGCCTGTTCACCAAGGAGATCGAGGAGGCGCTGCTCGACGGCCGCATCGACATCGCCGTGCATTCGTCGAAGGACATGCCGACGGTGCTGCCCGATGGGCTGCAGCTCTCTACCTTCCTGCCGCGCGAGGACGCGCGCGACGCCTTCATCGGCAAGGCGGTGAAACGGATCGCCGACCTGCCGCATGGCGCCAGGGTCGGCTCGTCGTCGCTCCGACGCCAGGCGCTGATCCGCCGGATGCGGCCGGATCTCGACGTGGTGATGTTCCGCGGCAATGTGCAGACCAGGCTGCGCAAGCTGGATGAGGGCGTCGCCGAAGGCACCATTCTCGCCTATGCCGGGCTGAAGCGGCTCGGGCTCGAGAGCGTCGTTACCGACCTGATGCCCTTGGATGTCTTCCCGCCGGCTCCGGGCCAGGGCGCGATCGGCATCGAAAGCCGCATCGGCGACGGCGCGGTGGAAAAAATGCTGGCGGCCATCCACGATGCGCCGACCGGCCAGGCATTGGCCTGCGAGCGCGCCTTCCTCGCCGCGCTCGACGGCTCCTGCCGCACGCCGATCGCCGGCCATGCAACGATATCGGGCGAGAACCTGTCCTTTGCCGGGCTGATCATTTCGCCCGATGGCACCGAATCGCATGAGGTCAAACTGGACGGCCGGGCGGCGGATGCGGCGGAAATAGGCACGGAAGCCGCGCGAACGGTGCGCGCCAAGGCCGGCGCGAAATTCTTCGACGGCTGGGCCTGACATGGTCCGCGTCCTGGTGACGAGGCCGGAACCGGGCGCCTCGCGCACGGCCCGGCGGCTCGAAGCCCAGGGATTTCGATCCATTGTGCTGCCGCTGACCGAGACGGTGGCGCTGCCGGTCGAGGCAAGCGTCTTCCCTGCCGCCGTTGCGGTCGCCGTCACCAGCGCCAACGCGGTTCGTCATGCGCCGCAAGCGCTGATCGCAGCGCTTGCGGCCTTGCCTTGCCATGCGGTCGGGAAGAGGACGGCCGAAGCCTGCCGTGCGGCCGGATTTACGGCCGTCTCCGAAGGTCTGGGCAATGCCGAAGCGCTGGCCGGTGCGATAGCCGACGAACTCGCAGGCAAAGAGATGGTCTATCTTTGCGGCCGTGTGCGCTTTCCGGCGTTCGAGGAGCGGCTTGCGGCGGCCGGCATACGTTTCAATGCGGTCGAGACCTACGACACGGTTCGGCTTGGCTATTCGGACGAAGAGATCGTCGCGCGCCTTTCGAACAAGCCCGTCGACGCGGCGCTGGTCTATTCGGCCAAGGCTGCAGAGGCGCTGAGCCCGCTGATCCGCCGGCCCGCCTTGCGCGGCTTGTTCGAAAGCACGGAATTTCTCGCGCTGTCCGCCCGTGTCGCCAAGGCATTGGCCGAGGTCGACGGGCAAAAGGTCCGCATTGCCTCGCAACCCGACGAGGACGCGCTGCTGGCGCTTTTGTCGCTGCCGCGCTGAGCCGCGTCATCACACCGCCCCTTTTCACCGCTTGGTGATGTGCTAGAGCATCCCCTAGACCCTTCGAACCATCCACCAGCCAGTTCGCGGAGCCCAAGCATGGTCAAGACGCCGAAGACGCGACATTCGAAGGTTCGCCGCGAGCCGGTGACGATCGAGCTCGAGCCCGGCGCCGTCTCGCGAATCGCCGACGAGGATGCCGCCAAGGCCGAGACGGGCGCGGCGCAAACCGATGAAGCGAAGGCGGAGGAAGCCGCCGCCGCTTCGCAGCCGGAAGCTCCGGAAGAGCCGATACATGCCGAGCAGACCGATATCGAGCCGTGGGAACACGCCGATGCGGCGCAGGGCACGGCAGATGAGCCTGAGGCCAAGGACGAGCCGGAGGCGCCTTATCCCGGCAGTTCGGAGGCTCCGAAGAGCGAGCCAAATAATTTCGGCTACAATTTCGAGGATGCATCCGGGGCCAAGTCCAGTTCCGCCGCTTCTGCGCCGAGACCGAGCGAGAGCCGGGGCGACGATCGTGGGACGTCGCCGCCCGGACGCGCCGGCGTGCGCACCATTGCAGCCGGTGTCATCGGCGGCGTGATCGCGCTTGCCGGCGCCGGCCTTCTGCAGGCGGTTGGCCTGCTCGGCTCCCCGGCCACCAGTGGAGCGCAGCTCGACGGCGTCACCGGCGAGATCGCCTCGCTGAAGAGCGAGATCGCGGCGCTGAAGGAAACAGGCGACGCCGGCGCCTCGGCCAAGGTCGATGGCCTGTCCTCGGCGCTCGACCAGGTGAAGTCGGATATCGCGGCGTTGAAATCGTCGGCCGGACAGAGTGGCGACGACACCGCGCTCAAGGCGCTCAACGACAAGGTCGGTCGGATCGAGACGGCCGTCGCGGACCTGCAGAAGGCAGGCAGCGCGGCGCCGGTGGATCTCGGCCCGCTCAACGAGAAGCTCGCCGGGCTCGATGCGCTGGTGAAATCGACCGGCGACGCGTCAAAGGCCGAGGACGGCCGAATCGCGGCGCTGGAACAGTCGGTGTCGCAGCTCTCCGGCAAGGTCGAGGCGCAGGCCTCGCAGCCGAAGATCGCGCTCGCGATTGCCGCTTCGGCGCTGAAGGCGGCGCTTGACCGTGGTGCGCCCTTTGCGACCGAGCTCGACACTTTCGCGGCGATCGCGCCGGACGCGCCGGAGATCGCGGTGCTGCGGTCGTACGCCGAGAAGGGCGTGCCGACCCGCGCCACGATCGCCGCGGAGATCGCCGCCGCCGCCAATGCCATGGTCGAGGCGGCGACGCCTGTTGACCAGAATGCCGGCTTCTTCCAGAGCCTGGTGTCGAGCGCCGAATCGCTCGTCAAGGTGCGGCCGGTTGGCGCCGTTCAGGGCAAGGGCGCGCCGGAAACCGTCGCGCGCATCGAAGTGGCGGTCAACCAGGGCGACTATGCCAAGGCGCTCGCCGAATACGACACGCTGCCCGATGCGGCGAAGTCGGCAGGAGCCGATTTTGCCGGCAAACTGAAGGCGCGGCTCGATGTCGAAAAGCAGATCGAAGCGCTGATTGCCGGCGCGACGAAGGCGTGAGGACCATTCGATGATCCGCATCCTCGTCTTCCTCGCCGTCGTCTTCGCGCTGGGGCTCGGCTTCGCCTGGCTGGCCGACCGCCCGGGCGAGATGATCGTCACCTTCAACGGCTACCAGTACCAGGTCACGCTGATGGTGGCGGCGGTGGCGATCGTCGCCGTGGTCGCCGCGGTGATGATCGTCTGGTGGCTGATCAAGTCGCTGTGGAACAGCCCCTACACGATTTCGCGCTATTTCCGTGTGCGTCGCCGCGATCGCGGCTATCAGGCGCTGTCGACCGGCATGATAGCGGCGGGCGCCGGCGACGGCGCGCTGGCGCGCAAGAAGACCAAGGAAGCGGCCAAGCTGATAAGGTCCGACCAGGAGCCGCTGATCAACCTGCTCGACGCGCAGGCCTCGCTGCTCGAAGGCGACCACGAGGGCGCGCGAGAAAAGTTCGAGCGCATGCTCGACGATCCGGAAATGCGCTTGCTCGGCCTGCGCGGGCTTTATCTCGAAGCCGAGCGTCTGGGCGACCGCAACGCCGCGCGCCACTATGCCGGCCGCGCCGCCGCGGTGGCGCCGCAGCTTGCCTGGGCGGCGGAATCGACGCTCGAGGAGCTGACCGAGCGTGGCGACTGGGATGGCGCGCTGAAGCTGGTCGAGGCGCAGAAGTCCACCCGGCAGATCGAGCGCGACGCCGCCAACCGCCGCCGCGCCGTGCTGCTCACCGCCAAGGCGCAGGGGCTGGTCGACAGCGATCCGAATGCCGCCCGGACCGCGGCGCTTGAAGCCAACAAGCTGGCGCCCGACTTCGCGCCGGCGGCAGTGATCGCGGCCAATATGCTGTTCCGGCAAAACGACGTGCGCAAGGGTTCCAAGGTCCTGGAGACCGCCTGGCGGGCGGAGCCGCATCCGGACCTCGCCGAGCTCTACACCCATGCAAGGCCGGGCGATGCCGTGCTCGACCGCCTCAACCGGGCAAAGAAGCTGCAGGAGATGAAGAAGAACCACGCCGAGTCTTCTATGGCCGTGGCGCGCGCCGCGCTCGACGCGCAGGATTTCGGCACCGCCAGGCGCGAGGCGGAGGCCGCGATCCGCATGGACCGCCGCGAGGGCGCCTATCTGCTTCTGGCCGACATCGAGGAGGCCGAAACCGGCGATCAGGGCAAGGTGCGGCAGCTGTTGTCGAAGGCCGTGCGTGCGCCGCGCGATCCGGCCTGGGTTGCCGACGGCGTCGTTTCCGAGCGCTGGACGCCGGTGTCGCCAATTACCGGCAAGTTGGACGCCTTCACCTGGCGCGCGCCGATGGAGCGGCTTGGCCAGTTGATCGAGAGCGACGCGGACCTCGCGGTGCCGGCAATTTCTGCCGCGCCGCCGGCCGTGCCGGCCGAGAAAGCAATCGACATTGTCTCCGATGCACCGTCCACGAAGCCGGCCGCTGAAGCGTCGAACGGCACGGAGAATGAAATCGCGGCCGCCCTGCGCGATGGCGCGGCCGCCGAGCAGGCTTCGGAGCCGCCGCGCTTGCCGGACGATCCGGGCGTCGCACCGGAAGACGGGGCGGAAAAATCGCCGCGCCGGTTTCGTTTGTTTTGAGGTCCGGCTTTGGCGGACAAGGGAAAGGTGTCGATGTTCGAACGCGTGTTGTCCTTCCTGAGGGATTTGCCGACTGGCGGGGCCAAGCCGAGCGCCGACGATCCGCGCGTCGCGGCCTCGGCCCTGCTCTATCACGTGATGAATGCCGACGGCGTGCGCCAGGATGTCGAGTGGGAGCGCTTCAAGAAGATCCTGGCCGAGACCTATTCGATCAGCGGCGACGAGCTTGACGCGCTGGCGGCCGCCGGCGAGCGCGCCGACAATGAGGCGATCGACCTCTATGCCTTCACGAGCGTGCTCAAGCGCCATCTCGATGCCGAGGCGCGCAAGGCCTTCATCGGCCTGATGTGGGAGATCGTCTACGCCGATGGCGAATTGCACGAGCTCGAGGACAACACCGTCTGGCGCGTCGCCGAACTGATCGGCGTCGAGCGCCAGGACCGCATCGAAGCGCGCCGCAAGGCGGCGGCCGAAGCGCCGGACGCACGCGGAACGTCGAGCGACGAATAGGACCTCGCCTGCCCATGCCACCCAGACCGAGGCCGAGACCAAAAATCCTGATCGTGCTGCATCAGGAGACGTCGAGCCCCGGCCGCGTCGGCCATATGCTTCTGGAAGAAGGGTTTGACCTCGACATCCGCCGGCCGCCGCTTGGCGAGGAGCTGCCCTGCACGCTGGATGGCCACGCCGGCGCGGTGATCTTCGGCGGACCGATGAGCGCCAACGACTCCGATGAGTTCGTCCGGCGTGAGACCGACTGGCTGGAGATCCCGCTCAAGGAAAACCGTCCCTTCCTCGGCATATGCCTCGGCGCGCAGATGCTCGCCAACCATCTCGGCGGCAAGGTCGAGGGTCACGGCGAAGGGCTGGTCGAGATCGGCTGGTATCCGCTGAAGGCGACCGAGGCCGGCAAGAAGCTGCTGCACTGGCCGGAGATGGTCTACCAGTTCCACCGCGAGGGCTTTTCGCTGCCTAAGGACGCGACGCTGCTCGCGACCGCTGAAACCTATCCCAACCAGGCGTTTCGTTATGGCGACAATGCCTGGGGCATCCAGTTCCACGGCGAGCTGACCAGGGTGATGATGCAGCGCTGGGTGGTGCGCGGCGCGCACCGCTTCGAGCTGCCCGGCGCGCAGCCCGGCCGCGACCATCTCGGCGGCCGGCTCATCTGGGACATGCACCTCAAGCGCTGGCTGGGCGAATTTTTGGGCCTGATCTTCGGCAAGCCGGCGGTGGGATAGAGCAAAAGCTTGCCCCGAGTGGCAGAGCTCAAGCCAAAGACCTCTGCCGAGGCGTGGCGATCACCTTGCGCCCCGTCAGTATCGGCGGGGCCACAATCTGTGCTAAGCCGCCCGCCCAACCAACCAAAGGACGACACCTGTGAGCGAACTGACCGTGGCCGAGGCGACCGAAAATATCTATGCCTCACTCCGAGCGGACAATGCCGACATCGATGCACATATCGCGACACTCAAGGCAGCGATGACACGAGAGGGGAAAAAACAGGCGGTGTTCGATCCGACCAAGTTGGCGCAGAACAACCGCTCCGGTCGCAAGTTGATGCAGGCCTATTTTCGGCAGCGCGGCGTTAGCGTGAGTTTTTCGGAGTAGAAGAGCCCGCGCGGGTGATCTCAAGCGCGCTGTTCGGCCGGTCCGGCGGTTCGCCATCTTGACGTCGGGACTGCGCCTGATTCCGGCCGTTCGCGCTACCCGCAGAAGCTACCGAAAGCTGTCCTTCCGCTTCGATAGTGCCGTCACCTCCGGAACGGGCCGAAATCGGACCTGCCAGCGCCACATCGAATGGTATCACTTCTGCTATTCAATAGGTGTTTGTACCGCGGTTGCTTCGCCCGCTCGAAGGAGACATCGGCATCGGTACCGGCTATCGCGCCTAGTCGAAACGTTGTACTACTTAGTGCACTGCCCGCTTTCAGGCGCCAAACTCGCTCACATGCCGGCCGGATCAAGCAATGAATGAGCAAGCTGCTGATGCGCATACGAACATGCCAATGCGGGACGCGTTGGAGCAGGAGATAGCAAAGCAAGCAGCGTTTCAGAGACGCTGGCGGATCATTTCGATGTCCGGCTATTCCGTGACCACAGTTGGAAGTCTTCTCAGTTCCGCGTCAGCCACCATTTGTGCGGGGGTCGGATTCAATCTGGCAGCTGCGGTCTTGGCCGCAACCTCTACGGTCCTGCTTGGCACCGAGAAGGCACTTCTCTTTCGAGAGAAGTGGAAATTTCATCTCATGATGCACACAAAATTAACGGCGCTTTCTTCGCAGTTTAGGCTCTCGCGGATAACGACGGACGATGCCGCAGACCAATTTAACGAGATTATGATTTCATATGCGCAAGAGCTTCCTATGGCAGGACGGGAGCTCGGCGCGTAGGGCCCGTTGACAAAAGGCAGCCAGGCGGAGCCGTAAAACTGGATGGGAGAGCTGCCTTAAGAGTTGCGATTGGAACTTAAACGCGATGTCTGACAAGGCGGAGGAGGTTCATACTAGCGCCTCAATACCCGCAAGTCCCATTCTTCATGGCAGCAATCCATCCGACAGCTTAGATGTCGTAACTCTTGTCCACGGGACGTTTGCGCGCGGTGCCGCTTGGACCACGCCGGGCTCTCACTTTCGGGAAAGCCTTCAGCGCGCATTGCCAAATGCGAAGATACAGACCTTTCTTTGGAGTGGCCAGAACTCTCATTTCGAAAGGATCAAAGCTGGGCAGGAGCTCGCTCAGTTTCTGGGGAAGCAAATCGAACTCGATGCTAGCAATCGACATGTAGTCATTTCACACAGTCACGGCGGCAATGTTGTACTGCATGCAATGCGAGATCCTAGGGTTTTGCGAAGTGTCCGAAAGGTTGTATTTCTTGGTACTCCATTTATTACCTGTTCGAAGCGAGATTTCCGGCCTTCATTGGTGTTGCTGGCGGCTCTTGTGAATTGGCTTTTAGTTTTTCCTGTTGTTATGCCATTTGGTGTGATATCGCTAATTAGCTTGCTTTCTGGTGCACTACAGAGACTTGCTGTACCTTTCAGTGACCATTACTTCGCTCTTGGTGGTCTAGGAGTTGTTCTCGGGATTGGTGCATGTAGCGGTTTTTTGATTTGGCACCTCTACCTAGGTGGAACAAAAAAAATTCGTAAATTGATTGTTGAACGATTCGGGAGTTGGTTGGCCTGGAAGCAGGACGCTTTAGCTGCGGAGTTCGCCCTCCCGCGCCTGCGCTCCGACTTTCTTGTCGTATACGATGATCTCGACGAAGCATTAGTCTGGCTTCGAATAATAGAGTCCGTCGCGTTATTGCCGAATTTGATTTGGGATTTGTGTTTGTGGGGTATACCAAAGTTTGGATGCCTTGTCCTTGGTCTTTTCATACTATCCATATTGGTTAAATTTCGTGATCCTAGTGATTATGCCTTTGGTCTGCTGTCTACTCCCATATTGGCATACGTGTTTTTATGCATCGCGGCGATTTTGATTTACATTTCGTGTATTATTGTTCCGCCAATAATGCGAGGCACCCCTATCGGCTTTGGAAAGGAAGCGTTGCTCACCAACGTTCTCCTTCGTGTCAGTCCGGCGCGACTTCCAAATGGGTCTTTTTCGGGGCTTGGCCAATTGTTGAAGTCTACTTCACCCAAGACAACCCTGAACGGATTGCGCCATAGCTTGCTTTACTCAGATTTGACTATTGTCGACCGGGTCACTCGTTGGATTCAGGGTGATCAAAGCGATTTGCAAATCTTAAGCGGCGAAGTGCGGAGGACGGGCACGATAGGTATTATTCTGAAATGGAGCACTTTGGCGGCGGCCATAATCGCATCGGCTCTCAACATTGCATGGAAGTATGATAAGTACAACTCACCGTTTGTGATTAGCCCCTTGTATGAAAGAAGTAAATGGGCTGTCCTCACCGAACACAGACAGCTAGCAAATGTTGACCACCGTGTAATTGCTAACAACTCACACACGGACATTCCTTTTAACGTAAACTCCGATCTTAGATCGAGACACTGTCACATCAGCGGTCATGCCATGACAAGCGACAGAGGTGTTTACTTTAATGTTTATTTATGGGATTGGCTTAAGATAACTAAGGACGAGATAGAGAGCAATCCGTTTATCGAAGAGAGAGAAAAGGAATACGTCAAGCCAATCGATGAGGCTAAACAATTTAACGTCTTTGACAATCGTGACGAGAGAAAATATTATTTTGATTTATCATTCGACAAACACCTAGATGGAATTTTTCTCGACTACACGAAAACTGGCGGGATTTACATTGGAAATTACGACGGTGAAGAAGATGCGGTGGTATCGATGACGATATTTCTCGATTGCTATGCGGGCGTCTCGTTAGACTAGCACGCCGAAGGCCCTTACCTTCAGCGTGAGGTCCGCGAGTGGTAATGCCTTGGGAGAACATCGCCCTGGTTTGGCCTATTGGCTCTTGTGTCGGCCGTCGCCTGCTCTACTCGGTAGCATCCGCTGGACGCGAACCTTCAACAAACGCTTCGACATCCAGATAGCTTCCCTTCGGTGAGCTACCAACAACTGGGTCAGCCGGCGATCGACAGGATTCTGCGGCCGATAGACCTGGCCAATGGCCAGCGCTGCAGCCAGGGCGGTGAACGCGCCCCCGATTGCACCACTGACGTAGTGGGTGCCGACGTAAATCCGGGAAGTGCGACGAGGATAGCGACCGCAGCGAAGAATAGACCGTATTTGCGCAGGCCGCACAGAAGAAACGCGATCGCAATCGCCGCCGCGGCTGTCGCGTGATCGGATGGGAAGAGAAATCGACAGTCGGCGATATCAAAAGATACGGTAGGCCAACTTCGTCGGGACGAGGCCTGCGAATGAACAGCAGGATGAGTTGATTGAGCGTCAAGCCCAGGCAAAAGGTCAAGCCGGACGGCGCGCATGCGCTTATGGGCCGGAGCTCCTCATGTACTCGTCTGGAAGGCCAATGGCTATTTTACCCGGTCTGTGCCTACGAAGCTGCCATTCCGCTTTCGGCCCCATCTCAGTCGTCGTCGGCGAAAGCCGATCGCCTCAGCGTCGGATCCAGCGGGTTAGGTCCGGCGCCCAGTCAGTTCCGGCTGTTCAGATGCCGCACCTGGCGCAGGGCCGGGAACAGATAGGCCCACAGCCCTGCGACAGCTATGGCGCCGATGCCGCCGACCACCACGGCCGGAACGGTGCCGATCAGCGCCGCCATGGTGCCGGCGCGGAATTCGCCGACTTCGTTGGAGGCGCCGACGAAGACCTGGTTCACGGCGTTGACGCGGCCGCGCACCTCGTCCGGCGTCCAGAGCTGGATCAGCGTCTCGCGGATATGGACGCTGAACATGTCGGTGGCGCCGAGCATGGCGAGCGCGGCGATCGACAGCCAGGTGATGGTCGAGACGCCGAACAGCACGGTGCAGGCGCCGAACGCCGAAGCGGAGGCGAGCATGATCTTGCCGGCGTGGTCGCGGATCGGGTGGCCAGCGAGCCAGACCGCGACGCAGATGGCGCCGATGCTGGGCGCCGAGCGCAGCAGGCCAAGGCCCCAGGGCCCGAGTTCCAGAATGTCGCGGGCATAGACCGGCAGCAGCGCCGAGGCGCCGGACAGAAGCACGGCGAAGAGGTCGAGCGAGATGGCGCCGAGCACGATCTTCTCGCTCCGGATATAGCCGAATCCGGCAAACAGCGTCTGCATCGTCGGCTTGTCGGTCGCCGTCTGCTGGGCGGGCTTTGGAATGGTGAAGACGAGCAGCGCGGCGACGAGCATCAGCACGGCAGCGGTGACGTAGGCGATTTCCGCCGAAAGGCCGTAGAGCAGGCCGCCGGCGACCGGGCCAACAATGGTCGCCGTCTGCCAGGCGGACGAGTTCCAGGCAATCGCGTTGGCGAAATCCTGCGGCGGCACCAGATTGGCGACCAGCGAGGACGATGCCGGTCCGTAGAAGGCGCGGGCGATACCGAACATGGCGAGCACGACGAAGATCGGCAGCGGGCCGCCAAGGCCGCGCAGCGTCAGCAACAGGAGAGCGAGCGCGCAACCGGCTTCGACGAGCGACGACAATGTCATGATCAGGCGGCGGCCGAAGCGGTCGGCGACGACGCCGGTGATGAGCACCAGAAGCAGCGACGGCAGGAACTGGACGATGCCGACGATGCCGAGGTCGAAGGGATTGCGCGTCAGGTCGTAGATCTGCCAGCCGACGGCGACAGAGACGATCTGGGTGGCGAAAGTGGTGAGGAAGCGCGCCGTCCAGTAGCTGAGATAAGGTCGGTGACGGAAGGCGGCGTAGCGCTGGTCAGGTGAAGTTGCTTCGATGGTCATGGTTCAAGGGCCCCGTTGCGGCGTCGGCCGGCGGGGCACTTCCACGGTGGGCGCTGGTCCGGCCGCGGACCCTTAGCCCAGTTCGTCTTTCGGCGCGCGTAAAAAATCCGCACTGGATGAAGGATTTTGCGGCTTGTTCCATCGAAAGCGCACGATATCCACGCCCACGGCGCTGCGAGAGGCGATCGGCTCGCAGGTATCTCGACGACGTCATCGTGTATTATTTCTTGGTCGATACGTTCTGAAAAGCATAATTTTGTCGTTTTTCTTGAGAATGTCTGTCGACATCATATTAGCGTTCACTAAGTTAGCTGGCATGGCCCCATGATTATTAATCATTTTCAAAGTTAAGCCGGCGGTTTGGCATTTTTTCCTTGCCATAGGTCAATTTCAGACGCAACCTTCAGTCGACATCAACCGCGCTGGCGGATTGTCGGCATGCTTGGGCGGACGGGCGCTAAGCATGGAGAGGGAAATAGGCATTCACCGAGGCGGCTCCCGCGGGGAGCGTTCCCCCCTCGACCTTAAGAGCACTTGCTGGTGGTTCGATCGCCGCAGTCGTCGTGCGGCGATCCGGACGGACATCGCGTGGCCGCCAGCCAGTCGGAGGAATGAACCATGAAATTCATGATCCACGCGACCTTGGTCGCCGCCTCGCTGGCGTTCGCCGGTTGCACCACCGACAGTATCGATAGTCGACCGCAATACGACAGGAACGGTAACCCCAATTTCGATACGCGCGGCCGTTACATCGGATGCCGTGGGCTCGGATGCAAAGTCGACGACCCTGACGATGCGGATCAAAGCATCGACGACAGGCCGCAATACGACAGGAACGGCAATCCCAACTTCGATACGCACGGCAACTATCAGGGTTGCAACGGCATCGGCTGCGAGGTCGACACGCCGGACGACAGTTCATCGGACGATGATGATTCCGGTTGACGGACTCTGCAGCAAGAGAAGGACGCTATCCATGTCTGAATTCGGCGACCTAGTCCGAATCGTCATCATCGGCCTCGCCGGGCTGGAAATGACGCTGGCCCCTGCTTTCGCCGCGAACAACGCCTGCGACGGCATAAAGGTCGAAGTCACGAAGGCGCGCAAACAGGAATATGCCCCTCTCGTCGCCGCGGCGGTGGGCAACAAGTTCAAGCCTGCCCAGGCGAAGTTCTTCACGATCATGGAGAGCGGCAACTGGAGCGCCGTTTACGTCTCCACGCCCGTCAGCGATGACGGCGTGATGTTCTTCCAGACGGTCAACGGGAAGAAACAGTTTCGCGACGTATGGGGCGGTTATGCGGAGCCATCGGAAAAACCCGACCTGGTATCCTGGGCGAAGAAGCTCGGAGCGCCGGAAAAGCTGGCCAGGTGTTTTGCCGAAACCGTCACGGAACGACAGTGACGACCTCGGGGAAATGCCGCCCACAAGCAAGGAGGAGGACAATCGATGAAAACTGCAATTCTGACCGCCGTCGTGGTTCTGGCCATGCCGGCTTTCGCCTTTGCCGGGGACAAGTGCGCCGATGCCAAGGATCAGGCCAGCTTGAACCAGTGCGCCGATGCCTCGTTCAGGGAATCCGACAAGAAGCTCAACACGCTTTACAAGCAGATCGAAGCCCGCCTGAAGGACGACGCGGATACCAAGAAGCTTTTTGTCCAGGCGCAGCAGGACTGGATCAAATTCCGCGACGCGGAGTGCAATTTCCAGGCTGCGGGGGCGGCCGGAGGAAGCATGGCCCCCATGCTCGCCTTGATGTGCAGGGACAGCTTGACGCAACCCCGCGTCAAAAACTTCGAGGCTTACCTGAATTGCCAGGAAGGCGATCTGAGCTGCCCCGTTCCGTCCGCGAACTGAAACGCCCGCAAACGGCTCAGCCTCTCAGCGCAGCCGAGATGGCTTCCAGCCCGCCGCGCAATTCCGTCTCCTTCGGCCAGCCGAAGCCGACGCGGAAGAAGCGCTTCGGCATTTCGAACCAGTGGCCTAGCCCGACATAGGTGCCGTGCTCGTCCAGAAGCCTCACATAGAAGCGGTCGAGATCGAAGCCGGCATCGACGTTCAGCCGCGGGAAGCCGACGACGCCGCCTTGCGGCCGCACCCAGTCGACCAGCGGTTCGCCGTCGATCCAGGATTGCACAATGTCGCGCCGCTTCGCCATCTCCGGCAGCAGCGACGCCAGGAAGGCGTCGCGGCGCTCAAGCATCTCGCGCGCGATCGCCTCGTCGATGACGCTGCCGCAGATGCCGATCTGCTCCTTGGCGGCGAGGAACGTCTCCTGCAGGATCTTGTCCCTGGTGACCAGCCAGCCGATGCGTATGCCCGGGATGCCGAAGGCCTTGGACAATGAAGAGACGCCGATGGCGCTTGGGCTGAGCGATGCCGCCGAAGGCAGCCGCTCGCCATAGGAAAGGTCGCGATAGGTCTCGTCGACCAGCAGCCGGCAACGCCGGCTCTCAGCGAGCGCGATCAGCGCGTCGAGATCGGCGCGGCTCATCATGGTGCCCGTCGGGTTGTGCGGGCAGGTGACGCTGATCAGCCTGGTGTTCGGCAGAACGGCAGCCGCGACGCGTTCGACGTCGACCGCGAAGCCCTCGTCGAAATCGAGATCGACATAGGAGATGGCGCAGCCGATCGCCTTGGGCGTCTCGATGTTGGTGGCATAGTTCGGCCGCACGACCACCAGATGATCGCTGGCCGAAAGCAGCGAGGTGGCGATGATGAACAGCGCTCCGGCGGCGCCCGCGGTCACCAGAACGTCGTCAGGCGAGAGTCCATTATCGTGCGCGGCGATCAGCGCGCGCAGTTCCTTATCGCCGCGATGCTCGCCGTAGAACAGGGTGAGATCGGGCAGCGAGAGACCGATGTCGGAGAGTTTTTGGTCGGCGATCGAGCTTTCGGAAAGATTGTAGCGGATGCGGTCGTAGCCGTATTCCTCCGGCGCTTCCTTCTCGATCACCATCCTTGCGTAGTTCATGGCCAGCTCCCCGACGAAGTTTGGGTATCCAAGCCACAAAAGCAGGAAGCCTGCCAGGGCGGAATCGCCGGCAGGCTTCTTGAACCGTTGGTGCAAGCAGGTGACGCTTCAGGCGGAAGCCTTGGCCTTCCTGCCCCTCTTGACCGGCTCGGCTTCCGCCTTGCGGCCGAGGCCGATCGACTTAGCCAATTGCGAACGCGAAGCCGCATAGTTGGGCGCGACCATCGGGTAGTCCACGGGGAGGCCCCATTTGGTGCGGTAGGCCTCGGGCGACAGCCCGAAATGCACGCCGATATGGCGCTTCAGCGATTTGAACTTCTTCCCGTCCTCGAGGCAGATGATGTAGTCCGGCGTCACCGAGCGGCGGGGGTTGACGGCGGGGACGGGCGGGGGTGCCGGCGGCACCAGCGGCTGGCTGAGCCCGCCGATCGAAGAGGCGACGCTGGCGATGAGCCCGCCCAGGTCCGAAGCGGGCAGCCGGTTCTTGGCGACATAGGCCGACACGATGTGAGCGGTGAGCTCGAGCAGGTCGACTTCTTCATTGGCTGTGTTGGTGTCCTCGTCCACGTAATTCCTCCTCTATGCCGCATGGCCGCGAAAATCGGGATGTATGAGCAACTGCCGCGTTCTTCGTACGCCGGGGGAGACGCATGGCGCGGCAGGCCGGCGAATTCCTAGTCGGCAAATGTGCAGGGCGCAACGATCAGTCGCGCGGGTACACGTTATTTTGAACAATTATACTGAAATGTAACAATATCAGACGACCAGCGCCTTGTCGCGCCACAGTCGAAATCCACCTTCGAAGGCGCGAGTGTTGTCGCCGCGCCTGGATTTCTCGGGCAATTCATCGAGCTTGTCGACATTGCCGCCACCGATGACCACATAATCGGGCTGCAAGGCGGCGCGAAGCCTGTTGACGACGTCGAAAACGTATTTGCGCCATTTTTTCTTCCCGTGCTTTTCCAAGCCGCGCTCGCCGACATAGTCCTCGAAGCTCAAGCCTTTCCGGTAGGGAAGGTGGGCAAGCTCCATCGGCTGCCCGACATTGTCGAGGATCATCGCGGCGCCCAGGCCGGTGCCCAGGCCGAGGAAGAGCATACGGCCGCCCTCGTAGCTGCCGATCGCCTGCATCAGCGCGTCGTTGACGAGTTTCACCGGTTTGCCGAAAGCGGCGCTGAAATCGTAGCCCTTCCAGCCTTTGCCGAGATTGAAGGGATCGAGCGAAGGCCTGTTGTCCCGCACCGGACCGGGATAGCCCATCGAGATGACGTCGTAGTTCAGCCCCTCGGCCAATTTCGTCACCGAAGCGACCACCTGCTGCGGCGTCAGGCCCGGTCCGGATTCGGCGCGGCGCATCTCACCGCCGGCGCTGGTGAGGATCTTCACATGCGAGCCGCCGACGTCGATGGTGAGCACGACCTGATCGCCCTTCGCCGCAGCCGGTTTTGCCGCCTTCGCCATTTCGTTGCCTCCGAAACTATTTCGTCGGGTTGATCCAGCCATTGGGCGGGCCGAAGCCGTTCATGGCATCGGCCGGCCCCCAGGTCTTCGGCGCATAGATCTGCGGCGGCGTGGTGTCGCCAAGCACCGGACCGACGATGCGCCAGGCCAGCTCGGCCGCATCCTGGCGGGTGAAGAGCTGGCCGTTGCCGTTCATCGCATCGCCGATCAATCGCTCATAGGGCGGCATGTCGCCCTTGGTGTCGTCGAGCGCGGTGAGCTCCACCTGCTCGCCGATCATGTCGTCGCCGGCGACCTTGCGCTGCGCGCCGATCGAGATCGCCACCTGCGGATCGATGCGGAAACGGACATAGTTGGCGTCGCCCGGCTTGATCGGGTCGAAGACGTCGAGCGGCGGCCGCTTCAGCCGCACGATCACTTCGGTGGCGTGCACCGGCATGTTCTTGCCGGCGCGGATGAAGAAGGGCACGTCCCGCCAGCGCCAGGTGTCGACGAAGAAGCGCACCGCTGCGAAGGTCTCGACCGGCGAGTTGGGCTTGACGCCCGGCTCCGCCAGATAGCCGTCGAACTGGCCGCGCACGACATCGTCCTTGGTAAGCGTGCGGATGGCGCGGAGCACCTGCACCTTCTCGTCGATCAGATCGTCGGCCGAGCGGCCGACCGGCGGCTCCATGGCTAAAAGCAACAGGATGTTGAGCAGATGGTTCTCGATGACGTCGCGGATGCAGCCGACGTCGTCATAGAAGCGGCCGCGGCCGTCGATGCCGAAGTCCTCGGCCATGGTGATCTGCACGCTCTCGACGAAGTTGCGGTTCCAGATCGGCTCGAGGAAGGCGTTGGCGAAGCGGAAATAGAGCAGGTTCTGGATCGCTTCCTTGCCGAGATAATGGTCGATGCGGAAGATCGACTGTTCGTCGAACACCAGGTGCAGCACCCGGTTCAGCCAGCGCGCCGACTGCAGGTCGTGGCCGAAGGGTTTTTCCACCATGAGCCGCGCGCCACGCGCGGTGCCGGACTGCTCCAACCCTTGCACGACGATCTCGAACATCGTGGGCGGCACGGCCATGTAGTGCAGCGGCCGCTGCGCCGAGCCGAGGGCCGTCTTCAGCTTCTCGAAGGTGGCCGGGTCGCGATAGTCGCCGCTGACATAGCGCAGCAACGAGGCAAGCTTGGCGAACACCTTGTCGTCAACGGCGCCCAGCGTATTGACGACGCCGTCGCGGGCACGGTCCACCAGCTTGCCGATGTCCCAGGGGTCGAAGGCGACGCCGATCACCGGCTCGGTCAACGTCCCTTTGGCGACCATATGGTACAGCGCCGGAAATATCTTCTTGTGGGCAAGGTCGCCGGTCGCCCCGAAAAGCACCAGCGTGTCGGACCTCTCCTGGCTCATGCCGTCTCTCCCCTCAGGCGCCGGTCTTCGGCTTCTCGACATGGCCGCCGAAGGCATAGCGCATGGCGGACAAAAGCTTGTCGGCGAAGGCGGATTCGCCTTGCGAGGAGAAGCGGTCGAACAGCGCCGAGGACAGCACCGGCGCCGGAACGCCGGTGTCGATCGCCGCTTTCAGGGTCCAGCGGCCTTCGCCCGAGTCCGACACCCGGCCGCCGAATTGCGTGAGCGCGGGGTCGTTCTTCAGCGCGCCGGCGGTGAGGTCGAGCAGCCAGGAGCCGATGACGCTGCCGTGCCGCCAGACCTCGGCCACTTGGGCGAGGTCGATATCGAATTGGTAATATTGCGGATTTTCCAGCGGGCTGGTCTCGGCATCCGCCGTGCGGCCGCGCTTGCCGGCATTGGCCGACTTCAGGATGTTGATGCCCTCGGCATAGGCGGCCATGACGCCGTATTCGATACCGTTATGCACCATCTTGACGAAATGGCCGGCGCCGCTCGGCCCGCAATGCAGATAGCCGAAAGCCGCGGTTCCGGCGTCCTTCGGCGGGTTGGAGCCCGGATCGGCGCCCGGCGCCAGCGTGGCGAAGACCGTATCGAGATGCTGCACGGCTTCATCGGGGCCGCCGATCATCAGGCAGTAGCCGCGCTCGAGACCCCAGACGCCGCCGCTGGTGCCGACATCGACAAAGTTGATGCCCTTGGTTGCGAGCTTCGCGGCCTGGTCGACGGCGTCGTGATAATAGGAATTGCCGCCGTCGATGATGACGTCGCCGGGCTCCATCAGTGCTGCCACCTGGTCGACGATCCTGCCGGTGATCGCCGCCGGCAGCATCAGCCAGGCGCAGCGCGGCTTGGCGAGCTTGGCGACGAATTCTTCCAGCGAGGCGGCGCCAATGGCGCCGTCCTTGACCATGCCGGCGACGCTTGCCGAATTGATGTCGTAGACGACGCATTCATGACCGTCGCGCATCAGGCGCCGCACCATGTTGGCGCCCATCCTGCCCAGTCCCATCATTCCGATCTGCATGGTGTCATCCCGATTGCTTGAGGAAAGAAAGAATCTACTGGCCCTGTCGTTTTGATCATGATCTTTTCCGAAAACCGGTCCCCACTTTTCGGGATCATGATTGAGCTTCAACGCCGACGGTGAAGTCGACATTCTCCCAACGGCTGGCTTCGGGCCAGAAAAAAGTGAAGACGATCGTCGATCCCGGCGGCAGGCCGGCAACAGCCAGATCGACCAGATGGACGCCGAAGGCGTTCTCGCTCGTCTTGTCGTCCTGCACCGTCAGCCATTTGTCGCTGCTCCAGTGAACCACACCGCGGGCCGTTAGTTCGACGCGCAGGACCTTGCCGGCGGGAATGGAGCGGATCTTGTCGTTGAAGCGCCATAGCCGGAAGGCCGAAACGGTCTTTCGCTTGACGTAGCGTTCGACGCCCTGCGGCGGCATGTCGAAGACCTTACCGTCGCGCAGCGAACGCAAGAGCTTGATGTGCTCGGCATGCGCCCAGACCAGCGGCATGGCGCTGCCGGACGGCGCGCCGAGCCGCAATTCGCGCTCCGGCACGTCAGGCCTGTCCCAGACCTGTTCCGGCAGAAGGCTGCCCACACCGGCGGAGCGCTCGAAGGTTTCCAGCAGTTCGGCTGCTTTCCCCGGCCGTCCCGCCGCCAGCTCGTAATGGGCGCGCTCGCCGGTGAGTAGGGGCCACGCACGACCCTTGCCGGTACCGTCGAAAGGCGAGCCGTCTTCGTGCTCGCCATAGCCGTCGCCACTATAGCGATACCAGACCGGTCCTTGCGGCAACTCACATCGCAGCTCGGCATCGATGGCTTTGATGGTGTTCAGGATGCGCGGATCGTCCGCGGCCCTCAGGCCAAAGCGCACCAGCGCCAGCGCGTCCGGGCTCACGATTGCTTCGGCCGGCCGGTTGGTGTCGGCGGGAGGCCGGTTCTTGATCGGCACGAAGCCGTCCTTCGGCGAAGCGGCGCCGGCTCCGTCCGGAGGCGCGATGCGGACATAATAGCCTTCGATGCCTTCCCTGGCGCAGAGTTCGGTGCCGGTGACATAGGTCCAGCGCTCGATCTCTCCGTTCCAGCAATCGGCGGTTTCGCGCAAATACTTTGCCGGCTCATTTTTGCCGCAGGCGTCCAGCATGTCGGCGGCGGCGAGCAGTCCCGCAATCTCGACGGCCAGGGTGAACGGGCTGTAGCCGGCATCCTCTTCCCAGCGGTCCTCGCCGGTGATGGGGCCGTTGCGCACCACATAAGAGGCCGCACTCTCGATCATGGCTAAGAAATCGTCGAGCTTCGCGCGCGGCAGATGGCCGGCGCGGCGGAGCGCATCGGCAAGCAGCAGCGGAAAGGCGCATTCGTCCATCTGGATGCCCGGCCAGTAAGGCGCTCCGCTCGACCAGCAATTTTGCGGCCAATGGCCGTCGGGCTGCTGGATCGAGCGCAGGTAGGTGAGGATCTGCAGCGCCTGCCTGGCGTCGCCGGTGGCGAGGAAACCGCCCGCCGTCTCGACCAGGTCGCGCGGCCAGACCAGGTGATAACCGCCAAGATCGTCATCGCCCTTGTTGAAGCCCCAAGGGATCGAGAGGCTGGCGACCGCGGCGCCCGGCCTGGCGACCGACAAATGCGAGGCGAGCACCGCAGTGCTGATGCGGTAGGTGTTCAGGCCAGAGGCAGCCTGCCGGTCGAGCTTCTCAAGCCCGGCCTGGAATTTCCGCCAGTTGGCGGCGTAGGTTTCGGCGGCCGCCTCGAAACCCTGCTTGAGACTGGCCAGCGCGACCTCCGCCGCCTCTCCCGGCCGGGCGCCGAAGCCAAGCGCCAGCAAGGCCGTGCTCTTGCCCGCCGAGAAGCCGATCTCGCCGGTCAGCGCAACATTGCCGTCCTCCGCGCGCCCAAAGGCAGGATCGAGCCGGCCGCCGTTGTGGAGCTGCTGCCAGCCGTCGGAGAAGCCGACGTAGCCGGCCGAGCAAGCGCCCCAGGGCAGGGAGCAGGCCAGCGCGACCGAGACGCCGCGACCCGATGCAAACAGCACGCGCTGCCCCTTGTGCTCGCCAACCCAGGCCGTGTTACCCATGCCGGCATTGACCAGATGCGGCGCGAGCAGCGCGTAGACGCGATAGTCCGAGCTTGAGCCCTTGAGCGCCGCGAATGTGATTTCCTGCAGCAGGACAGGCTGTTTCGGATCCGTAATGATGCGCTTTTCTATGCGGTAGGAACCATCGGCCGCCGTGTTGACCAGGCGGTAGGCCGGCACGCCGTCCTCGAACGGCTCGATCACGTGGGCGGCATCGCGCTTTTCTTCCGAGAAGGAGCCGCCGGGGCCGATAACGATCAGCCCGATGTCGCGCGTGCAGGCGCTGTCGAGGCGCGGATAATAGATCTCGTTCAATATGCCGTGGCTGACGGTGAACCAGAGCGGGCTTTTCGCCGAAAGCGCGGTGCCGACGCCGCTCTTGGCGCTTGACGTCCAGCGCGCCGGTATTCCCGGGGCGCCCTGTGCAACCGTCGGCGTCGCTGCCATGCATTGGTCTCCTGCCGCCGTTCCTAAAGCGCGTCGCGATCTTTCAGATTCGCTCCGTGCGCTTTAGGTTATTGATTTTACGCATGTCTTTGTCCCGAAACCGGCTCCCACTTTCGGGAGACATGCTTAGACCAGGAGCTGGCGGCTTTTCAATCGTCGCACCTGAAGTTGATCGCCCTGCCGCCGCTGGAGCCCTCGTTGACAGCGGCACCGTCAAGCGCTCACTATTTCGCCAGCAGGGAGGACTGCTGCAAACAAGGCTTGAAGCCGCGCCATAGGGTTGGCGTCGCACGTCTTTCTGCGGCGTTCATCCAGTGGCAAGGGAGGAGACATGTCGGAGGTATCTCCCCAGCTGATCGACCGGCTGCTCGCGATCTCGCGGGCTTTGGCCGGGCATATCGATCCGGGTTCGGCGTTCCGGGCGACAGCGATTGAGATCGGCACGCTCATCCCGCACGACCATATCGATCTGGCGGTGCTGTCGCTCGATGGGCGCATGCATGCCTGCTATGAGGCCGGCTTCCACACCAGCTGGAGCGACCTGGCGCAGCATCCGGTCGAGGGCAGCCCGATCCGCCGCGTGCTGTGGGGCGAGACGCCTTATCTCCTGACCGACAATGCGCTCGTCGACGATCGCTTCCACTTCGAGGGCGCGTTCGACGGGCCGATCTTCGCCGCCAAGCTGCGCAGCCGCATCATCGTGCCGCTGCGGGCACGCGGCAGCGTCATCGGCGCGCTCAACATCAGCCGGCACGAGGCCGGCTGCTACGACCAAGAGGACGTCGACGTCGCCCAGCAATGCGCCGATCTGATCGGGCCTTATATCTTCGCGCTGATCCAGACCGAGGAAGCGCGTCGCGCCATGCTCGCCGAGAGCGAGGCGCGCAACCGGGCGGAATTGCTCAGAGTCGGCGCCTCGCAGCTGACCGAAGGCATGGAGCGAGAGCGCCGCCGCATGGCCATGGACCTGCACGACCAGACGCTTGCCGACCTCGCCCGCATCGCGCGCCAGGTCTCGGCTTTCCGCAGCCGCGGCGTGGCGCGGACCGCGCAGCTTGCCGATCTCGAGCAGGAGGTGGCGGGTTGCCTGGCGGAGCTGCGCCACATCGTCGACGACATGCGGCCAAGCGTGCTCGAACTGTTCGGCCTGCGCGATGCCGTCGAGGCGCATCTCAACCGCAGCGTCGCCAGGGCCAAACCGCCGATCGCGGTGCGCATCGCCGACACCAGCGACGGCAGCGCCGACAGCCTGTCGGAAACGCTGCGCACGGCGCTCTACCGCATCGTGCAGGAAGCCATCAACAATGCCGTGCGCCATGCCGGACCGAGCCGTATCGAGGTGCAGCTGGCGTCGACCGAGAGCACGTTCAGCGTGACCGTGACCGATGACGGGCATGGCTGCGGCGCGGTCGACCCCGCGGCTCAAGGCGGCATCGGCCATATGCACACGCGTGCCGCCCTTGTCGGGGCGCGGCTGCGTTTCGAGCCGGCCAGCCGCAAGGGCGGCACGCGGGTCGTCATCGAGATCGATCGCGAGCCCGCGGCCGGCAAGGTTTTGGCACGCGGCACCGCGGAAGGTCAGCCGGTGGCGGAGGCGGTGTGATGTTGGTCATGATCGCGGAAAATGACGGCCTGCACCGCAGCTTCGCGCGGCGGACCGTCGAGCAATTGTGGCCGGGCGACGTCGAGGTGATCGAAGCCGGCGACGGCGAGGACGCCATCAACCTTGCCGCCGAACGGCAGCCGCCGCATGTCGTGCTCGACCTGCAGCTGCCCAAGGCGACCGGCATCGAGGTGGCCCGCGCCATCTGGAGCCGGCGCGCCGGCACGCATATCCTGTTCTGGTCGAACTTCGCCGACGAGGCCTATGTACGGGGCGTGGCGCGCATCGTGCCGCCGGGGTCGGTCTATGGCTATGTGCTGAAATCGGCGACGGAAGAAGGCATGCGCTCGGCGCTGCGCGGCGTGTTCCGCGAGGGGCATTGCATCATCGACCGCGAGATCCGCGGCATCCAGCACCGCGTCCAGGACCGGTTCGAGGGCATCACCGACGGCGAGTATGAAAGCCTGATCGACATTGCGCTCGGCCTGACCGACAGGGCGATCGCGGCGCGGCGCGGCCTGTCGATCCGCGGCGCGCAGAGCCGCATCAAGCATGTCTACGACAAGCTGGGCATCGTGCCGCCGGAAGACGGCGCCGGCGAAGCGTCGGTGTTCAATTCGCGCACCCGCGCCATCTACCTCGCCATGGCGCGCGGGCTGGTCAACATCGATGCCCTGCGGCGCGAGCAGGAACAGCTCGACGCCTGGCTCGCGCAGGCGACGCCGTTGCAGGATCAATAACCCTTGGCGCCTGCCGACTGTGCAAAACCACAGTCGGTGCTGCGCTTAGACCCGTATCGCCCGGTCGGCGTCCCGATTACGCTTTTGTCCTACAAAAAAGATGCCGGGGAAGCGCCATGCCGTTCGTCAGCATTCGGATACTCGAAGGCCATTCGCAAAAGCGCAAGAACGAGATCTCGCGCCGTGTCACCGAAGCGATCAGCGAGGTCGCCGAGTTGCCCATGGACGCGATCTGGGTGGTGATCGAGGATGTGCCAGGCAGCGACTGGTTCGTCGCCGGCAAGCCGGTGCGGGAGCCAAAGGTCTCGTAATGTCGAACCCGGCGCGCGCCCGTCATTCCGGCTTTGACGATGTCGTCGGCAACGCGGCGATGGAGCGGCTCGCCACCGGCTACGGCTTCATCGAAGGGCCGGTGTGGCATCCTTACGAGAAATGGCTGGTCTTTTCCGACATTCCGCAAAGCCGCATGTATCGGCTCGGCACTTCGGGCGAGATCGAGCTGTTCCGCGATCCCAGCCAGATGGCCAATGGCAACACGCTCGACCGCCGGGGCCGGCTGCTGACCTGCGAGCATGCGACCAGCCGCGTCACCCGCGCCGAACCGAATGGCACGACGACGGTTCTCGCCACCCATCATCAGGGCAAGCAGCTCAACAGCCCGAACGACATCGTCGTCGCCACCGGAGGATCGATCTATTTCACCGACCCGACATACGGACGGGCGGAATTCTATGGCGTGCCGAGGGCGCAGGAGCTGCCGTTCCAGGGCGTCTACCGCATCGATGGCGACGGCGCGCGGCTGACGCTGTTGGCCGACGACTTCGTCCAGCCCAATGGGCTCTGCTTCTCGCTCGATGAATCGAGGCTGTTCGTCAATGACACCAAGCGCGGCCACATCCGCGTGTTTGGCGTGGAAGCCGACGGCGACCTCAATGGCGGCGCGGTTTGGGCGGTGACGGAAGGCGACGCGCCGGGGTCCCCCGACGGGATGAAGATCGACAGCCGCGGCAACCTCTATTGCACCGGCCCCGGCGGCATCCATGTCTTCGATGCTTCAGGCGATCTTCTCGGCGTCATTGCGACGCCGGAAGATTGTGCCAATTTCACCTTCGGCGATGAGGATCTGAGAAGCCTCTACATCACCGCCTCGACGTCGCTTTACCGGCTGAGGGTGCGGGTGCCGGGGCTGAGGCTGTTTTGAGCGTGAGCGCTCGGATCGGATTGGAGTGAAACCGGCTCGGAGGAGCCGATAGAAGTGCAACAGTCAACACATCGGGAGGATAATGACATGAAGAAACTACTCGTCTTGAGCGCTTTTGCGGCCATGCTCGCCTCGGGCACGGCGCTTGCCGACACAAGCGGCAAGAAGATCGCCTTCTCCAACAATTACGCCGGCAATTCGTGGCGCCAGGCGATGCTCGACAGCTACGGCATCGTCACCAAAAAAGCGGTCGACGACAAGGTGGTGGCGGCGGCGGATGTCTTCACCACAGCCGACAAGGAAGTGCCGACGCAGGCAGCGCAGGTGCAGAATCTGATCCTGCAGGGCTATGACGCCATCGTCATCAACGCCGCCTCGCCGGATGCGCTCAACGGCGCCATCAAGCAGGCCTGCGACGCCAACATCGTCGTCGTCTCCTTCGACGGCACCGTCACCGAGCCTTGCGCTTACCGCGTCGTTGTCGACTTCAAGGACATGGGCAAGCAGGAAGTCGAGCAGATGGCCAAGTTCCAGCCGAAGGGCGGCAACCTGCTGGAGATCCGCGGCCTTGCCGGCACTTCGATTGACGATGCCATCCATGCAGGCATCCTCGAAGGCGTCGCCGCCCATCCCGAGTTCAAGATCGTCGGCTCGGTAACCGGCGACTGGGATCAGACCACGGCGCAGAAGGCGGTGGCGACCATCCTGCCGTCGCTGCCCGATGTCATCGGCATCGTTGACCAGGGCGGTGACGGCTATGGCGCCGCGCAAGCCTTCGCCGCCGCCGGCAAGCCGCGCCCGACCATCATCATGGGCAACCGCCAGGACGAGCTGAAGTGGTGGAAGGAGCAGAAGGAGAAGGACGGCTACACGACCTGGTCGGCCTCGATCGCCCCCGGCGTGTCGACGCTTGCCTTCTGGGTGGCGCAGCAGGTGCTCGACGGCCGCAAGGATATTCCGCACGATCTCCTGGTGCCCTATCTCGCCTTCACCCAGGACGATTTCGAGGCAGCGCTGCCGAAGATCAAGGAAGGCGGCGTCGCCACCCACGAATACACCCAGGACGACGCCATCGCGGCCATCAAGGCCAACATCAAGCAGTAGCGGCGTGACGTTGCCAGCCGCATCGCCAACCGGATAAAAGTTGAGGATGCTCCAGGCTATTGCAGACATCGTCAGGCTGGACGGCGCCGAAAAACATTTCGGCGCCGTCCGGGCGCTCAACGGCGTCGACTTTCATGTCGGCGCCGGCGAATGCGTCGGGCTGGTCGGGCACAACGGCGCCGGCAAGTCGACGCTGATGCATATGGTGGCGGGCACGCTGCGGCCCGATGGCGGGCAGATCGCCGTGCGCGGCAATCAGGAAGCGAGCTATTCCGTGGCGCGCGCGCTCGAGCTCGGCATACGTTGCGTCTTCCAGGAGCTGTCGCTCTGCCCCAACCTCAGCGTCGCCGAAAACACCCGCATCAATCATCCCTCGCTCGCCGGTTTCGGCTGGCGGCGCAAGGCAGCCGACCTCATCCAGACCAAGCTCGACGAGATCTTTCCCGACCACGGCATTGCGGCGGACGACATTGCCGGCGACCTCTCGATCGGACGGCGGCAGATGGTCGAGGTGGCGCGCGCCTTCACGCTGACACGCGAGCCGCTGCACCTGGTCATCCTCGACGAGCCGACCTCGTCGCTCGACGCGCATACGGCGGGCCAGCTGCTCGCTTTCGTGCGCCGCTTCGTCGAAGCGGGCGGCAGCTGCATCCTGATCTCGCATGTGCTGGGCGAGGTGCTGCAGAACGCCGACCGCATCGTGGTGATGCGCGACGGCAAGGTCGTCGCCGCTGACGCGGCAAGCGCGTTCGATCGCGACAAGCTGGTCGCCGCCATGGGCGGCGCCGAAGGGCACCAAAAGGCCGCCGCCGAGGCCCGGAAGATCGAGACTGGTGCTCTGCGGGTCAAAGCGCGTCCGGTACGGCAGCAGGACGGCAAGGAGCTTGTCGCCCGCGCGGGCGAGATCATCGGCCTTGCCGGTCTTGCCGGCCATGGCCAGACGGACCTGTTGCTCGCGATCTTCTCGGCGGCGTCCCGTGCCAAAACCGGCATCGAGGTGACCGCGCCGGTGGCGCTGGTTGCCGGCGACCGCCAGTCGGACGGCATCTTCGCGCAATGGTCGATCGCGCAGAACATCGGCGTCCGTTCGCTGGCGCGGCTGCGCAGCGGCCTGCTGATTTCTCCGCAGCAAGAGGCGGAGCTCGCCGAATTCTGGAAGCAGAAGATCGGCATCCGCACGCCCGACATGAACAA
This sequence comes from Mesorhizobium sp. LEGMi-168a, assembly GCF_058312955.1. NCBI lineage: Bacteria > Pseudomonadati > Pseudomonadota > Alphaproteobacteria > Hyphomicrobiales > Phyllobacteriaceae > Mesorhizobium > Mesorhizobium sp. LEGMi-168a. The sequence continues at coordinate 66,892 of NZ_JBZEGV010000023.1, forward strand.
CAACATCTATTCGCTGTCGGGCGGCAACCAGCAGAAGGCGCTGTTTGCCCGCGCGCTCGGCTCGGATGCCGAGATCGTGCTGATGGACGATCCGATGCGCGGGGTAGACATCGGCACCAAGCTGGAAGTCTACGACCTCGTGCGCGAGGAGGCCGCCAAGGGCCGGACCTTCCTCTGGTACACCACCGAAACCGAAGAGCTCGACAATTGCGACCACGTCTATGTCTTCAAGAATGGGCGGATCGTCGCCGATCTCGGCCGCGACGAGCTGACGGAAGAAAAGATCATCCAGTCCTCGTTCGGCGATGCGGCCTGAGATGACGGCGATCGCTCCAGGCACGCTCCCGAAATCCTCGCCGCGCGGCGGCGCGGCCAGGGCGCGCATGCTGCGCAGCCTTTTGCCGGCGCTGTCGCTGGCGCTGGTGCTGATGGCCATCGCCTGGCTCAACCCGCGCGCCATCAGCTATTTCGGCTTCAATTTGATGCTCAATCTGGCGATCCCGATCGCGCTGGCGACGATCGCGCAGATGTTCGTCATCGCCGGCAATGAGCTGGACCTCTCGATCGGCACTTTCGTCGGCTTCGTCGGCTGCGTCACCGCGACATGGCTGAGGGACGCGCCGCTCATCGGCATCGCGGTGCTTCTCGGCTCGATCGGCGTCTACGCGCTGCTCGGCGCGCTGATCCATCTGCGCAACCTGCCCTCGATCGTGGTGACGCTCGGCATGAGCTTCGTCTGGCAGGGGCTCGCCATCCTCATCCTGCCGAAGCCGGGCGGCAAGGCGCCGGACTGGCTGCTTTCGATCATGTCGTTCAAGCCGCCCTACATCCCGTTCCCGATCCTTGCGGCGCTGCTGATCGCGGCCGTGGTGCATTTCGGCCTGATGCGCACTTCCTATGGCGTCATCCTGCGCGGCTCCGGCGGCAATGCCGCGGCGCTCAGGCGCGCCGGCTGGTCGCTGCTCCGGACCAAGATCGTGCTCTTCGCGCTGACCGGCCTGTTCGGCGTGCTCTCCGGCATGGCGCTGATCGGCATCACCACCTCGGCCGACGCCAATATCGGCAACGGCTACACGCTGCTTTCGATCGCCGGCGTCATCCTCGGCGGCGGCGAGTTCGTCGGCGGCCGCGTGTCGCCGATCGGCGCCGTCATCGGCGCGCTGACCTTGGCGCTGGCCGCGTCGCCGCTTCTCACCTTCATGCGCATCCCGCCCGACTGGCAGGTGGCCGCCAACGGCGCGATCCTGATCATCGTGCTGGCGGCGCGGGTGCTGATCAGCCGCAGGGAGAGGTGAGCCATGACGTCTGTGCGGACGCTGCTCGAAAAACCCTGGCTCTGGTCCTTCGTCGGCGCGCTTGTGGTGTGGCTGGCGACGGTCGCCTTCACCGGCGGCTACGGCGCCGGCGGCATGGTCACGGCGGCACTTTCGCTGGCGGTCTTCACCGTCATCGTCGGCGTCGGGCAGATGTTCGTCATCACGCTCGGGCCCGGCAATGTCGACCTGTCGCTGCCGGCCAATATCGGACTCGCCAGCGCGGTGGCGATGAAAGTGATGGGCGGCAGCGATTCGATGATCGTCGTCGGGCTGCTTGCCGCGCTCGCCTGCGGCGCGGCCATCGGCGCGATCAACTATCTGCTGATCTGGGCGCTCAGGATCCCGCCGATCATCGCGACGCTGTCGGCGAGCTTCATCATCCAGTCGGTCGACATCAGCTATGGCCGCGGCCTGCAGATCAAGCCGCCGCCGGGTTTTGCCGATTTCACCAACTGGCAGGTCCTCGGCATTCCGGTGCTGGCGATGCTGACGGTGGTCTTCACAGTCGGCGCGGCACTGGCGCTTCAGCGCATGATCTATGGCCGCTCGGTGCTGGCGATCGGCCAGAACATCCGCGCCGCCTGGCTCGCCGGCGTCAATGTCGGCCGCATCCGCTTCCTCACCTACACGCTGTGCGGCGCGCTGGGCGGCATCGACGGCGCGCTGCTCGCCGGCTATTTCCGCGGCGCCAATGTCGACATCGGCAACGAATACCTGCTCGCCTCGATCGCGGTCGTCGTCATCGGCGGCACGTCGGTCGCCGGCGGCAAGGCCAATGTGCCCGGCGTCTGGGGCGCCGGCCTGTTCCTGGTACTGTTGCTCACCATGCTCAACACTTTTGGCGTCAGCGCCGGGGTGCGGCTGGTGCTGACCGGGCTGATCATCGTCGGGGTGATTACGGCGGCGGGTGGGGAGCAGGCAGTGCGGTAATCGTGAGAGGCTGGTGTGAAGGATCGCGACGTCTCCCGCTAAGCTTTCGGACAAGCATTGAGCCAGCGTCGGGCCGGGTTCCCATTCGCGCCGCGGCCTAGTAAACCCATCCGCGATCATGATCGGTCTCGGGAGGTTCCGCTTGTCCAATTTCGTCAGCGTCGCGAACGAGAACGGCGTCGCGGTTGTCACGATCGACAATCCGTCGGTCAATGCGCTGAGCTTTCATGTCCGCAAGCCGCTCTACGAGGCGTTTGCGGCCTTGCGCGACGATCCCTCCGCCAAGGCCATCGTTATCACCTGCGCCGGGCGGACCTTTGTCGCCGGCGCCGACATCACCGAATTCGGCAAGCCGGTCGAGCAGCCGGAGCTGCGCGCCATCGTTGCGCTGCTGGAAACCATCGCCAAGCCGACGGTCGCCGCTATACACGGCACGGCGCTTGGCGGCGGGCTGGAGCTGGCGCTCGGTTGCCATTTCCGCGTCGCCGATCGAGGCGCCAAGCTCGGCCTGCCGGAAGTGAAGCTCGGCCTGCTGCCGGGCGGCGGCGGCACGGTGCGCCTGCCGCGCCTTATCGGTGCCGCGAAGGCGCTCGGCATGATCGTTTCGGGAACGCCGATTTCGGCCGGCGAGGCCAAGGCGGCAGGCCTTGTCGATGCGACCTTCGATGGCGATCTGTTGGCGAACGCGGTTCGTTTCGCAAACGAAATGGTCGCCGACGGTGGACCATTCGTGCCCGTGCGCGATTGCAACGAGCGTCTTGCCGAAACCGATCTCGGCGCCTTCGACGTCCAGGCGGTTGAACTCGCCAAAAAGGCGCGTGGGCTGGAAGCGCCGCTTGCCTGTGCCGAGGCGGTGCGCAACGCGATCACACTGCCATTCGACGATGCGCTGGCCGCCGAGCGGCAGCTCTTCGCAAAACTCGTTTCCGGCGACCAGTCGCGGGCGCAGCGGCATCTGTTCTTCGCCGAGCGCGAGGCGGCGAAGGTGCCGGGCACGGATCTGCAAAAGCGCAAGATCGCCCGCGTCGGCATCATCGGCGCCGGCACGATGGGCGGCGGCATCGCCATGGCTTTCGCCAATGGCGGTTTTCCGGTGACCTTGCTGGAAACCGGCGAGGAAGCGCTGCAGCGCGGACTGGCGATGATCGAGAAGAATTATGCCGTCTCGGTCAGCCGTGGCTCGCTGACCGAGGAGGCGCAACGGCAACGGCTGGCGCTGTTCAAGGGCAGCACCGATTATGCCGATCTCGCGGACTGCGACCTGATCGTCGAAGCCGTGTTCGAGGACATGGCGGTCAAGAAAGAAGTGTTCGGCAAGCTGGATGCCGTCGCCAAGTCCGGCGCCATCCTGGCCACCAACACCTCCTATCTTGACGTCGACGCGATCGCAGCCTCGACCTCGCGGCCGCAGGACGTGCTCGGCATGCATTTCTTCTCGCCGGCCAACGTCATGAAGCTGCTTGAGATCGTGCGCGCCGACAAGACCTCGCCGGACGTTCTAGCGACAGTGGCCGATCTCGCCCGACGCATCGGCAAGGTGGCGGTCGTCGTCGGCGTCTGCCACGGTTTTGTGGGCAACCGCATGCTGTCCGCGCGGGGTGCGGAGAACGAAGCGTTGCTGCTGGAAGGCGCGACATCTGCCCAGGTCGACAAGGCGTTCACCGATTTCGGCTGGCCGATGGGACCGTTCCAGATGGGCGATCTCGCCGGCCTCGACATCGGCTGGCGCAACCGAAAGGCGCGCGGCCAGACGGCGGCGATTGCCGACACGCTGTGCGAAGAGGGGCGTTTCGGCCAGAAGACCGGGCGCGGCTGGTATCGCTATGAGAGCGGCTCGCGTGAGCCGCTTGCCGATCCGGAGGTAGAGACGCTCATCCGGGCCAAGGCAACCGAGCTGGGTATCGAGCCGCGTGTGATCGGCGCGGAAGAGATCATCGAGCGCACGCTCTATCCGCTGATCAATGAGGGCGCGAAGATTCTCGAGGAAGGCATCGCGGCGCGCGCTTCCGATATCGATGTCGTCTGGGTCAATGGCTACGGCTTCCCGGTCGGCAAGGGCGGGCCGATGTTCTGGGCTGGGCTTGAAGGGGCTGGCAGGATCGTCGAGCGGTTGGAGTATTGGCACGAGCACGCCGGTCGGGCGATCTTTGAGCCGGCGCCGGCGCTGAGGCGATTTGCTGAGACGAGGCGCTGGGAGGTTGTGGGCGGATAGTGCGGTTACGCCGAGTTCCTTCGCGCCCCCCTCTGTCCTGCCGGCGCCTCCAATTTCCGAGCCGCCAACCAAATTTGACCATGTGGACAAATCTCGGGCGCCGTTCCATAGTCCTGGTGTCTGACATTTTTTGAACGGCCGGCTCGACACGGCCGTCGAACCGAGGGGAACTTCAATGGAAAACGAACGTAGCAAAACCCATCGCGCCAGCCTGTCGCGGCGCAACGTGCTGGAACTCGGCGCGCTCGGCCTCGCGGCGGCGGCGCTGCCGAGCGTGGCCTTCGCCAAGGACAAGAAGCTGAAGGTGGCGGCGATCTTCGCCACGCCGATCGAGGAGCCGTGGGACAACCAGATCCACGTCGCCCTGCAGAAGGCCGACAAGGAACTGGGCATCGAATACAAATGGTCGGAAAAGGTGCAGACCGCCGACTTCAGCCGCGTCATGCGCGAATACGCGCAGGGCGGCTACCAGCTGGTGCTGGGCGACGCCTTCGCCGCCGAGCGCGAATCGCGCCGCACGGCAAAACAGTTCCCGAAGACAGCCTGGCTGTTCGGCTCGGGCGCCGGCCCGGCGGAACCCAATTTTGGCGTCTTCGACAACTGGATCCACGAGCCCGCCTATCTCTCCGGCATGATCGCCGGCAAGATGTCGAAGTCGGGCACGGTCGGCGCCGTCGCGGCGATGGGCATTCCGGAAGTGAACCGGCTGGTCAACGCCTTCTTTGCCGGCGCCAAGGAGGTCAACCCGAACGTCAAGAAGAAGGTCGCCTTCATCGGCTCCTTCTTCGATCCGCCGAAGGCCAAGGAAGCGGCGGTGGCGCAGATCGATGCCGGCGTCGACGTCATCTACGCCGAGCGTTTCGGCGTCATCGAGGCGGCGGTCGAGAAGAAGATTCTTGCCATCTCCAACATGTCCGACCAGTCGAGCCTCGGTCCCGACACGGTCATCACCGGCCCGGTTTGGGACATGTACCCGACCGTCGAGCAGGCGATCAAGCTGGTCAAGGCTGGCGTGTTCACCGCGCAGGACTATGGCGACTTCTCGCGCATGGCCAAGGGCGGCTCGTATCTGGCGCCCTACCACAAGTTTGACAAGACGCTGCCGGCCGAGGTGAAGGATCTGGTCGAGAAGAAGAAGGCCGAGATCCTGGAAGGCAATTTCCGTGTCGACGTCGACGAGAACACGCCGGTTTCGGATTAGGCGCGGCATAACCCCTCCCCCTTGAGGGGAGGGTGGCCCGCAGGGCCGGGAGGGGTCGCCCGCGACGCGCTCCGTCTTCCAACGTCAACGTCGAGGCGGTTGAGGTGACCCCTCCCGCCTCGCTTCGCTCGGCACCCTCCCCTCGAGGGGGAGGGGTATCAGCGCAGGAGCTATCTTGTCCGCCCCTCTGATCGAAATGCGCGGCATCACCAAGAGCTTCGGCGCCGTCAAGGCCAACGAGGCCGTCGATCTCAGCGTCGCCCCCGGCGAGATACTCGGCCTTTTGGGCGAGAACGGCGCCGGCAAGACGACGCTGATGAATGTGCTGTTCGGTGCCTATGCGCCCGATGCCGGCGAGATCCTGGTCGAGGGCAGGCCGGTCGCCATCCATAATTCCGCCGACGCCTTGGCCGCCGGCATCGGCATGGTGCACCAGCATTTCCATCTCGCGCCGCGGTTGACGGTGCTGGAAAACCTCCTGATCGGCATCCCGGGCAAATCCGGTCGCATCGATCGCGCGGGTGGGCTCGCCCGGCTCAAGGAGATCGGGCGCCAGCATGGGCTGAGCCTCGATCCAGACCTGCCGGTCGCGACGCTTTCGGTCGGCGAGCAGCAGCGGCTGGAAATCATCAAGGCACTGTTTCGCGGCGCGAAGCTCTTGATCCTCGATGAGCCGACGGCGGTGCTGGCGCCGAGCGAGGTCGACGGCCTGTTCGCCGCCTTACGCTCGATGGCGGGCCAGGGGCTCGGCATCATCTTCATCTCGCACAAGCTCAACGAAGTCCGGGCGCTCACCCATCGCTGCGTCGTGCTGCGCCACGGCAAAGTCGCCGGCCGCGTCGATCATCCCGCAAGCACGACCTCGGCCGAAATGGCCAAACTGATGTGCGGCCACGAGATCGTGCCGCCCACCAAGGAGGCCTCGACGCCCGGCGCCTGCGTGCTGACGCTCGACGGCATTTCCACCTCCGGCCATGCCGGCACGCCGCTGCGCGATGTCTCGCTTTTCGTCCGGGCGGGCGAGATACTGGGCATCGCCGGCGTCTCCGGCAACGGCCAGCGGGCACTCGCCGACGTCATCTCCGGCATGCTGTCGCCTCTGGCCGGAACAATGACGATAGCCGGCAAAGAGGTCGCGCAATTTTCGCCGCGCGCGCTGCAGGCGCTCGGGCTCGGGCGCATTCCCGAGGACCGGATGACGACCGGGTTGGTCACCAACCTGCCGCTTGCCGATTCCATGGTGCTGCCGCGCATCGGCACGGAGGCCTTCAGCCGCAAGGGACTGCTCAGTCCCGCCGCGATCCGCGCCTTCGCCGAAGAGCAGATCAAGGCTTACGACATACGCTGTCCCGGACCGATGGTGCGCGCCGGCGCGCTGTCCGGCGGCAATCTGCAAAAGGCATTGCTGGCACGCGAGCTCGCCTTCGATCCGAAGGTGTTGATCGTGTCGCAGCCGACGCGCGGCCTCGACATAGGTGCTGCCCGTTTCATCCACGAGAAGTTCCTCGCCATGCGCGCCAAAGGCTGCGGCATCATCGTTATCGGCGAGGACCTCGAGGAACTTTTGATGCTCTCGGACCGCATCGCGGTGATGTATGAGGGCCGTATCGCCGGCACGCTTTCCGGTGCCGGGGCCACCGTCGCAAGGCTTGGCCTGATGATGACCGGCGCGGAGGGGCACGCCTGATGTTTCGTCTCGAAGCCCGCACGTCGACGCCCGCCTGGTTCAATCTCGCGCTGCCGTTGTTGGCCATCGCCGTCGCGCTGGTGCTGTGCAGCGGGCTGATCGCGGTCGCCGGCGCCGGCGTGATCGACGCCTATGGCGTGATGCTCTCGGCCTCGCTCGGCGACAGCTACGCCATCACCGAGACATTGGTGCGCGCCGCGCCGATGATCTTCACCGGCCTCGCGGTGGCGATCGCCTTCCGCGCCAAATTCTGGAACATCGGCGCCGAGGGCCAGTTGCTGGCTGGCGCGGTGGCAAGCTGCGCCGTCGGCGCGATCCCGATGCCGGGTTACCTCGCCATGCTGTTGATGGCGCTGGCGGGCGCCGCCGCGGGTGCGGTCGTCGCGCTGGTGCCGGCGACGCTGCGCGTGAAGTTCAAGGTCGACGACGTGGTGAGCTCGCTGCTGCTCAACTCGGTCATCTACTATGCGCTGATGGCGCTGATCGAGGGGCCGTGGAAGGATACATTCAGCGGCTACCCGATCTCGCCGCCGATCGAGGATTCGGCCAATTTCCCGGTGCTGATCGAAGGCACGCGGCTGCATCTCGGCGTCATCGTGGCGCTGATCGCAGCACCCCTTTGCTGGTTCCTGATCGCGCGCACCACGCTCGGCTTCCGCATCCGCGTCACCGGCGAGAATCCGGAGGCGGCGCGCTATGGCGGCATCAATGTGCAGCGTGTGCTGCTTTCCACCGCGCTGCTCTCCGGCGCGCTGGCCGGGCTCGCCGGTGTCGGCGAGGTCGGCGGCGTCCATTTCCAGGTGATGAGCGACATCTCGCCGGGCTATGGCTATTCCGGCATCGTCGTCGCGATGCTCGCCCGGCTCAACCCGCTCGGCGTGGTGCCGGCGGCGATCTTCCTTGCCGCGGTCATGACCGGGGCCGAGGCAATGTCGCGCGCAACCGGCGTGCCGGCTTTCCTCAGTGATGTCATCCAGGGCACGGCGCTGCTTGCCATGCTGGTGGCGCTGCTCTTCACCGCCTACCGCATCCGCCATGTGGGAGCATCCTGATGAGCGCGGTGTTCGAGCAGATTTTCCAGGTCGGCTTCCTTGCCGCGATCATCCGCATCGCCACGCCTTTAGCCTTCGCCACGCTCGGCGAGATGTTTTCCGAACGCGCCGGCGTGCTCAATCTCGGCATCGAAGGCATCATGCTTTTGTCGGCCATGGCCGGCTTCACCGCCGCCAGCCTCAGCGGCAGCCTGTGGCTGGGCGTGCTGGTGGCCGTGCTCGTCGGCGCGCTGATGGGGGCGCTGCATGCGCTGTTTACCGTGGCGCTGGGCCTCAGCCAGCATGTCTGCGGCATCGGCGTGACTTTGTTCTCATCCGGCCTTGCCTATTTCCTCTACCGGCTGATCTTCGGCCAGCAATCGGTGCCGCCGAGCATCGATGGTTTCAAGCCGGCGCCGATCCCGCTGCTTTCGGAGATCCCGATCCTCGGCCCGGCGGTGTTCAACCAGTTCACGCTGGTTTACCTAGCGATCATCGCCATCCCGCTTGCCGCCTTCGTGCTCTACCGCACGCCATGGGGGCTTTCGGTGCGCATGGTCGGCGAGAACCCGCGTGCCGCCGACTCGGCCGGCGTCAGCGTGATCGCAACGCGCTTCCAGGCCGTCATCCTCGGCGGCGCGCTGATGGGGCTCGCCGGCGCCTTTCTCACCATGGCGCAGTTCAACGCCTTCACCTTCGGCGTGGTGTCGGGCCGCGGCTGGGTGGCGATCGCGCTGGTCGTGTTCGGCCGCTGGGATCCGTGGCGGTCCGCAGGGGCTGCGCTGCTCTTCGCCTTTGTCGATGCGCTGCAATTGCGCATGCAGGCCAGCGGACTCGGGCACATTCCTTACGAAGCGTTCCTGATGCTGCCCTTCATCTTCACCATCGTCGCCATGGCGTTCATGTCGCGCAACGCGGTGGCGCCGTCTGCGCTGCTGAAGCCGTTCCGGAGGGAAGAGCGGTAGCCTGGTGTTCTTTCCTCTCCCTCCGGAGGGCAGGGTAATCGCATATGGCGCTCCCCCACTCCGTCTCGGCTTCGCCGAGCCACCTCTCCCCCCACATTCGTGGAGGGAGAGGAAACGCCAACCGCGAAGGGGTCGCGGCCTTGAAAAGCTTGGGTTCCTCTCCCCCATGAACATGGGGGCGAGGTGGCCGCGCAGCGGACGGAGTGGGGGGCTGGCGCCGCCATATGCGATTACCCTGCTCCGGAGGGGGAGAGGTGGCGCTGCGAAGCAGCGACGGAGTGGGGGAACCACTTGGCAACCGTCGCCAACGAATATTGAAAGGGGACCAAGTCGCAAGAATCTTCCTGCGCCGCGCCGAGGGTCGACCCCCACACCGTCGAGCTGCGCTCGACACCTCTCCCCCGATCGACGGGGTAGAGGAAGGGTGACGCCTCAAATTGCCGTGAACGCGTTGTCGACAAACAGATGCGCGCCGTTGACGAAGCTCGATTCGTCGCTGGCGAGGAATAGCGCTGCCTTTGCCACTTCCTCCGGCTCGCCGATGCGGCCTTGCTGCGCGGCCATCGCCGCATCCGAAACGTCGACGCCGAGCTTGCCGAGGTCGGCGACCTCACGCATTCCGTGCGGCGTGCGGATGAAGCCAGGGCAGACGGCGTTGCAGCGGATGTTGCGGTCGCGGAACTCGACCGCGATGGCGCGCGCGAACATGTGGCAGGCGCCTTTGGTGGTGTCGTAGAGCACTTCGTTCGGCGTTGCCGCCACCGCCGAGATCGACGAGGTGCAGACGATCGAGCCGCCGCCGGCGGCGATCATGCCGGGCAGCACCGCGCGCGTCATCAGGAACATCGAGCGCACGTTGACGGCGTGCAGCCAGTCCCATTCCTTGAGCGTCGTTTCCAGGAAGGGCTTTATCACGATGGTGCCGGCGTGGTTGAACAGCACGGTCACCGGCCCGAACTTTTCGGCCGCCGCCTTCGCTGCCGCTTCGACTTGCGCCTCGTCGGAAACATCGGCGACGAAATGCTCGGCGACATGGCCGCGGGCGCGGATCGCCGCCGCCGTCGCGCCCGCCGCCTCGCCGTTGCGGTCGATGATCGCCACCTTGGCGCCTTCGGCGGCGAACAGCTCGGAAGCCGCTCCGCCCATGCCCGTCGCGCCGCCCGAAATGATGGCGACCTTGCCCGCCAGCCTTCCACCCATGTCTTTCTCCGTCCGATTCCGAGGGTTTCTGTTTGCTCGAAGCCGATGCTATCCCTGACGCTCCGGATGGCCAAGCGCTTGTCGAACAAAGGGCTTTTGGCTTTGAAAGGCCGCTTCGACCGAGTGATCGCAGCTCCGTTCAAAGTCAGCGTCGCATGCTTTGACGGCCGGAATCGCCCCTTCAGAAGGGTAAGAAAAACCATCAAACCCCAGACTCTGAGAATATCGTTTCAAAAACGTCTCAAAAATAGCAATCGACAAAGTCTACTAACTTTATAGATTAATGGCTGAGACGGAGGCTCGACCATGTCCTACATCCAGAACGCTCAGCGCAAGGGCCAAAGGCTGACCGCCGACCAGAGCTGGAGGCCCGCCTATGGCGGCACCTTCGCCTATCTCGTCTTCGCGCTGGCATTCGTGTTCACCGGCGCGGTGGTGCTGGGTCTCATTCCGTAATCGCATCGGGGCCTGAGCCCCGCTGCCCAAGAATCTGAGTTGAGTAGTCGGAGCAGATGACTGGCCGCGCGCCAGGGCGCTGTCGCGCGCCTTGTTCGCGGGTTTTTCAAGAGCGGGGCGATCCAACGTGATGGAGGAGATGGCAATGCCGATCGAGTTCACGCATGTTCCCGGTAAGCCTGCCAATGGCAGCTTCTTCTACGATTTTGCCGAGACCGCGACCAAGCTGTCGCTGATCGAGGATGCCGGTTTCCGCAAGCTGGTGGTCGACGACCCGGCCGGCCTGCTCACCAATATGGACATCGCCGCCCAGACGCTCGACCGCACGGCCTCGCTGGAAGTGGTGCTGACGCATTGGGCCGGCGTGATCGAGCCGACGGTGGCGGCAAGGCAGCTCGCGGCGCTCGATCGCAAAAGCGGCGGCCGCCTGTCGCTTCGCATGTTGAGCGAACCGCTGGAGGACAGCGATGCCGAGGCGCGGCCTGTCGGTCACAGCGTGGTCTGGCAGCGCATCGACGAATATCTGGTGCTGTTGAAGCGGCTGTGGTCGAACGACAAGCCTTTCGATCACGAAGGCGCCTTCTACAGCGTGAGAGGCGGCTATGTACCGCGCAAGGGCCCGCATGGCGCAGACCTCGCCATCCGCCTCGGCGGACAATCGGGCACAGCGCTGAAAGTCGCCGGCCGGCATGCCGATGTCTTCGAGCTGGCCGCCGGCGCGCCGGACGAGGTTGCGCAATTGATGCAGCGGGCGCGCAGCGCCGCCGCCGAGCATGGCCGCGCCCGCAGGCTGCGCTTCGCCCTGCCGGTCCGCATTCGCCCCGAGGGCTGGTCGGGCACCTTCGACCACAAGGCGGTTGACGTTTCCGGGCCACCGGCGCGGCTCGCCTTGACTCTTTTGCCCTATGCCACGCTCGGCATCGAGGAATTCATGATCAGCGGTATCGACCGGCCGAGCGAGATTGCCCGGATCGGGCGCGAGACGGTCACGCTGATCGCGAATTCGTTGGCGCGGCGCGAGGCCGAGGTTCCGCAGCCCAGAATGCTTGCGCCTCATTCCTTCGCCGAGATCCGCGCAGGCTGAGCGGGCCGGATCCGGTGGCAGTCCGCTTACGGGTCGGTGATTTCCAGGGAACTTCTGTTCGACGTTCCTCTATGGCTGGCAGGCAGTCGCATATGGCGCTCCCCCACTCCGTCTCGGCTTCGCCGAGCCACCTCTCCCCCATGAACATGGGGGAGAGGTGGCCGCGCAGCGGCCGGAGTGGGGGGCTGGCGCCGCCATATGCGATTATCCTGCTATGGCTGGGATGAGTAATCCACACCGTCCATGACATAGTCCGCGAACAGGAAATCGCGGATGCCGGCGATCCGGCCGTTCTGCCAATCGATGAGGATGAAGTAGCGCGGCGGCCCGTCCGGACGATCCGGGCTGGTGACCAGGATGGCGGGGCGGCCTTCGACGAGGCCGGTGGTGAAATGCCAATGCGTCTCGTCGGCATAACGGCCAAAATAATTGCCGACATAGTCCTTGCCTTCGGCGCGCAGCCGATTGACCAGTTCCAGCTTCACGTCGTCGGCAAGCAGGCCGCGCAAGGCGTCGAAATCCCGGGCATTGAAGGCGGCGACATAGTCGCCGAGGCGCCGCATGTCCTGTGGGTTGAGCGTCGGGCGTGGGGTTGCTGCCCGAGGTGCTGCCGCCAGCTTGCGCAGGCTCTCGCGGCCCCGCTGCAGCGCGCCCTTGATCGCCGTTTCGGTGGTTTCGAGGATATCGCCGATCTCTTCCAGGCTGTGGCCCAGCACGTCCTTCAGCACGACGGTGCATCTTTGCGCCGGCGGTAGCTGCATCAGCTCGGCAAGGCTCGCCTCGGCAGCGATACGCGCGTCGATGGGCGAGTCCCCGTCGGCGATCGTGTCGAGCTCGACGTCACTCTCACGTGCCTTGGAGCGGCTCCGCTTGCGCAGGAAATCGAGCGCTGAATTATGCGCGATGCGAAACAGCCAGGACTCGGTCTTGTCGGGCATGTCGCCATTCCTGATCGCCACGAAAGCTTTGGCCAAAGCCTCCTGGACGATGTCTTCGCCATCGATGACCGATCCCACCATGCGCGAGCAGTAGCGGTGCAGCTTGGCCCTCAGGCCTGCGGCTTCGCGCTCGAAGGCGCGAAGCCTGGTTTCGATCGTCGCAACATGCTCCGAGCCGGTCACGAAGCCTCGTTCCCTTTGTTTTGACGCAATTCCGGACGGGAAACCGTTTCACACTTTTCCTGGAATTGCTTCAGTTTTCCATTCCGCCGGTATGGGAATAGCTGGTGTGCCCCATCACGCTCTCGCCGGTTCCATGCTCCATGATCGTCTTCATATATTCGGCCAAGCGGGGATCGCTGCGGAAGGCGGCGATGTCTTCGGCCGAGCGCCATTGCGAGATGTTGACGACCTTGCTGCCGTCGCTACCGACGACCACGGATGACGCCAGCGAGCCCGGTTGCTTGCTGAAGAAGCTCCGCGTCCCTTCGGCAAGCACCTTGGCGAGGTCCTGCTGCTTGCCGGGCTTGGCGGTGAAGACATTGATCAAGGTCACTGCGGTCGACATGGCTTGGCTCCGTTTGTCCTAGAGCGTTTCACCGTTTCACGGAAACGGCGAACCGCTCTGTCTCTTTGTTTTGAGGCAATTCTGGACGGAAAACCGTTTCACACTTTTCCTGGAATTGCCCCAGTGGCGGAGGCCGCCTTGGCTTCCGCGATCGTCACGACCATCAAGACGAACGCGCTGCCGGGAACGGAACGGCGCATGCAAAAAAATTTGGCCCTCGACGAAGAGTGGCCAGCAAATGCCTGTCGATCGGCAATGCAGAGGTCATTTTCAGAAAAATTCCCTGCCTCCGTTCCGAAACGCGCCGGTCGTTCGTCCTGGTGGGTGCCGATGCTTCGACGCCGGCATCAACCAAGGGAGAGAAAAATGTCGATCCTGTCATCCATCAGGCGCCTGGCGACCGAATACGCCGCTGTCCATGCCCGCTACCGGGCGGCCAGAGCACTCTATTTGCTGCCGATGGATATCCGCAAGGATATCGGCTGGCCGGAGGTCGGCGATCCACGCGATCCCGAAATCGTCAGCTCGCCGCACCGGCGAGCCGTGACAGCGCGGTGATGACGGCCTCCGTATCCGCCAGCGCGCCGAAAACGCCATCCTCGACGGTCACCATGTGCAGGGCGGCTTCGTGCGCCTTCTGGTCGCCGCTGGCGCAGGCGTCGGAAATTGTCAGGCACTGGAAATTGCGGTCGCAGGCCTCACGCAAGGTGGTGTGCACGCAGACATCGGTGGTGCAGCCGGTGAAGAGCAGGTGGGTTATGTCCCGCGCGCGCAGCACGAGCTCCAGGTCGGTATAGGTGAAGGCGCCGTTGCAGGTCTTGTCGACGACGATGTCTTCGGGCCTGACTTCTATGTCGGCGACGATCTGGAAGCCCGGGCTGGAGCGCAGCAGGATGTCGGTACCCTCCAGTCCTGCCCGCTTGCGGCGCCATTTCTCGTAAGGCGTCATGTCGGCCATGTCGGCGCGATAGCCTTGCCTGGTGTGGATGATGGTCAGGCCGGCGGCGCGGGCGGCGGCAATCAGCCGGTTCACGGCCGGCAGGATCGCCCTCAGCGGCGAGGGGTCATAGCCTTTCCGGGCGAAGTATCCTGTCGGCGACAGGAAATCCTCCTGCAGGTCGATCACCAGCAGCGCGGTGTGTTGCGGCACCAGCCGGCCGTCATAGGGGAAGTCGAAAGGTCTCGCCGTGATCATCGCCTATCGCCTCGATTGCCGACCGGCATCGTGGCTCAGCGACGGCGTCGCCGTCCAGACCTCACAGCGCTCAGGCGTTGCACCAGAGCGACGTGTCGATTTGTTGATAAGAAAAATCACCTTTAGAGTTGACTAGTAAACTCATGTTTTCTAGTCAACCGGCGTTGGCCGCCTGGCGACAGCCCCGAGGCAGCGGCCGCTTGGGAGACGGATGTTGACCGGAGCAGATATCCAGACAGCTTTTCATGTCGAGGCGGTGCGCTTTGCCGTCGGCGAGCGCACGCTGCTTGGGCCGGTCTCGCTCGAGCTGCAACGCGCGCGCGTCTACGGGCTGATCGGCCACAATGGTTCGGGCAAGTCGACGCTGGTCAAGCTTCTGGCGCGCCAGCAGCCGGCAAGCTCAGGCGATATCCGCTTCGCCGAGCGCCCGCTTACCGGCTGGGGCGCGCGCGAGCTGGCGCGGGCGCTCGCCTATCTGCCGCAGACGACGCCGGCGGCGACCGGCCTCACCGTGCGCGAGCTGGCGGCGCTCGGGCGCTATCCCTGGCATGGCGCGCTCGGCCGTTTCGGGCTGCAGGACAAAAGCCATGTCGAGGAGGCGCTGGCGCTGACCGACATGAGCGCTTTCGCCGACCGGCTGGTGGACGAGCTTTCCGGCGGCGAGCGGCAGCGCGCCTGGCTCGCCATGCTGGTGGCGCAGAATGCCGGCGTCATGCTGCTCGACGAGCCGATCTCGGCGCTCGACCTCGCGCATCAGGTCGAGGTGCTCGGCTTGGTTCGAGAGCTCAGCCGCAAGCGCGGCCTTTGCGTCGTCGTGGTGCTGCACGACCCCAACATGGCGGCGCGCTACTGCGACGAGCTGATCGCACTGAAGCAAGGCCAGCTGCTGAGGCGCGGCACGCCCGCCGAGATCATGCGGGGCGACGTGCTCAAGGACATTTTCGGCGTCGAGATGGGCGTGCTCCAGCATCCCGTCAGCGGCCAGCCCATCGGTTACGTGCAATGAAGAAGCGAGGACGAGCCTTGTCCCGGAACAGTTTCTCTGCGGCGCTGGCCGCGTCCGTCATCCTTTCGGCCGGTATTGCCGTGGCGCAGGAGCCGCCGGCAACGCCGGCGCGTGCCGCACAGATGCCTGCCCAGCAACCGGCAGCATCGCCGGCAGCCGTGCAGGCACCCGTTGAGCCGGGCCCTGCGCCGCAGACGCCGGCCGCGACAGCGCAGACGCCCGCGGCCCAGCCACCAACCACTGCCGCGCCAACCGAGCAACGGGTTCAGCCGGCGCAGAACAGTGCCGAGGGCGAAGCCGCTATTGCGCTGACGCTGCCGCATGACCTCTCGCCCTGGGGCATGTTCATGGCGGCCGACATCGTGGTGAAGGCGGTCATGGTCGGGCTTGCCTTCGCCTCGCTGGTCACCTGGACGATCTGGCTCGCCAAGTCGCTGGAAATCCTCGGCGGCAAGCTGAGAGCCCGCCGTGCGGCACAGGCAATTGGCAATGCGGCAACGCTGATGCAGGCCGGACGCGCGCTTGGCCATGGCGGCGGTCCGGGCGCGCTTCTGGTGCGGGCGGCAGAAGAAGAGCGCGCGCTTTCGGCCGGCGCGCTGGACCATGCCTCGGGCGACGGCCTTAAGGAGCGCGTCACCTCCAGGCTTTCGCGTATCGAGACCGCCGCGTCGCGGCGCATGTCGCGCGGCACCGGCCTGCTCGCCACCATCGGCTCGACGGCGCCCTTCGTCGGCCTGTTCGGCACCGTCTGGGGCATCATGAACGCCTTCATCGGCATCTCGCAGGCGCAGACCACCAATCTGGCGGTGGTGGCGCCGGGCATTGCCGAAGCGCTGCTCGCCACCGCCATGGGCCTGGTCGCGGCCATTCCCGCGGTGGTCATCTACAACGTCTTCGCGCGATCGATAGCCGGCTACCGGCAGATCCTTGCCGACGCTTCCGCCGGCGTCGAGCGGCTGGTCAGCCGCGATCTCGACTTCCGCACGGTGCCGCCGGCGACGGCCATGGCGGCGGAGTAACAGCGATGGCGGCGCGGATCCGTGAAACGGCGGGCGAGGATCTCGAGGAAAGCCACGAGATCAACGTCACGCCGTTCATCGATGTCGTCCTGGTGCTGCTGATCATCTTCATGGTCGCGGCACCGCTGGCGACCGTCGACGTCAATGTCGACCTGCCTGGATCGACGGCGACGCCGGCGCCACGGCCCGAGACGCCGCTGTTTCTGACGCTGAAAAGCGATCTCACGCTGGCGATCGGCAATGACAGTGTGCCGCGTCCCGCCTTCGCCGCGGTGCTCGATAGCCGCACCAGGGGCGACAGGCAGACCCGTATCTTCCTGCGTGCCGACAAGACGGTCGGTTACGGCGAGCTGATGGAGGTGATGAACCTGCTACGCGCCGCCGGTTATCTCAAGGTCGCGCTGGTCGGGTTGGAGACAGCATCCGGTACCGAGGGCGTGGCCCCGGCAGGGGCTCCGGCCGCCGGAGCTGCGCCGCCGACAGCCGGGACGAGCCAATGACGACCGCCGCTCTGTCCCTCCAACCACGCCTAGGCATACGCGAAGCCGGCCTGTGGACGAGTGCTGCCGCGATCATTCTCGCCGCGCATGTCGCGGTCGCCTATGCGGTGCAGAATCTCAGCTTCGCCGAGATGCCGGACGGCGGCCCGCCGCCGGCGCTGGCGGTCGAAATGGCGCCGATGGTGATTGCACCTGCGGTGCCGGAAGACATAGCCATGCTGGACACGGTGACACCTGATCGGCCGGACTCGGTCGAGCAGACGGAAACACCCAGCGAAGTGAAGCCGGTGACCGACCCGGCGCCGGTCGTGGAAGAGACCGAGCCGGTCACCGAGCAGCCGGTCGAGGCCGACAAAGCGGAAGAGGCCGAGCCGACGGAGCCGACCGTGGCAGCGCTGAGCGAACAGCAGCCGTTGGAAGAGGTCGTGCCCGACCCCGTCGAGGCCGTGGCTCCCGACGTCGTCATTCCGTTGCCGCAGCCGAAACCGGTCGACACGGAAATCAAGGCGGACAAGCCGGTCGAGGCGAAGAAGAAAGCGGAAAAGAAGCCTGTCGAAAAGCCGAAGCAGCGGCCGAAGAAGGAAAAGCCGGCGCCTCCCAAGATGGTGACGACGGCCAGCATCGACGCCAAGACGGGAGCGAAGGCAGCAGCGCCGCAATCCTCCAACGCGGCGACGCGGTCCAGCGTCAGCCCGTCGCGGTGGAATGCCAGCCTTGCGGCATGGATCAGGCGGCACACCCGCTATCCGAGCGCGGCCAAACCCAGGCGGGCTGAGGGCAGCCCCAACGTCACCTTCACCGTGGACGCCTCCGGCAGGGTGGTCTCCGCCCGGCTGGCACGCTCGTCGGGCGACGGCGATCTCGACCGCGCCGCGCTCGGCGCGCTGCAGGGTGCGACGGTGCCCACCCCACCGGCGGAGCTCGGCGCGCGCGTCACCCGCACCGCGCCCTTCGTGTTCAGCTTGCGGGATTAGTTCCTAGCGCAGAAATTTGACCGGTCGGCTCTATTGGCCTTGGCAGGCGGCATGCCTTGGAGATTGGCCGAAACGCCCACCCCGTCGTCGTCCTTGGGCGGAGCGGGAAGCGAAGCTTACCGCGTAGACCCAAGGATCCATTCCGTGACTTCCGAGCGTTGCTGCGGTGCAGAATTCTGCTCCGCTGCATTCCGCGGCTCAGGTCACGGAATGGATCCCAGGGTCTCCGCGACGCCGCTTCGCGGCTGCTCCGCCCTGGGATGACGAGGTTGAGGGGCTTCCGCCAATCCCCAGCGTTTGCGCCGATTTCACGAAAATGAACGGTGAAAATTTTGCTGGATGGCGCGTCCGGCCATTCAACTTTCAGGCTTGACTGGCGGGCGCTACGGAATAGGGTAGCCCGCGAACATACCGGCCTCGGTTGCCGGACGGCAAGAATGCCTCGTATGCCTCGCCTGCTGGCGGTGGCTGCGAGGCTTTTTCATTTTTGGGGCATGGTTTGAAGCGGCGTATCGAGATCGGCGTCCTCTATTCGCGGTCCGGGAGCTACCAGCTCGTCTCGGATGCCTGCCGTACCGGCGCGATGCGGGCGATCGCCGACATCAATGCCGATCGCCAGCAGGGCATCGAGCTGGTGCCGGTCGAGCGCGATCCGCAAAGCAATGCCGACCGCTATGCCACCCTTTGCGAGGATATCTTCCGGACCAGCAGCGCCCGCCACGTGATCGGCTGCATCACCTCCTGGAGCCGCAAGGAGACGATCCCTGTGCTGGAGAAGGTTGGCGGCATGCTGTGGTATGCCTGCCCCTACGAGGGGTTCGAGGCGAATGAGCATGTCGTCTACATGCATGCCTGCCCGAACCAGCATCTGGTGCCGCTGATGGCCCATGTCGCGCCGCGTTTCGGCGCCAACGGCTTCCTGCTCGGGTCGAACTATATCTGGGGCTGGGAGATGAACCGCGTCGCGCGTGACCTGATCGCGGACGCCGGCGGCAAGGTGCTCGGCGAACGCTATCTGCGCATCGGCGATGCGGATGTCGCGCGCCTGATCGATGAAATCCGCGTCACGCGGCCGAATTTCATCCTCAACAACCTGATCGGCACCTCGTCCTATGCCTTCCTGGCGGCATATCGCGACCTGGGACGCGAGGATGCAGCCTTCAAGCCCGATGTCTGCCCGGTCATTTCCTGCAATCTCACCGAAGGCGAGCTGCCGGCGCTCGGCGAAACGGGCAAGGGCCATCTCTCGGCCGGACCGTACTTCGCGCCGCGCCCGGCCGCCTTCGCCTCGTCCCTCGAGGCGTCCGCCTATGCCTCGGTGCAGGTGATGGCGGATGTGCTTTCGAGCGATCCCGACGCCGGCCCGGCGGCGTTCTCGAAAGCCTTCGCCGAACGCCGCTTCGCGACGCGCCTCGGGCCGATCGCCATCGACCCGCATACGCAGCACGCGACCTTGCCGGTGATCATCGGACGCATTGCCGACGGCTTCTTCGAGGTGGTGAGCCGCGAGGAAGAGGTCGCACCCGATCCCTACCTTTCGCGCTACGATCCGGCGAAGGTTTTCGGCCGGCCGCGGCTGAGGGTGGTGTCGTGAGCAGGGCCGCGCGCATCCCCAATCTCGGCGGCGCCAGGGCCTTCGTCCTGCACCGTCCGCACACCACGGTGCAGGCGATCACCAGGCAGTTGTCGGCCATCGGTCTCGAGGCGGTCGAGTGCTGGCCGCAGCTGCCGGCGGAGGCGCTGGCGGCCGATTTCGTCTTCTTCGACGCCGACCTCGGTTTCGACGAGCAGTTCCCGTGGCAGCCGGGCGAGGCGCCGATGCCGCTGGTGGCGCTGATCGGCTCGGAAGCGCCGGGCCGTATCGAATGGACGCTCTCGCACAAGGCCGATGCGCAGTTGCTGAAGCCGGTCGGCACTGCCGGTGTCTACAGCGCGCTGCTGATCGCCAGGCAGAGTTTCGAGGCGCGCAAGCGGCTTGCCGGCGAGATCGCGTCGCTGCGCCAGCGGGTCGGCGAGCGCCAGACAATCGTGCGCGCGGTCGCGGCGTTGTCGAAAGGCAGCGACGACGACCGCGCCTATGCGCAGCTGAGATCGCTGGCGATGAGCTGGCAAATCAGCGTCGAGGAAGCGGCGCGGCGGATCGTGGCGATGACGGAAGACGAGGACGGCGATGGCCAATCCCATCGCGCCTGACCTTCCGGCGGTGGGCCGGATGCCAGCCAAGCCGCGCGCCGGCGTCTGGCGCCGGCTGGTCAAGCGGCCGCTGGCGCTGCTCGGCCTGGTCGTCGTCGCCGTCGTGCTCGCCGGCGCCATCCTGGCGCCGTGGCTGACGGGCTACGACCCGAACGAACAGATGTTCGACGGGCTGACGCTGGAAGGCGCGCCGTTGCCGCCCGACGCCAAGTTCTGGCTGGGCACCGACCTGCTCGGCCGGGATCTGTTGACCCGCATCCTGTTTGGCGCCCGCACCTCGCTGATCATCGGCATCGTCGCCAATGGCGTGGCGCTTTTGATCGGCACGCTGGTCGGCGTCACGGCCGGCTATTTCCGCGGCTGGGTCGGCGGCGCGCTGATGCGCTTCACCGACCTGATGATGGCCTTTCCGGCGCTGCTGCTGGCCATCTGCCTGGCGGCGGTGTTCCAGCCGAGCCTGTGGATCGTCGCCATGGTGATCGCACTGGTCAACTGGGTGCAGACCGCGCGCGTCATCTTCACCGAGACCTCCTCGCTGTCCGAGCGCGAGTTCATCGATGCCGAGCGCACGATAGGAGCGAGCGCCCCGCGCAT
Source organism: Mesorhizobium sp. LEGMi-168a (assembly GCF_058312955.1). NCBI lineage: Bacteria > Pseudomonadati > Pseudomonadota > Alphaproteobacteria > Hyphomicrobiales > Phyllobacteriaceae > Mesorhizobium > Mesorhizobium sp. LEGMi-168a. Next base: position 87,961 of record NZ_JBZEGV010000023.1, read on the forward strand.
CCTCATCCGCCACATCCTGCCGCATCTTTTGCCGACGATCATCGTCTGGGGCACGCTCGGCATCTCGACGACGGTGCTGCTCGAAGCCACGCTCAGCTATCTCGGCATCGGCGTGCAGCCGCCGACGGCGTCCTGGGGCAACATCATCTTCGAGAACCAGACCTATTTCCAGGCAGCGCCCTGGCTGGTGTTCTTCCCGGGCGCGGCGATCCTGGCGCTGGCGCTGGCCTTCAACCTGATCGGCGACGCGCTGCGCGACATCCTCGACCCGACGCAGCGAGGGCGGGAATAATGGGAGGCCGGTCATGATCGCCTATCTCGGCCGACGCCTCATCCAGTCGCTGCTCATCCTGATCGGTGTCTCGCTGATCACCTTCGCGCTGCTTTATCTGCTGCCCGCCGATCCGGTGCGCCAGATCGCCGGGCGGAGCGCGACGCCCGAGACCGTGGAAAACATCCGCCGGCAGCTCGGCCTCGACCAGCCCTTCATCGTCCAGTACTGGCACTACCTCACCAGGCTGGTCTCCGGCGATCTCGGCCGTTCCTACATCCAGCGCTCGGAAGTCACCGAGCTCATCGTTTCGCGGCTGCCGGCGAGCCTGCTGCTGATGGTCGGGGCAATCTTCTGCGAGCTGGCGATCGGGCTCACCATGGGGCTGATCGCCGCCGTCAAGCGCGGCAGCGCCACCGACCAGACGCTGATGGTCGCTTCCTTCGTCGGCGTCTCGGCGCCGCAATTCGTCGTCGGCCTGCTGCTGCTCTACGTCTTCGCGGTCAGGCTGGGCTGGTTCCCGATCGGCGGCTACGGCAGCTGGCGCCACCTCGTCCTGCCGTCGCTGACCATGGGCATTCTCGGCGCCGGCTGGTACGCGCGCATGATGCGCTCGTCGATGATCGACGTGCTGCGCCAGGACTATATGCGCACCGCCCGCGCCAAGGGCCTGGCGCGCGGCGCCATCCTGTTCCGCCATGCGCTGCCCAACGCCATCCTGCCGGTCGTCGCCATGATCGGCATCGACATCGGCGTGTTCATGGGTGGGATCGTGGTGGTCGAGAGCGTGTTCGGCTGGCCGGGTATCGGCCAGCTCGCCTGGCAGGCCATCCAGCGCGTCGACATCCCGATCATCATGGGCGTCACCCTGGTCTCGGCCTTCGCCATCGTGCTCGGCAACCTTCTCGCCGACATCATCGCGCCCTTCATCGATCCCCGAATCAAACTGAGATGAGCATCAAGCTCGGATGAAAACGGCAACAACCAGAGAAAGGGAACAGTGACATGAGACGATTCCTGGCATCCACCGTGGCGGCGTCGGCGCTTGCGCTGATGCTCGGCATGGCAAGCGCGCGCGCCGAAGACGCCGTCGACCCGAACGCCAAGCAGGGCGGCGCCATCACCATCACCTACAAGGACGACGTTGCGACCCTCGATCCCGCGATCGGCTACGACTGGCAGAACTGGTCGATGATCAAGAGCCTGTTCGACGGGCTGATGGACTATGAGCCCGGCACGACCAAGCTCAAGCCCGACCTTGCCGAGAGCTATGAGATCTCGCCGGATGGCAAGACCTTCACCTTCAAGCTGCGCCATGGCGTCAAATTCCACAACGGCCGCGAGATGACGGCCGACGACGTGAAGTACTCGCTCGACCGCGTCACCAATCCGAAGACGCAGAGCCCCGGCGCCGGCTTCTTCGGCTCGATCAAGGGCTATGACGACGTCGCCGCCGGCAAGGCCGAAAGCCTCGCCGGCGTCACTGTCGTCGACCCCCAAACGATCAAGTTCGAGCTGACCCGGCCGGACGCCACCTTCCTGCATGTCATGGCCATCAACTTCTCGCATGTGGTGCCGAAGGAGGAAGTCGAGAAATACGGCGCCGATTTCGGCAAGCATCCGGTCGGCACCGGCGCCTTCAAGCTTGCCGAGTGGACGCTCGGCCAGCGCATCGTCTTCGAGCGCAATCCCGACTATTGGCACAAGGGCCTGCCGCATCTCGACAAGATCACCTTCGAGATCGGCCAGGAGCCGATCGTGGCGCTGCTGCGCCTGCAGAAGGGCGAGATCGACGTGCCCGGCGACGGCATTCCGCCGGCCAAGTTCCAGGAGGTGATGAACGATCCGGAGCAGAAGGCGCGTGTCGTGGTGGGCGGGCAATTGCACACCGGCTACATCACCATGAACACCACCATGGCGCCTTTCGACAACGTGAAGGTGCGTCAGGCGGTCAACATGGCAATCAACAAGGACCGTATCGTCCAGATGATCAACAACCGCGCGGTGCCGGCCAACCAGCCGCTGCCGCCGTCGATGCCGGGCTACGACAAGGCCTTCAAGGGCTATGGCTATGACGTCGCCAAGGCCAGGGCCCTGCTTGCCGAGGCCGGCCACCCCGACGGCTTCGAGACGCAGCTCTTCGCTATGAACACCGACCCCAATCCGCGCATCGCGCAGGCGATCCAGCAGGATCTGGCGGCAATCGGCATCAAGGCCAGCATCCAATCGCTGGCGCAGGCCAATGTGATCGCCGCCGGCGGCGACAAGGCCGGCGCGCCGATGATCTGGTCGGGCGGCATGGCCTGGATCGCCGACTTCCCGGATCCGTCCAACTTCTACGGACCGATCCTGGGCTGCGCCGGCGCGGTGCCGGGCGGCTGGAACTGGTCCTGGTATTGCAGCAAGGATCTCGACGCCAAGGCGGCCGAGGCCGATTCCGTCGTCGATCCGGCCAAGTCCGCCGACCGCGAAAAGATGTGGAGCGCGATCTACGACAAGATCATGGGGGACGCGCCCTGGGCTCCGGTCTTCAACGAGCAGCGCTTCACGCTGAAATCGGCCCGCATGGGCGGCGCCGACAACCTCTATGTCGACCCGGTCCATATCCCGATCAACTACGACAATGTGTATGTGAAAGATGTGCAGTAACTGCGACTACACCATCCACGGGCGCCATCACCATTTCGGCTGGGACAATTCCTTTGCCCCGGCCGAGCGGGTGGCGCCCGGCTCGACGATCGAGTTCCAATGCCTTGATGCCGGGGGCGGCCAGTTGAAAACCGACAGCACGGCCGCCGACATCGCCGGGCTCGACTTCGGCCAAATCAACCCGGTGACCGGGCCGATCTTCGTCGACGGAGCCGAGCCCGGCGACGCGCTGAAGGTGACGATCGAGATGTTCAAACCGTCCGGCTTCGGCTGGACGGCGAACATTCCGGGCTTCGGCCTGCTCGCCGACGACTTCAAGGAGCCGGCGCTGACTATCTGGAAATACGATGCCGCCTCGCTCGAGCCGGCGCTGTTCGGCAAAAACGGCCGCGTGCCGCTGAAACCGTTCGCCGGCACGATCGGCAACGCGCCGGGCGAGAAGGGCCACCATTCGGTGGTGCCGCCGCGGCGCGTCGGCGGCAATCTCGACATACGCGACCTCGCCGCCGGCACCACGCTCTATCTGCCGGTCGAAGTGGTGGGCGCGCTGTTTTCGGTCGGCGACACGCATGCCGCGCAAGGCGACGGCGAAGTGTGCGGCACGGCGATCGAAAGCCCGATGGATGTCGTGTTGAAACTCGACCTGGTCAAGGATGCGCGGCTGAAGACGCCGCGCTTCACCACTCCGGGTCCGGTGACAAGGCATCTCGACGCCAAGGGTTATGAGGTGACCACCGGCATCGGGCCCGACCTGATGACCGGGGCCAAGGAGGCCGTCAGTCAGATGGTCGACCTGCTTGCCGCCCGTTACAAGCTCGACCCGGTCGATGCCTATATGCTGGTCTCGGTCTGCGGCGATCTTCGCATAAGCGAGATCGTCGACATGCCGAACTGGGTGGTATCGTTCTACTTCCCGCGCTGCGTGTTTGAATGAGCGCAGGCGTGGTCGAGAAACGCGCGGAAGCCGCCGATAAGGCGGCCGCTGGGCCGGTGCTCGAAATCGCCGGCCTCAGCGTCAGCGTGCGCGGCGAGGACGGCGAGCGCGAGGTGGTGTCCGGCCTGTCGCTGTCGCTCAAACGCGGCGAGACGCTGTGCATTGCCGGCGAGTCCGGTTCCGGCAAGTCGATGACGGCGCTGGCGATCATGCAGCTCCTGCCGCAGCCGGCCGGCCGCATTGCGGCGGGCATGATCCGGCTCCATGACAAGGATCGCGGCGCGATCGAGCTGACTGGGCTCGACGAGCGGCGCATGCGCGACATTCGCGGCGACCGCATCGCCATGATCTTCCAGGAGCCGATGACCTCGCTCAATCCGGTGCTGTCGATCGGCCGGCAGCTCACCGAATCGATCGAGGCGCATACCGGACTTTCCCAGGCCGACGCCAGGCTGCGCGCCGTCAAGGCGCTGAAGGCGGTGCGCATCTCCGAGGCCGAGAGCCGGCTAACACAGTTTCCGCACGAGCTGTCAGGCGGCATGCGCCAGAGGGTGATGATCGCCATGGCGCTGGCGTTGGAACCCGACGTGCTGATCGCCGACGAGCCGACGACGGCGCTCGACGTCACCGTGCAGGGCGAGGTGCTGGAGCTGCTGCGCGACCTGCAGCGCCAGCATGGCACCAGTGTCATCCTGATCACCCACGACATGGGCGTCGTCGCCGAAATGGCCGATCGCGTCATCGTCATGCGCAACGGCCGCATGGTCGAGGAAGGCACGACCGCCGATATTTTCGCCAGGCCGCAGGCCGCCTATACGAAAGAATTGCTCGCGGCCGTTCCGCGCATCGGCTCGGGGGCAGGACGCCGCGCGGCAGGCGGAACGAGCGAAGCGGCCGCGCCGGGCAAGGTGGCGGTCGTGAACGATCTCCATGTCCGCTTCGACCTGCGCGGCGGCTTCTTCGGCCGGGTCAACCGGCGGGTGCACGCCGTCGAAGGCGTCAGCTTCTCGATCGGACAGAACGAGACGCTGGCGCTGGTCGGCGAATCCGGCTGCGGCAAATCGACCACGGCCAAGGCGCTGGCCGGCCTGGTGCCCTATAGCGGCGGGGTGACGATCGGCGGGCGCGAGCTCTCCGGGCTCAGCGCGGGTGAGCGCAAGGCGGTCCGGCGCGACGTGCAGATGGTCTTCCAGGATCCTTACGCCTCGCTCGACCCGCGCATGCGCGTCGGCGATCTGGTTGCCGAGCCGCTGCTGATCCACGGCATCGGGTCGAAAGAGGAGCGCCGCGAGAGCGTGGCGGCATTGTTCGAGCGAGTCGGCCTGTCGTCTGAGCAGATGGAGCTCTATCCGCACGAATTCTCCGGCGGTCAGCGCCAGCGCATCTGCATCGCCCGCGCGCTGGCGCTCAGGCCAAAGCTGATCATCGCCGACGAGAGCGTCTCGGCGCTCGACGTGTCGGTGCAGGCGCGCGTGCTCGATCTCCTGAAGGAGCTGCAGCGCGAATTCGGCGTCGCCTATCTGTTCATCTCGCATGACATGGCGGTGGTCGAGAACATCTCGGATCGCGTCGCCGTCATGTATCTCGGCCAGATCGTCGAGATCGGCAGCCGCGACCAGGTCTTTTCCAATCCGAGACATCCCTATACGCGGCGGCTCATCGAGGCGGTGCCGGTTCCCGATCCGTCACGGCGCCGGACCCGCTTTGCCCGTCTCGACCGCGAAATTCCAAGCGCGACGCGGCGCATCGGCGAGAGCGTGCCGAAATTGGTGCTGCGGGATTTCGGCAGCGGACATTTCGCGGCCGTTGTGGATTGAGCGGCCCGCATAGCGGCGTCCTGTCCAGCTTGAGCGGTGAGATTTTTGCCCGAGGCGACGATGTGCCCGTATCGGGCCTGCCGCGATGATGCTAAACCCTGACGCAATTACTCATCTATTGTGGAACTCGAATGACGGTTCTCACACGCCGCCAACTCGTGAAAGGCACTGCCGCCGCCGGCGCGGCCGGCATCGGTATCTCGGCCGCGGGCCGATTTGCCGGCTGGGCGGCGGCGAAGCCCGAGCCGCTTGTCCTGAAGACCGCGAGCATCGAGGCAAAGCTGACGGAGGCCGGCCCGACCAAGAACGTGCTGACCTACGGCCAGGCGGGCATGCCGCCGGTCATCAGGATGCGCAAGGGCGAGCCCTTCGCCGCGCGGCTGGTCAACGGCATCGACGATCCGACGACGATCCACTGGCATGGCATCCGCGTGCCGAACAAGATGGACGGCGTGCCGTTCCTGGTGCAGCCCTATGTCTACCAGGGCGATCATTTCGACTATGCTTTCACGCCGCCCGACGCCGGCACCTTCTGGTATCACCCGCATTGCAACACGCTTGAGCAGATGGGCCATGGACTGACCGGCGTCGTCGTGGTGGAGAACCCCAACGATCCTGCTTTCGATGCCGAAGTGGTGGTCAATTTGCGCGACTGGCGGCTCGGCGACGACGGCCAGTTCATCGAGCCGTTCCGGCCGCGCGACGCGGCGAGAAGCGGCACCTATGGAACGGTGCGCACCGCCAATTGGCTCGACCAGCCGCAATATGACGCTCCGGCCGGCGGCCTGGTGCGGCTGCGGGCCGCCATCACCGATGTCACCCGCATCTATGCCTTCCGCGTCGACGGCGCCGAGGCGGCGGTCATCGCGCTCGACGGCAATGCGGTGCCGCGGCGTTTTGCGCCCGACGCCTTGCAACTCGGGCCCGGTCAGCGGCTGGAGCTTGCCATCCGCATGCCCGACGACGAAGGCGCGATCGTCAGCCTGCGCGACGTCAGGGGCACCAAGCCAAAAATCCTGGCGACGCTGCGCGCGGTCGGCAAATCGCTCAAGCGCGACCTTCGCGATGTCGGCCCCTTGGAAGCCAATCCGGTGGCGGAGGTGGACCTCGCCGGCGCCAGGCGCATTCCGCTGGCGCTGAGCGCGACCGCCGAAAATGTGCCTGGCAACGGCATCTGCGGCTCGCTCGGCTACAGTTTCTGGGCGATCAACAAGGTGCCGTGGCCGGGCGACACGCCGGACCCGACCGCGCCGCTCGCGGAGTTGAAGCTCGGCAAGAGCTACGTCATCGACATGGAAAACCTCACGCCGCATTCGCATCCGATCCATCTGCACGGTATGAGTTTCAAAGTGCTGTCGTCTTCGACGCGCGCGGTCCAGCCGCTGGTCTCCGACACCTATCTCATCCAGCCCGATGAGAAGGTTCAGCTGGGCTTCGTCGCCGACAACCCCGGCGACTGGCTGCTCCACTGCCACATCATCGAGCACCAGAAGACCGGGATGACGAGCTACTTGCGAGTGGTGTGAGGCGGCGCCTTCCGATCGCGCCCGACAAATGCGCCCGGTCTGTTTCGTGGGGATGGCACGGAAGGTCGCGGCACGTTTCCAAACGTGTCGGCTTGGAAACATTTGCATGCGAATGGCTGCGGCGTGATGCAGCGGACCTGTGGAGCCGCCCGAAATTCGTCCGTGTGAAGTTTTGGGAAATGTGGCTGTGGAGATCCACCCACCCGCAGGAATTCAGTCGGACGCTCGAAGCATGTATGCTGACGATACTGATTCTTCCGATCATGTTGGCGGGTCGATGTGAGAAAAATCGTCGCTGCACTCACCGTGACTGGGGTTCTTTTCGTCGGGCTGCTCTTCCTTTTGCCCGCCCTGATTTCAATTGACTGGGTTCGTGTCGAGTTGAGCCGGCAATTGTCATCCGCTACCGGAATGACCATTCGGCTGGATGGACCAGTCAGATTGTCGCTCTTGCCCAAACTGGCGGTGGTCGCGGAAAATATTTCCCTGTCGACCGACACGGGCGACCTCGCGATATCCGCTCCGCGGTTTTCGACATCGATAACGCTGTCGTCGCTGTGGTCGGAAAAGCTTGAGATACAGTCCGTAGCGCTGACGGATCCGACAATCGCGGTCAAGGCTTCAGCGAACGTGGATTCACCCCCGGCACCCAAGGAGATTCAGGCCGATCCGTTCGCATCGATTGTCGACACGCTCGATCGACTCGCGATCAACCAGCTGACCATAAGGAATGGCACCCTTGCCTCCGGCGCTACAGCCGGCAATGCCGTTACCGTGACGGCGATCGACGCCGACCTGAGCGTTCCGGACCTCGACCGGGAAGCCTCGTTTTCACTGGCCGGTACCAGCAACGGCCGTCGCGTTGAAATGAGCGGTAGTCTTTCCGCGCTGAGGCCGATCCTGAGGCGGCTCCCGGCCCAAATCGCCATCGAGGCGCGCCTCGATCCGGCGCCGGTTCCCAAATTCTCGTCATTGCATGCAAGCGGAGAGGTCCAGCTCAACGGGAATGGCAGTTATCAGATCAAGGGCGGAAAGTTCGACGTCGGCGATCAAAGCTTCCAGATGGATGCGCTCTTTCAGCCTGGGGCGCGGCATCGCTTCTTCGCCGACCTGGCGGCGCAGCGCGTCGATATCGACGCTTTGAGCGATATCGGAAAGGGTGGTTCCAGCGGGGGCAAGCCTTCGACGGATTCCGGAGAATCCGACCTGGCAATGCTGTCGGCTTTCGATGCCGACATCAGCGTTGCCATCGATGAATTGGTCGGCGGCAAGATACGGGCGTCCGATGTCCAGCTCACCGCAACGCTGCGCGACGGGCACCTGGAGGCAAAACTGGAGCACTTCGGGCTCGACGCGGGAAGCGTCACCGCGAAGGCCTCGACGAATGTCGGTGAAACACCTCCCACCATACGGGGCAACGTTGCCAGCTCAGGGCTGGACATAGGCTCAATGGCGAAGCTGGCCGGACAAACGGTGCCGTTGTCCGGCAAACTGACGGCCGATATGGGGTTCGCTTTTCGCGGGCTGACTGCGGAACGCATTCGCAGCAGCGCCAATCTGCAAGGAACCGTCGGGATCCGAGACGGCAAGCTTCCGCTCGCGAACCGAAAAGGCGACGACATCACCGGGCTGAACGTGGACGTGAAAGTTCACGACGTGGGCAAGCCGGTCGATGCGGCGGGCAAGCTCGCCTGGCGGGGACAGGCCGTGACGTTCCAGTCCCAGATCGCGCCTGCATCATTTCTTGCCGGTGCCTTTGTTGCGGATGCGTCCGGACCGATCAGCCTCTCGGTTTCCTCCAAATATCTCGAAGGCAGCGTCAACGGCATTGCCGGGGGTGGCGGCAGGTTCAAGGGCCAGGTTTCGGTCACATCGCCTTCGGTCGACAAGCTCATGCAATGGCTGGGGCAAGGCGCTTCCCGCAGTCTGCAAGGCTTTGCCTTCAAAGGTGACGTCGATGCCGGCCCGGGGCAGCTTTCCTTTCAGAAGGCCGCCATCGCCCTGAATGGCGTCAAGGCGTCAGGACAAGGTTCGATGAAACTGGGGGAGCCCCTCAACATCCGAACGTCACTCAAGTTTGCGAAACTTGATTTTGCAGCGCTCACCGGCGGCGGTGGGACGGCAGCGGCCGGCAAACAGAAACCGGGCGGCGTCGCCGACACCCCAATCGATCTCTCCTTTCTCAAGGGAATTGACGCCAGGGTCGAGATCCAGGCGGACAGGCTCGGATATGGAAAGGTCTTCGCGGGGCCGGTGGCAACCACGCTGACGGTGGCCGACGGGAAGGCTCGTCTGAGCGTGCCGCAAAGTCCTTTCTACGGCGGCACGATTGCCGCGGAAATGACCGCCGACGGCGCCGGCGACGCCCCTTCGGTGGAGTTGAACACTGCAATCGCCGGCGCGGCCGCGGCTCCCTTGCTTCACGATGCGACGGATTTCGACCGCATCGAGGGAACACTCAATGCAACTGTCGCGATTTCCGGCTCGGGAAAGACCACCAGGTCGCTTGCTCGTTCCTTCGGCGGCAAGGCAGCGGCGAAGTTCAGCGACGGCGCATTCCGCGGCATCGACATAGCGGAGGTCTACAACAACCTGGTCGGACTGCTGTCCAGTGGCTTCAAGCAGGATCAGGCCAAGAAGACGACGTTCACCGAACTCGGGGCTTCATTCGCGATCGAGAACGGCGTCGCGCAGACGACGGACATCAACCTGCTCGGCCCGCTGGTGCGGATGGACGGTTCGGGCAAGATGGACCTCGCCGACCAGACGCTCGACATCCATCTCAACCCCCGTGTCGTCGCGTCGCTTGACGGGCAGGGCGGCGACGTTGCCGTAAAGGGCATCGGGGTGCCGATTGTGGTCGACGGCTCCTTGTCCGCGCCCCGCGTCTATCCGGACTTGAGCGCATTGGCCAAGGACCCGAAGGGCGCGCTGGATATGTTAGGCCGGCTTGGGCTGCCGACCGGAAAACTCAATCTCGACAAGCTCATCTCCGGCCAAACAGGCGCGACCGGCGATAGTTCCGGCAAGGGAGCGGCGGATCTGATTGGCGATCTTTTACGGAACGCAGCGCCCCGGCCGAAATCGCCGCCCGCCACCCCGGCGGCGGCCACACCGCCGGACAGCGGCAATACGGAAACCCCCGCACCGCCGCCAAGTCCAAATCCGGATGGCGAGGCCCTCGCCGAGACTCCCGCGCCAGCGGCGGAACCCGCCGCTGCTGACCCGCAAACCACTCCCGCTTCGCCCGAAACGCCGAAGAAAGGGGAAATAGACACGCTTCTCGATCAGCTGGCGAACTAGCGGGGAGGGTGCACCCGGTCTGCTTTGCGGGGTGGCGGGAAGGATCACCGACTGATCGCATGGACCGCAGGCCCAAAAGTGGGCTTCGGGCATGCCGGGCAGAAACATGATCTAACGCTCATATGTGCAGCGGAAAATCAAAGTGATCGCTGGCCGCCCCAAATCGTCCCCAATCCAGAGGTTTTTCCGGCCTCGACTCGAGACGATGGAGAGGTCGATGAAATTACCTGTTCTTGCCCTTGCCGGCGCCATGCTGGCACCGATATCCGCGGTCCAGGCCGCGCCCATGATCGCTGCGCCGGATAGGGACAGCCTGATTCAGGAGGCGCACGTGTCATGCGCGTACCTGACCGAGGACGGCTACTGCGTGCGGCCGCACAAGAAGCATACGTACTGGAAGCCCAAGCACCACTACCGGCAAATCTATCGCACCTATGAGCCGCAACAGCCGGACGAGTACTACTGGCGCTATCAGCGTCCGCGGCCGATTATCCGGGTCATTCCCAACTATCCGCCGCAGGACGAAGACAATTGGGATGACTGGGACGATTGAGGCCGAAAGCTGCCCTTGCTGGCCGCATGGGCTGTAGCGACGGATACGTGGCCGGACAGCCGTCCACGTATCGTATCTGCAAGCAGGCGACTTCTCGCCTACCAGCCGAACAGCAGGGCTGCTCCGCTTTGCCCGTCGCCGGCCTGAGCGACGTTGGCGTCGGTGTTTCTGCCGAACTGGAAAATGCCGTAGGAATTGTCGTTGCCGTCCTGCCGCAGGGCAGCGGAGTGTCCGCTGCCCTCCTGTCGAATTATGCCGAGATTGCCGGCCCCGTCCTGACCTATGCCGGCACGGTTGTTCCGCCCTAGCTGCCTGATATGGGCGCCGCTGCGCAGCCCGTTGTAGAGCGAATAGGCGCGCAGGCCGAGATCCAGCGCCCGCGCATCGCGGGCCGTCCGGGGCGAGTAGTAAAATCCGATCGACCCGCCCGCTTTTGCCGGAGCTGCGACAAGGGGCAGGCCGATCGCCGCGGCGAGCGCGGTGGCTTGGACGAGCTTTGTGATCTGGCGGTTCATGTTACAACTCCTGGCGGGTTCGACCGTTGATGAGGAACAGTCGCATAGCCAGGCTGAACCGTGACGGAAGGGTTCGTTCAGGAGCGGTTCAAGACCTGGGGCGTTCACCTTTCAGGAATCACCCCAGGGCGTGGTGGAAATGGCGAAGGGCTCCGGTTGCCCGGAGCCCTTTCTTTCGATCGGTTGGATAGCCGGCGTTCAGGTCGCGCCGGACACCTGCTTGACGCAGCTGACGCTCGTGCCGCCTGCGGTCACTTTCAGCTTTACGTCGTAGGCAGCGCCATTCGTCCCGACGCTCATCCGGCCAAGCGATGCGGGAATGCCCGGGCCGGCTTCGAAAGCGCCGCCCTGCTGGATGTTGACGGAGCCGGACGCGCCGCCTCCCGAGACGCTGACCGTGTAAGTGCCGCTGATGCTCGTGTCGGCATAAACCACGGGCTCCAGCAGGATGGCGTCGCCTTGAACCGTATCTCGTATCTCGCAGCGCAGCGGCCCGGAATTCGAGCCATCCTTGCCGGCCGTTGCGCCGGCCGCACCGGCGGCGATCACAGCCAGGAGCGCGGCCGATGCCGCTGTTCGTTTGCCCAGTTTGGTCATGGATGATCTCCTTGCCATTTCAGGATGGCGGGCCGGCAACACCGTTGCCGGCCGTCCATTGTTCAGGGGCAGTCCTGGACGAAGGCGGCGACGTTGCCGCTGCCACCCTGGCCGACGTCGGCATTGCACCCGTGGCCGACCTGGACGCCGGCGGCGATGTTGCCGTTGCCGTCCTGCGTCAGGATCGCGGTGTGGTTCGAGCCGAACTGGCCAATGCCCGCGGCGTTGCGGTTGCCGTACTGATAGGTCGCACCGTGGTTGTTGACGCCCTGCTGCCCGATCACCGACAGGTTGCGATGACCATATTGCTGGCCGATCGCGGTGTTGAAGCGGCCATCCTGGTGGAAATGGATGCGGTTGCGGTAGCCGTGCTGGGCGCCGCCGGCGGAATTGCGCCAGCCATATTGTTCGATGTTGACGTCATTGGCCATGGCGGGCGCGACCGCGGTCAAGCCGACGACGGCGGCAAAGGCTGTGGTGATGATTGATATGCGGGTCATTGGACTTCTCCTTCTACGCGGCAGGGGACCGCTGAACGGCCCCTTTGTAGGAGGGTGGCCCGGAACGGAGGCTGAAGGCTCCATTCAGCGAAAATTCATGACCGCTCCGTTCGGACGTTTCGGGGCTGGAGCAATCCCGCCATTCGGTTTGGCGAGGTCACAATTCAGGACGTCTTGCTGCCGAGGAGTTTTGACCGAAAATCAGCGCTGGAGAGGTGGCGCTGCGGGCGCGCCGAATCTCGTGCGACGGAAAACAAAAAGTGATTTTCGGGCTGGCCTAAAAATGCAGAGGTTGTTCGGTTAGCTATGGGCTTGCGACCGCGGGCAGGCCGGCACGACGGCGGCTCACAAAATCCGGCTGGTGGAGCTGAGGGGGATCGAACCCCTGACCTCATCATTGCGAACGATGCGCTCTCCCAGCTGAGCTACAGCCCCGTTCCAGCGGATCGGCTTGTATCGGTCGCGGCCGTTTGATGTCAAGGCGAAACGGCAGCCCGGCGTCGATGCGCTGTGGGCGGCGGGCCTTGCCGGTTCGCCAAGCAATGGCTACATGTCGGCGACAATTTGGAGACCGGCATGATCGCCCTCATTCAAACCATCGTCATGGCGCTCGACCTCTATTGGTGGGTCATCATCGCCTCGGCGATCTTTTCCTGGCTTTATGCCTTCAACGTCGTCAACTCGCGCAACCAGTTCGTCGGCACCATCGGCAACATGCTCTACCGGCTGACCGAGCCGGCGCTCAGGCCAATCCGCCGCTTCATGCCGGATCTCGGCGGCATCGACATCTCGCCGATCATCCTGCTTTTGATCATTTTCTTCATCCGGCAGTTCCTGCTGACGACCGTGCTGTCACTGGTCGCCTGAGGTCCGGCCCAGTCGATGAGCGCGCCGTTTCGCCCGCGCGAAGATGGCATCGACCTCTACGTGCGGCTGACGCCGAAGGCGGCGCTCGACCGGATCGAAGGCGTCGAGACGGCCGCGGACGGACGCAGCCATCTGAAGGCGCGCGTGCGCGCAGTGCCGGAGAACGGCTTGGCCAACAAGGCGCTGGAGCGGATGGTGGCGAAGGCGCTGGGTGTGCCTGGCTCCGCGGTGTCGGTGGTTGCCGGGGGTACGTCGCGGCTGAAGACATTGCGGATACAAGGTGAGGTGGCGGCGTTGGTGAGGCGTATCGAGGCGCTTTCCACGTAATCCAAAAATTGAGATGCAGGCGGGACAGCGCCCCCCTCTGTCCTGCCGGACATCTCCCCCACAAGGCCCACAAGGGGGAGATCGACTGTCACCGCGGCTTTCGCCAATTACTGACGTTTCAGGATTGAGCGGAGCGCCGAAACTGCCAATCTCCCCCCAAGCGGGGGAGATGGCCGGCAGGCCAGAGGGGGGCGCGAAGGATCGCCAACGCCGACGGCGCAAGCCGCTGCAATCTTCAATCCCCCAGCGGCAGCCTGGGGTCGTCTACCTTCAGCGTGTTCACGCTCTGCTTGATGCGGCGCAGGTTCTCCAGCACCTTCGGCCCGCGCGATTCCGCCACCGTGGTGGCGATCATGTCGACGATGGCGAGCAACGCGTAGCGCGATGAGGTCGGCTTGTAGATGTTGCCGTCCTCGAAGGGCTGCAGAAGGATCACCGTGTCGGCGACCTTGGCCAAGGCCGAATCCGGCGCGGTGATAGCGACGGTGGCGGCGCCGTATTGCTGCGCGACCTCCACCGCCTCGATCACCGAGCGCGCATAGCCCGAGACCGAGAAGGCGACCAGCGTCGTCTCCGGCGTCGCGACGGCGGCATACATGCGCTGCAGCTGGCCATCGATCTGCGCGAGCGCCGAAAGCCCCAGCCGGAACAACCGGTTCTGCATCTCGGTCGCCATCATCGAGGAAATACCGCCGGAGCCGATGCACAGCACATTGCCGGAGCTGGCGATGCGGGCGGCGACGTCCATCAGCGTCGTCATGTCGAGGTTTTCGCTGGCGCGCTGGATGGCGGCGATCGCCGCCTCGGTGATGGCTGAGGCGATGCGCTGCTCGCGCGCATCGCGGCTCAGCGGCTCCGGCGACAGATACTGGCCGCCGATGGCGATGGCCTGCGCCAGATAGAACTTGAAGTCGCGCAGGCCCTCGCAGCCGAGATTGCGGCAGAAGCGGGTGACTGTCGGCTCGCTGACGCCGACGCGCGCGGCAATTTCCGAGATCGCGGCCTTGGAAGCGAAATCGAGATCGGAAAGCACCAGCCCCGCCAGCCGGCGGTCCGACTTGGTGCCGTCCTGCGACATCAGTTGCAGGCGGGTGATGATGTCGGCCGGCGTCTTCATAGGGGGAGGCCGGTCGCCTTGTCGAAGAGATGGATGTTGCGCGGGTCGACGGTCACCGGTAGCCGGTCGCCCGGCTTCACCTGCAACCGGTCGCGGAACACGGCGCGTACCGTGTCGCCGTCGATCGAGCCATAGACATGGGTCTCCGAGCCGGTCGGCTCGACGACATCGACGTTGATGGCGATTGCATCATCCGCTGTGCCGATGACGAAATGCTCGGGCCGGATACCGGCTTCGACGGTGTCGCTGCCGGAGGCAGCCTTGCCGGCAAGCGCCAGCCGGCCGCCCTTGGTCTCGAACCATGATTTGCCGTCCGTCGATTTGAGCGCGCCGGAAACAAAGCTCATCGAAGGCGAGCCGATGAAGCCGGCGACGAATTTGTTGGCCGGCCTGTCGTAGAGTTCCAGCGGCTGCCCGACCTGCTGGATGCGGCCGCGATCCATCACCACGATGCGGTCGGCCATGGTCATGGCCTCGATCTGGTCGTGGGTGACGTAGACGATGGTCGATCTCAGCCGCTGGTGCAGCGCCTTGATCTCGGTGCGCATCTGCACGCGTAACTGCGCGTCGAGGTTGGAGAGCGGCTCGTCGAACAGGAACACCGAAGGCTCGCGCACGATGGCGCGGCCCATGGCGACGCGCTGGCGCTGGCCGCCGGACAACTGCCTCGGATAGCGGTCGAGATAGGAGAAGAGATTCAGCACGCCGGAGGCCTTCTTCACCTTGTCGTCGATCGCCGCGCGGGTTTCGCCGCGGATCTTCGGGCCGAAGCCGATATTGTCGGCGGCCTTCAGATGCGGAAACAGCGCGTAGGATTGGAACACCATGGCGATGTTGCGCTTCTGCGGCGGCAGGTCGTTGGCGCGAATGCCGCCGATGACGAGGTCGCCGGAGCTGATCGTCTCCAGTCCCGCCAGCATGCGCAGCAGGGTCGACTTGCCGCAGCCGGATGGGCCGACCAGCACGACGAACTCGCCGCTTTTGATGTCGAGGTTGATGTCCTCGAGGATTTTGTGCTGGCCGAAGGATTTCGACAGGTTGCGAAACAGGACGTCGGTCATGGTCACGCTCCCAATATGTTGTCGATGAAAGGCAGGTAGCCGGCCGTCAGTCCGGCGTCCACCGGCACCACCGCGCCTGTTATGCCGGAAGCCCGGTCGGAGGCAAGGAAGGCAACGGCTTCGGCGACTTCCGACGCATTGACGATGCGGCCGAGCGGATAGAGCCGCTTCAACCGGCCGAGGATTTCCGGGTCCTTGGCGAGCCGATGGTCCCAGGCGGCGGTGCGGATCGAGCCGGGGCAGACGACATTGGCGCGCACGCCGCTGCGGCCGAGCTCGACGGCGACCGACTTGGCGTAGGCGTTGATGCCGGCCTTTGCGGCGGCATAGGCGGGGTTGCCGAAATGGGCGATGGCGTTGACCGAGGAGATGAAGACGACGCTGCCCGCGCCGCGCCCCGCCATCGCCTTGATCAGCGGGTCGGCGAACGTCATTACCCCGGTGAGATTGAGGTCGAGTTCCTGCTCGATCCTGTCCGCGGTCAGCGCATCAAGCGTCTCCGCGCGCGTCCAGCCGGCGTTGTTGATCAGAATGTCGGGGACGCCGTCCTTGTCGAGCAAAGCGGGAACCGCAGCTTCGATCGAGGCGCGGTCGAGCAGGTCGAAGACGTGGCGCGAGGCGATGTGCGGACTGGCGAGTGCCTCGGCCGACTGGTCGCAGCCGACGATGCGGGCGCCACGTTCGGCCATAAGCGTCACGATCGCCGAGCCGAGGCCGCCGCCAGCGCCGGTGACGACAATTGTCTTGCCCTCGAAATCGGCCTTTGACACCACGATGCGCGCTCCTCCGCCACGTCAAACAGCGACAGAACGCTACTCAACGAAATGTAATTTAGCAACATAATAAACTGCTTGCATCGGGCAAAACCATCGATAATGTAGGAAAGTCACATAAATCCTGTGCCTCAAGGGCCAGGCGCGAATGCGCATCATGGGAGGAAATCAGATGAGCCTTGCGAAATGGACTGTCGGCCTGTTGGCCGGAATGAGCATGCTGGCGCTGGCAGCGCCCGCCGATGCCGGCGAGGTGCGCGTCACCGTCGCCGAATACAGCGCCAAGACCGGCCCCTATTTCGAAGCGGTGAAGAAGGAATTCGAGGCGGCCAATCCCGGCATCACGATCAAGTACGAGGTCGTGCCTTGGGATGTGCTGCTGCAAAAACTCACCACCGACATCACCGCCGGCACCAATGCCGACCTTTCGATCATCGGCACGCGCTGGCTGATCGATTTCGTGCAGCAGGATGTCGCCGAGCCGCTCGACAGCTACATCACGCCCGAGTTCAAGGACCGCTTCATCGACACCTTCCTGCAGCCCTCGATCATGGGCGGCCACACCTATGGCCTGCCGATCGCCGCCTCGGCGCGCGCCATGTATTACAACAAGGAACTGTTCGAGAAAGCCGGCATCGCCAAGCCGCCGGCCACCTGGACCGAGCTGCAGGAGGATGCACGCAAGATCAAGGCGCAAGGCGCCTTCGGGTTCGGCCTGCAGGGCAAGGAGATCGAGACCGACGTCTATTACTACTACGCGATGTGGTCGCAGGGCACCGAGATCCTCAACAAGGACGGCACGTCAGGCCTCGGCACGCCTGGCGCGCTCGAGGCCGCCAAGCTTTACAAGTCGATGATCGACGAGGGCCTGACGGAGCCCGGCGTCACCTCCAACAACCGCGAGGACGTGCAGAACCTGTTCAAGCAGGGCAAGGTCGGCATGATGATCACCGCGCCCTTCCTGTCCAACCAGATCAAGGAAGAAGCCCCGAGCCTGAAATACGGCGTTGCCGCCATTCCGGCCGGACCGACCGGCGCGCGCGGCACCTATGGCGTGACCGACTCCATCATCATGTTCAAGAACTCCAAGAACAAGGACGAGGCCTGGAAGCTGCTCGACTTCCTGTTCACCAAGGAGCAGCGCGCCAAGTTCACCCAGGGCGAAGGCTTCCTGCCGGTGAACAAGGAAGAGGCGAAGATGGACTATTACGTCAACAATGCCGATCTCGCCGCCTTTACAGCGCTTCTGCCCGACGCCCGTTTCGCGCCGGTCATTCCGGGCTGGGAGGAAATCGCCCAGATCACGTCGGACGCCATGCAGAAGATCTATCTCGGCAGCGCCGAGCCGGAAGCCGCCCTGAAGGAGGCGGCGGACAAGGCCAATGGCGTGCTGAAGAAATAGGGCGTATCTCCCTGCGCCCGTGGCGCGCCCCACCCGTCGGGGCGCGCCACATCCTTTTCCCGGTCTTCAGCAGAAAGACAGAATCATCGATGTCAGCGCCGCCCCAGCTAGCCTCCTTCCTCTCCCTCCGGAGGGGGGAGAGGTGGCTCGGCGAAGCCGAGACGGAGTGGGGGAACCACCTGGCAACCGCCGCGAACGGACTTACGAAGGGCACTCGGCGCAAGCATCGCCTCGCCTTGTGCCAAGGGCCCACTCCGTCGAGCTTCGCTCGACACCTCTCCCCCGATCGACGGGGGGAGAGGAAGGGCTCTCTTCCGCAACCGCCGCGAAGGACGGCCAGAAAGGTGAGGAACAGCGCCGCCACTCGCTAGGAATCCTGAAGCGGTGTCCTGAGAAGAACGAGGCGGGATTAAGTCAATCTGTTAAGCCAGCGCAATCCAATCTCCAGCCGCAACGCAGTACAAACCGGTCGATGCAAAATCGTTTTTTGCCCTATCTGCTGACCTTGCCCAGCCTGTTCCTGGCGGCCGTGGTCATCTTCTGGCCGGTCTGGGATCTCGTGCAGATCTCGACGCATGACGTGAACCGCTTTGGCCAGCTGCGCGACTTCAGCGGCCTGGCCAATTTCTGGGCGCTCGCCGCCGATCCTGACTTTGTCGCCGCCCTCTGGCGCACGGGTCTATGGACCGTGCTTGTGGTGGGCGGCGCGCTGCTTCTGTCGATCCCGGTGGCGATGATCCTCAACAGCGATTTCTACGGCCGCGGCCTTGCCCGCGTCATCATCATGCTGCCCTGGGCGGTGTCGCTGACGATGACGGCGGTGGTCTGGCGCTGGGCGCTCAACGGTGAAAGCGGCATGCTGAATTCGGCACTGATGAAGCTCGGGCTGATCAGCCAGAACATCCAGTGGCTGGCGAGCGCCGAGACCGCGTTCCCGATGCAGGTGCTGATCGGCATATTGGTGACGGTGCCGTTCACCACCACGATCTTCCTCGGCGGCCTGTCCTCGATCCCCGACGACCTCTACGAGGCGGCAGCACTCGAGGGCGCAACGCACTTCCAGCAATTCCGCGAGATCACCTTTCCGTTGCTGAAACCCTTCATCAACATCGCGATCGTGCTGAACACCATCTATGTGTTCAACTCGTTCCCGATCATCTGGGTGATGACGCAGGGCGGGCCGGCCAACTCCACCGACATATTGGTCACGCATCTCTACAAGCTCGCCTTCCGCATCGGCAAACTCGGCGAGGCGTCAGCGGTGTCGCTGGTGATGTTCGCCATCCTGCTCGTCTTCACCATGATCTATGTGCGGCTCGCCATGCGGGAGCAGCGCGCATGAGGAACGGCAAGCTCAAACGCACGATCATCGCCTGGCTGCTGCTCGCGCCGTTGATCGTGGTGACGATCTTTCCCTTCGCGGTGATGTTTCTCACCGCCGTCAAGCCTCGTCCGGAGGTGCTGACGCCAACCTGGTGGCCGAGCGAATTCCGCTGGTCGAATTTTGCCGACATGTGGGTGGCGACAGGCTTCGGCCAGGCGCTTCTCAATTCGCTCTATGTCTCGGCGCTGGCCACGATCGGCGCGATTCTGATCTCGGTGCCGGCGGCCTACGCCATGTCGCGCTTCCGCTTTGCCGGCTATGGCGCCTTCCGCCAATTCCTTCTGATCTCGCAGATGATCTCGCCGATCGTGCTGGTGCTCGGTCTGTTTAGGCTGATGGCCGCCTGGGGCCTGGTCGAGAGCACCACCGCGCTCGGCTTCATCTATATGGCGTTCAACGTGGCCTTCACGGTCTGGATGCTGCAGAGCTATTTCGACACCATTCCGCGCGATCTCGAGGAGGCGGCGTGGATGGAAGGCGCCGGCCGCTGGCCGACGTTGCGCAAAGTGTTCCTGCCGCTTTGTTTGCCGGCGATTGCGGTGACGGCGATCTTCACCTTCATCAACGCCTGGAACGAGTTCGTCGTCGCGCTCACCATGCTGCGCAGCCAGGAAAGCTACACGCTGCCGATCCAGGTTTTCTCGCTGGTCGCCGGCCGCTATACGATCGAATGGCACCATGTGATGGCGGCGACGCTGCTTGCCACCCTGCCGGTAGCGATCCTGTTCATCTGGCTGCAGCGCTACCTGGTCCGGGGCCTGGCGCTCGGGGCCGTAAAATAGCAATCCCAGCAATTCCAGGAAAAGTGTGTAGCGGTTTTCCGCCCGGAATTGCGAAAAACAGAAAGTCCCACGGAGTTTTGATGCGCATTTTCACCGCCTCGCTAGCGACGGAAACCAACACCTTCTCGCCGGTTCCGACCGACCGGGCTTCGTTCGAGATGGCCTTCTATGCCGGGCCGGGCAAGCATCCGGAGACGCCGACGCTGTGCTCCTCGCCGATCGTGGCGCTGCGCCGGCGTGCAGCCAAGGAGGGGCTCACCGTCATCGAAGGCACTGCTACCTGGGCCGAGCCCGGCGGGTTGGTGCAGCGGCAGACTTTCGAGACGCTGCGCGACGAGATCCTCGACCAGCTCAAAGCCGCCCTGCCTGTCGATGCCGTCATCCTCGGCCTGCATGGCGCGATGGTGGCGCAGGGCTATGACGACTGCGAGGGCGATCTGCTGGAGCGTGTGCGCGCCATCGTCGGGCCGAAAGTGGTGATCGCCTCGGAATTCGATCCGCACAGCCATCTGACGCCGAAGCGCGTCGCGGCCTCCGACATCATGGCCTATTTCCTCGAATTCCCGCACACCGACTTCTACGAACGCGGCGAGCATGTCGTCGAGCTCGGCCTTGCCGCGGCGCGCGGCGAGATCAAGCCGGTGATCTCGACCTTCGACTGCCGCATGATCCAGGTGCTGCCGACCAGCCGCGAGCCGATGCGTTCCTTCGTCGACCGCATCAAGGCGCTGCACGGCAAGGACGGCGTGCTGTCGGTGTCGGTCATCCATGGCTTCATGGCCGCCGACGTGCCGGAAATGGGCACGCGCATCCTGGTCATCACCGACAACGACAAGGAAAAGGGCGACAAGCTCGCCGAGACGCTGGGGCGCGAGCTCTATGCGCTGCGCGAAAAGACGGCGATGACGATGCTTTCCGCATCCGCCGGCATCGAGCGGGCGCTTGCCGTGCGCTCGGCGCGCCAGGACAAGCCGGCGGTGATCGCCGACATCTGGGACAATCCCGGCGGCGGCGTGCCGGGCGACGGCACCATCGTGCTGCGCGAGCTGTTGGCGCGGGGAATAAAGAGCGTGGGCGTGGCGACGATCTGGGACCCGATCGCGGTGACCTTCTGCCATGCGGCCGGCGAGGGCGCGGTCATCGACCTGCGCTTCGGCGGCAAGGCCGGACCCCAGGCCGGCGAGCCGGTCGACGCGCGCGTCACGGTGCTCAAGGCCGTCAACGAGGGCTGGCAGAGTTTCGGGCCGAGCCGGGTGACGCTCGGGCCGTCAGCGGTGGTGCGCATCGAAGGCACCGAGGTCGACGTCATCCTCAACACCAACCGCACCCAGACCTTCGAGCCGGACGTCTTTTCGAACATCGGCATCGATCCGCTGTCGAAGGACATCCTGCTGGTCAAATCGACCAACCATTTCTACGCCGGCTTCGCGCCGATCGCCGCCGAGGTGATCTATGTCGCGGCGCCGAGTTCCTATCCAAGCAATCCGGCGGTGACGGATTACAAGAAGCTGAAACGGCCGATCTGGCCACGGGTGGCGGATCCGTGGAAAGGCGCGGCTCCCCCTTCTCCCCTTGTGGGAGAAGGTGTCGCCGAAGGCGACGGATGAGGGGTGTTGCAGGGAACGCCCGCGGCTCACTCCGCTGGAACACCCCACAACCCTCTCGGCGC
>NZ_JBZEGV010000024.1:0-104103 GCF_058312955.1 Mesorhizobium sp. LEGMi-168a
CGAAGCAAAGTATCGGAAATGGCGCCGACGCGATCCGCAGCGATATTTCCAAAATGTCGGACATCGAAGCGCTTCGTGACCATGTCGAGAAAAAGCATGGCCGCGTCGATGTCCTCTTTGCCAATGCAGGCGGGGCGCGACCAAACATGTTTGAATACATGTCGGAGGAAGAATTCGATTTCACGATCGTCAACACGTTCAAAGGGACTTATTTTACAGTGCAGAAGCTCCTGCCGCTCATGACGTCCGGCGGCTCGATCATCCTGAACACCTCGACCCTGAGCAGACAGGGCCGTCCCTATGTCAGCGTCTATTCGGCGGGGAAAGCGGCAATCCGCTCGCTGGCACGATCGCTCGCCGTGGAACTGACCGGGAAGGGCGTTCGAGTGAATGCCATGGCACCCGGCTACATCGACACGGATCAGGCGCGTAAAGCGGGAATGAGCGAGGAGGTGATCGAGCAGACGAAGACCCAGGTGCATGCCCAAATTCCGATGCATCGCAGCGGCACCGTCGATGAGATCGCAAAGGCCGTCCTGTTCCTGGCCTCTAATGACTCGTCATACCTGACCGGCAGCGAACTGTGCGTCGATGGTGGCTGGGCCCAGGTCTGATCGCACTCTCCGGCGCTCTTCGTGGGCGCCGGTTGACGCCATTCGCCGCAATGGCGACCCCACCGGCCCGATGCTGTGGGCGCCGGTGGTCTGCCGGACTGCATGATTGTTGCGGCCTGGCTTTGTGGTGCGGGCGGAGATGCCCGATGAACCCGGCAGAACTTGAAGCCGACCGTCCGCACCTGCGCAATGAATGATCCTATGATTACACCCTTGATCTGACGCGGCGCGGCTGGGATGGGCAGTCTTCGGTGCAATCCGACGTTCCAGCATCATCTGGCGCGCGCATTGGCCAACACCAAATGCCTGAAACGGGCAAAGCGCACTGCAATCTTTAGCCGCCTCACGCTCAGGGAAAGGGAACGAGGCCCCATCATCGCGCCCGTCTCGACGGGCATCCTTTCCACGTCACGCGGACGGATGGGCTTGGGTAATGCCTGCAAAGCACGGCTGCTGGCAACGTCTCCCACTCTGACAATGTCAACTGGTTCACTCCTGGCGTTTCTGGCGCGTCATGACCGGTGATGATGGGAACTACGTTTACGCTATAGCTCTGCCTTGAACTCGCCGCCCGATGGGCGCTCTCCGCTACGCGGTTTGGGCACATCCGCGTGACGATCCTCTCGCGTGCGCCGTGCCGCCGGTGCGGAATCGCAGCCGTTGACGTGGTGGGAAGGCGCAGGACCGGCTGGTCGCCGGATACGGACACGGCCCCGACCGGGGCCGTGGGCTATCTCTCTCTGACTGCCCATTGTGGCACCGCCTCTCCGGCGTCAAGGACGAGCGGTCCCCCCAATTTTGCCGCCGGACGCTGAAGCGCCCGCCGACAAAATCGGCTCCCCCGCACGCCGCGTAGCGGTCGCTAAAGCGATCCTTGACCCCTCGATGCGCCGGTGCGGGCTCCTTCCGTCAGAGAACGAAAGGAGATTTCCATGACACATCGCAACATCGTCACCATCGACGGCGGCAGCGCAGAATACTGGCGGCAGCGCAAGCAGGGCTTCCGGCTCATCCGCGAGGCGGAGTGGGCGCTTTCGCGCCTGGAGCGGGCGCCGATGTATCTCCACGGCGGCTATGACGAGAACGGCGACGTCATCCCCATCGAAAACCTCAGGCCGTATGCCGACATGGAGGACGCGATCCGGGCGATCGAGGCGAACGAGACGGCTGTCGGCATCCTGGTCGCGCAACGCCGCACCAAGATCGGCGACTGGAAGGTCAAAGCGGTGATCCGGGAGCTTAAGGATCCGGACCGCGAATAAAGTCAAGACGAGAGGCGGCATCCGCCGCCTCTTGTCCTATATCGCCACCGCGGTGGCGGTCGATCCGCTCTCGGCCCAGCCGATGAACGCCATGCTGTCGGCCCGCTCGGCGCTATGGCGAGAAATATTGCCGGCTGCACGATCTTACAGGACGACAGCACCAAACGTCGCGGGCACGTTAGATCCTGGAGCGCTAGCTCCGGGTCCAGTCAGGTAAAGGTCGGCGCAGCTTCCATCACTCACGATCGTGCAGCCGAACTGCTCCGGTATCAGGGATGATCTCCAAATTCGAGCATTGTCTCGGTGCGCGGGCTACACTTGGCGCGCTCGTCTTTGCTATGACCGTCCAGGTCCGCGGGCTCGAAGGTACTGTGCCCACTGAGGCGGTCCCACCGAGCCAGTGGGGTGTCTGGATCGTGGTTTACCGCCCCAAGCCCTCGCTTCCAGACAAGACAAAGCACAGCCACCGAGTACACGATCTGCACAAGCAAAGTGCACAGAGCCGCCTGCACCAGGACTGCAGTGAATGAGCCGGTCAGATAGTATGTGGCAATCGCGAAAACGGCTAAAGTCCCGATCATGCCGGTCAAAAAGCGAGCCGCGTGCATTGATCAATCCCCCGCATTACCTTGACGGACTTGCCAGCCAGCTGAGCCGGGAATTTTGAAGAGTGCGAGCAAACAGTCTTCGTGGCCGAGTCTCTCTGACAACGCACGCGCACGACCTGAGACAACTTCTCTCCCAAGATGTCGATTGCCCTTTCCGCGCCAGCGGCACGGCCCCAGCGCCCGCAATTTGAATCGCGCGTCGATCCGAAAACGAGATGGCCGTCTGGCGAAGAGAAGAGGCCCGAGATTGTGTCCCACCACTTCCAGGATAGAACTCCGTCGCACCTGAGAGCACACGAAAAAGGACCCCTCTCTCCGCTATCTTTTCGAAGCACGGATACGCGACAACGCTCCTTAGTGCGCTGGCCGCAATGCCTGATATCCGTCTTCTAATGGAGGAGCACGCCATCGGGATAATGGATTGTGTGGATGTCAGCCATCGATGCCGCGGATGAATGTCTGTGTCAGCCAGGACCGCAGTTGACGAATCATGTTGAACTCGCTGCACACTTTCAAAAAGGGCCTGGCGACCTCACAACGGATGCGAAATCGCCTCAAGTGCTGACCGGCAATGGGCGCGTCGAGGGTCGATCGCAGCGATCGTCGCGGCTGCCGGGCACCGCCACCGCGGCTGCGCGGGCCGCGTGCTCGCGCTCGTGCGCACTCGCTGATGCGTCAGCTGGCGAACAGCTCCTTATAGCCGCTCGTCACCATCCAATTCGCCCGGTCGAGGTGGCTGCGAGCCGCGTTGAGGGCGCGTTCCGGTTCGCACTCTGGATCGATACGAGGATGGACTGCGCCATGTCCTCGCGGCGTCCAGCAACCGCATGTAGGTCGTGAAATGTTGCTTGTCGCAGGTCGTGAGTTGCGAACTGAACAGTGATCAGGCATTCAATCTTTGGGTCTGTTGTCTCAGCTGATGTCTGGCACTCCAGTTGCGACCTAAGTGGCGCCTGCGCGCCTGAAGGCGCGCACCGGGTGCTCGTGAACCGAGCCCGCTTTTCTTCGCTTGGCTCAGGCGGTCTCGGCCATTCGGCTTTGCCCCCTGGCGCGGCAGCCCTTGCGGGCTGTGCCGGTCGCCGCCCTTTCGGGCGGCGCTGTCTTTTTTTGCTTGGCCTTCCCGGCGGCGCGGTGTGGGCGGCTCTCCCTTCTAGGCCCGCCGCGGCGGCCCGCAACCCTTCGCGTTCCGCTCAGGGTCCTCCACTGGCGTTGCGGTCCTGCGGATGCAGGCCACCTCTGACGGCGGGCCTTTCCGGTCGTTTTCGCCGCCCACCCCGCTTCCGGGGAAGGGCGCGGCGAGATTGGCGAGCGGAGGTCAAGTCATGCGCAGAACCGGCGAACGCAGCGCTAGCGGAAAAGTGCTAGCCAAGAGGAGCGAGGCGCAAAGGGCGAGCCTCTATTCCGAGATCACAGACCGCATCATCGCCGATCTGGAGCGGGGTTGCGTGCCTTGGGTCAAGCCTTGGGGCAGCGCGAAAGCCGCCCTTGGATTACCGAAGAACGCCGCCACCAGCCGCAGCTACTCCGGGATAAACATCCTGATCCTTTGGGGCGCGGTGATCGAGCACGGCTATCCCGGCCAGAATTGGCTCACCTTCCGGCAAGCGCTTTCGCTTGGCGGCAATGTCCGCAAAGGCGAGCACGGCACGACCATCGCGCATGCCGATCGTTTCATCCCGAAGGACGAGAAGGAACGCGCCAAGGCCGAGGACACCGAGCCGCAGGCGGTGCCTTTCCTCAAGCGCTTCACCGTCTTCAACGTCGCGCAATGCGAGGGCTTGCACGACGAGCTTTACAGCCAGCCCGAGTCGCTGCCCGAACGCGAAATCATTCCCCAAGCCGAGGCGCTTATTCGCGCTTCCCGCGCCGATATCCGCATCGGCGGCGACCGCGCCTTCTACATGCCGAGCGCCGATTACGTGCAGCTGCCGCCGCAACCGGCATTCTTCGAACAGGTCAATTATTACCGCACCGCTTTGCACGAGTTGGGCCACTGGACGGGGCACCCGAGCCGCCTCGCGCGTGACCTTTCCGGCTCGTTCGGCACCAAACCTTACGCGCGTGAGGAACTCACCGCCGAGATCACGGCGGCCTTTGTCTGCTCGTCGCTCGGCATCGAGCCGACCGTGCGCCACGCCGATTACATCGCCTCGTGGCTCGCCGTGCTGCGCGAAGACAACCGCGCCATTTTCCGCGCCGCCAGCCTCGCCTCGAAAGCCGCCGATTTCCTGCTGGCTTTTCAGGCCGATGCCGAAAGCGAGCTAAAGCAAGGCATCGCGGCATGACCGCGCGCGGTCCTGTAGCCGCTGAAACCGAGCCGACCCCGGAAGGCGAGCAGATGCTTGTTCCCGGCGTTCGCCCGGTCACCACGCGCGACCGGCTTCAGCTTGCCATGGCCGCGCCGATGCGCCCGCGCGCGGCTCAAAAGCCGCTCGATATCGGCCTCTTCGGTGAGGCCAAACGCAACCAGCTCGACCTGTTCTGACCCAGATCGACCAGTTTCTCACAAGGAAGTTTTGCCATGATCCTGATCACCGACGAATTGCGCGCTCGCCTGCTCGCCAACGGCGCGGCGCAAGTCGAAACCGACCATGTTCCGGTCGTCAAACTATTCAACCCGACAGGCGCGGCGACGTGGCTGCTGACCGAGCTCGACGCCGATGGCGACACGTTGTTCGGCCTTTGCGATCTCGGCTTCGGTTTCCCAGAACTCGGCAGCGTCAGCCTTGCCGAACTTAAAAGCGTCAAGGGACCGCTTGGGCTCGGCATCGAGCGCGATCTCTATTTTCACGCACGCTTTCCGCTGTCTGTCTATGCCGAAGCCGCGCGGATTGCCGGTCACATCACCGAGGCCGAGCAGCTTTTGCGGCAAGCCGCCGCCGCGCTTTCGATTTCCCTTCCCGAGCTTCCGTCCGACTAGGGCGGAATGACAGCGCCGAGAGGCGCGAAAAGGAGCTCGCGCCGCTCGGCCTTCGGCCTCGCGGCGGGGGCAAAATCCCCCCGAAAAAACAGGAGAAAGACCATGCAGCTTGCCCATGTTTTGCTCGATCAATTGAGCGTCTCGGCGCTCAACATGCGCCATGCCAAACGCGCGCCCGACATTTCCGACATCCTGCCGTCGGTTCGGGCGCGTGGCGTGCTTGTGCCGCTTCTGGTGCGGCCGAACGGCACGCCCGACACCTTCGAAATCGTCGCCGGACGGCGACGCTATTTCGCGGCCAAAGCGATAGCCGACGAGCGCGGAGAGGCCGAGCCGCTTCCCTGCGCCATCATGGATGACGGCGACGATGCCGATGCGCTTGAAGCCTCGCTCATCGAAAACATCGCGCGTGACGATCCCGACGAGGTCGCGCAATGGGAAACGTTCACCCGCCTGATCAAGGAGGGGCGCGCCGTTGCCGACATTGCCGCCACCTTCGGCCTCACCGAGCCTCAGGTGAAGCGGGTACTGGCGCTTGGCGATCTGTTGCCCAAAATCCGCGAGGCCTATCGCCGCGAGGAGATCGACACCGAGACGGTGCGCCATCTCACCATGGCCTCCAAGGCGCAGCAGAAGGACTGGCTGGCGCTCTTTTCCGATCCCGAGCAACACGCACCGCGCGGCTGGCAGTTGAAGCAATGGCTGTTCGGCGGCCAGTCGATCTCGACCAAGGTCGCGCTGTTTCCAATCGAGGAGTATGGCGGCCTGATCGTCTCCGACCTGTTCGGCGAGGAGAGCTATTTCGCCGATGCGGACCTCTTCTGGCAAAAGCAGAACGAGGCCATTGCCGCCAAGCGCGACGCGTATATTGAGTCCGGTTGGACCGAGGTGACAGTGCTCGAACCCGGCCAGTATTTCCACTCATGGGATTACGAAAAGACGCCGAAGAAGAAGGGTGGCAAGATCGTGGTCACCGTCTCGCAACGCGGCGAGGTCGAGTGCCACGAAGGCTATCTGTCGCGCAAGGAAGCCCGCCGCGCCCGCTCGAACGGCGAGACCGGCGAGGACGCCGAAGCGCCGACAAAACCGTCGCGCCCGGAGCTTTCCGGCCCGCTGCAGAACTATGTCGATCTGCACCGTCACGCCGCGGTGCGCATCGCCTTGCTTGATCACCCGGGTGCAGCACTCCGCTTGATGGTGGCGCATGCGATTGCCGGTTCGCCGCTCTGGACGGTGCGCGTCGAGGACCAGCGCGCGGCCAACGCGGCGATTGCCGAAAGCGTTGCGGCAAGCAGCGCCGAGGCCGCTTTCGCCACAAAGCGCTGCGAGGTTTTGGCGCTGCTCGGCTCGGTGGACGAGGATGGCCCAGTCGCGGGCGGCCACGGCGACGACTTCGCTCTCGCCAGCGTCTTCGCCCGCCTGCTGGTGCTGTCCGATGACGATGTCGCGCGTGTTCTGGCGCTCGTCATGGCGGAGACTCTTTGCGCGGGCAGCGCCATCATCGAGGCGCTCGGCAATCATCTTGGCCTCGACATGCGCGGCTACTGGCAGCCGGACGATGCCTTCTTCGACTTGCTGCGTGACAGGGAAATCGCCAATCGATTGCTCGCCGATGTCGGCGGTGGCCATGTCGCAGAGGGCAATTCATCGGAGAAGGTGAAGACGCAGAAAAAGATCATCCGCGACTTCCTTTCCGGCGAAAACGGCAGGCAAAAAGTCGACGGCTGGTTGCCGCGCTGGATGGCGTTCCCGGTGTCCAGCTACACGGATCGGGGCGGCTTCCGCACCGCCGATCAGTGGGCGAAGGTCCAGCCGCTGTTCGTGTCCGAGTGATCCTTTCCACGGCGGGCGGCGGCGATTGGAACGCTGCCGCTCACCGCCTGCCGGGGCTGCATCGACAGCTCGGCATTCCAAGCGCGATAGCCTTCGCGCCGCCCCGGTTTTCAGCTGCGCGCACCACACTGACCTTTGAACGCACCCGGCCAGGGTCGCAATTCGGCTCCTGCTGACTGGGCACGATTGCGGTGGCACGGCACCGGAACGTCTCCATTCCCGTCCTCGCCTTGACCTCTGCTTGGCTGCAGCGACCGCGTCTTCAGCCTGTCTCCTTTTTTGCTCTCGCCAAGGACCATTCCCCTGCCGCTGGCTTGATGACCTATGGGCGGATCCGGCCCGCCCGAAACCCTCGGCCGTCAGCTTTTTTCCCCGCCGCCTGCGGCGGCTCCTCGCGCCGCTTCGCTTCAAAAAAGCTGCCCGCTCGGGTCCTCCGCTGCCGCTTCGGCCCTTCGGGTTCGGGCGGGCCGGACGCGCCCATCACGGTCCGCCATCGCAGGGGAATGGTCCCCGGCGAGGAGAAAAAGGAGACTTCGAAATGACCGCGATCGGATACGTCACCAAGCAGGATAACGGCGGCTACAAGGGCCAGTTGAAGACGCTCAGCGTCCGCGCCGACATCGCCATCGTGCCCAATCAGTCGAAGAGCGCCGACACCCATCCCGACTTCAGGGTGCTGACGCAAGGCGTCGAGGTGGGCGCCGGCTGGATCAGGACCGGCGAGGCTTCCGGCAAGGATTATGTCAGCCTGTCGATCGCCGCCCCCGAGTTCGGCCCGCGCAAACTCTACGCCAATCTCGGCCGCGCCGCCGGCCAGGATGACGACGACACCTTCGCCATCATCTGGAACCCGGCCGACTGATCGGCCGAACCGAAACCCCCGCGCCGCACCCGGCGCGGGGCCTCTTCAAGGGGCGGCGAAAACTCCCAAGCGACTCTTCGCCCGTCCCGCAGACGCTCCCGCTCGCCGATCCTCGCATCTCCCTTCCTGAACCGATGCGAGGACCACCATGGACGACGAAAACGAACGCGCCGCCCGCGCCAAGAAGGGCAGCCCGTTCCTAAACACCGCGCAGGCCGCCTTCTATGTCGGACTGTCGCAGCGCACGCTCGAAAAGATGCGGCTCAAGGGTGGCGGCCCGCAATTCAGAAAGCACGGCCGCTTCGTCCGCTACCACATCGACGAGCTCGACGCCTGGTCGAAAGGCCGGCCGCACGCCTCCGAGTCCGAGAAAAATAGCGGAGGCCGGTCATGATCGCGCGGCCTTCGCTTCATCTGATCGGCAGCCGCTTGCGGCGCATCCGCGCCGGCAAGACGCTCGCCGCCACGGCCGCCGGCCTTGCCCTGATCGGCTTCACAGCATTCGCTAGCCCGACGCCCTTGCTGGTGTGGAATGCCTCGGCCAGCGCGCCAATCGGGCTCTATGGCCTCGGCCTCGGTGCGGTTCGCAGCGGCGATTTCGTGCTTGTCCGCTTGCCGAAAATGGTCGCCGCACTTGCCGACCAACGCGGCTATCTGCCTCGCAACGTGCCGCTGCTGAAGCGCATCGCAGCACTGCCTGGCCAGCATGTCTGCGCCTTCAACGACGTCATCATCATCGGCGGCGAGATCGTCGCGCGCCGCGTTCCAACCGACGCGCAAGGCCGAACCTTGCCGTGGTGGAACGAATGCCGCGCGCTTGGGCCTGACGAGGTGTTCCTGATCAATGGCGAGGCTCCCGGCTCCTTCGACAGCCGGTATTTCGGGCCGGTGCCGGCCGCAAACATCGTCGGGAGGCTCGTGCCGCTATGGACCGAGTAACCCTCCTGATCTTGGGCATGGTGTCGTTCGCACCATGCGCCTGTTCCGCCGCGACCGGCGCACAGCCGGCCGTTATCTCCCAAGGTCCGCAACTGGCAAGATGGCAGCAGCACGTGGCCGAGGCAAGCCGGCGCTTCAGCATTCCCGAGGCCTGGATTTACGCCGTGATGGACGCCGAAAGCGATGGCCGGACCATGCTGAAGGGGCGTCCCACTACCTCCCGCGCGGGCGCCATTGGCCTCATGCAGGTCATGCCTGGCACCTACGCGGAGCTGCGTGGTGAGCTCGGTCTGGGTGCTGATCCGCACGACCCGCGCGACAATATCCTGGCCGGCACCGCCTATCTTCGCGCCATGTATGACCGCTTCGGCTTTCCGGGCCTGTTCGCCGCCTACAACGCCGGACCGGAGCGCTACGAAGCGCATTTGCAGCGAAAAAAGCCGCTGCCCAAAGAGACGGTTTTGTATCTCAAGCAGCTTAAGGCTGCCGGGGTTTCGGCGGCCGATATGGATGCGTTCCGGGGCAAAATCCATCGCCAGAACGCGCCGAAAATCCGCTCCGGGCGTGAGTTGTTTTTCCCGCGGGATGGCATTTTGACCGGCGGTTCGACCGGCGGAATTCTGGTGCCGCTTGGGTCAGGACAATCGCGATCGTCGCAGGCGGATGGCCGGTGAGGGCAGGGGCGCGAGAGGCAGGAGCCCCGACGTCCTCGCTGTGGCTCAGACTTCAGAAGCGTCCGCCTTGGCGATCACAGCTTCGGCACGCGCTATCGCGGCACGCAGTTCATCGCTCTGCCATGTTTCAACCGAAAGGCCATCATCGAATGATCGATCGCTGCCTTCCTTGGCGCGCGAAACGAGCTCACGAAGCGCGGCAATGGCCTCGGAAAGAAGGCTGGCATCTGCTTCGCTTCGGGAAGATCTCATCATCTCTTATGTCCTTGTCAGCTCGTGATCATGGACCGGGAGGCATCATCGCTGCAACCGCCATCGTTGCCCCGCCAACCTTTGCTGAGGTGCTGGCAGCGCCGGCTCCGCCCGCTCTCGGCGGAAGTTCCTCCAGGCGGCGCTCGCGGGATGAGAGGAGGGGACGACCGGAAGGCAAGATAAAGACACCGCCTCCGAGAGGCGGGCAAGTCTTTGTCTGCACATCGTTTTTCCAGGAGGCTGTCTCCTGTTCCAGCGGAGTTGATCAGCGCAAGTCGCTGATTTAGCTCAAGATTAGCCGGAGGCTATCGTGCAAGATGACGAATTCAGGCCGAGGCTCGGTAAAATCGGCTCGCGCGGCTCCAAGGCAGGCAAGCGCTTCGCCGGCCAGCTCCGCGCCGCAATCAACCGCGCCGGCGGCAGACAGCTGCGCGGCGGCCGCTTCACTGGGAGCCGCATAGGGCGCGGCGGGGCCGCTGCCGCGGTGCTGAGAGCGCGCGATCGTCATGCCGCGTTCCGTCAGCGGCGGGTGATGGTCAAGGCACGGGTTGTGAAGCTGGCCGGCAAGGGCGTTGACGGGGCGCGTGCGCACCTCCGTTATTTGGAGCGCGACGGCGTCACCCGCGAAGGCGAGCCCGGCGCGCTTTATGGCGCCGACAGCGACCGCGTCGACGGCAAGGGCTTCCTCCATCGTGCGGATGGCGACCGGCATCAATTCCGCTTTATCATCGCGCCTGAAGATGGCATCGAGTATGACGACCTCAAGCCGCTGACGCGCCGCCTCATGGCACAGATGGAAGAGGATCTCGGCACGAAACTCGACTGGGTTGCCGTCGACCATTTCAACACTGGTCATCCGCACACGCATATCATCGTCCGCGGCAGGGACGATCGCGGCGAGAATCTCGTCATCGCGCGAGACTACATCTCTTCTGGCCTGCGCGAGCGCGCGGCCGAGCTGGTCAGTCTCGATCTTGGCCCGCGTACCGATCGCGAGATCGAGCAACGCTTGCGCCAGGAAATGGAGCAGGAGCGCTTCACGAGCATCGACCGGCAGCTGCTGCGCATGCGCGACGACGACGGACATGTCGCGCCGGACGGCCGCGACACCTTTCGCCAGACGCTGCACCAGGGGCGCCTTAGGAAGCTCGAGCGCATGGGGCTGGCCGAGGAGGTGGGCTCAGGGACTTGGCGGCTGGATGACGAACTCGAAGCGACCCTACGCCGCGTCGGCGAGCGCGGAGATATCATCAAGACCATGCATCGCGAGCTCACCGGCAAAGGGCTCGCCCGCAGTGCCGCCGACTATGTTGTGGATGATCGATCCGCAGAGAATGTCCAAACTGTCGTCGGCCGCGTTGTCGCTCGCGGCCTTGCTGACGAAATCAACGACCGGCATTACCTCATCGCCGACGGCGTGGATGGGAAAAGCCACTACGTCGATATCGGCAGGGGCGAAGCGATCGAGCCGACACCCGAAGGCTGCATCGTGCGGATCACGCCGAGGAATACCGAGCCGAGGCAGGTCGACCGCACAATCGCCGAGATCGCCGCCGCTAACGAAGGCCGCTACAGCATCGACATCCATCTGAAGCACGACCGTTCCGCCACCCAACCGTTTGTCGAAACCCATATCCGGCGGCTCGAGGCGATCCGCCGCACGACCAGCGGCGTAGAGCGTGAGCCGGACGGCACCTGGATCATCAAGCCGGACCATCTCGAGCGTGTCGCCGACCATGAGCGTCAGCGCGCCAGAGCCGAGCCAGTTGTGGTCGACAAGCTCTCATCAATGCCGCTGGAGCGGCAGGTCGGTTTTGACGGCGCCACCTGGATCGACCGGGAGCTGGTCTCCGACACGCCGGAGATCTTGCGCGACTCCGGCTTCGGCCGCGAGGTGCGGGAGGCGCAGATCAGCCGGCGCCAATGGCTGATCGCGCAAGGCCTCGCGCATGAAGAGCAGGACCGGATCGTCTATCGCGCCAACATGATTTCGATCCTCCGCCAGCGCGAGCTGAACCGCGTCGCCGGCCAGCTGTCGGATGAGCTCGGACTATCGTATTCCGAAGCCAAGCCTGGAAGTCGGGTAGAAGGGACGCTGCGTCGATCGGTCGAGCTCGCCAGCGGCAAATACGCGGTCGTCGAGAAGTCGCGCGAGTTCACCCTCGTGCCATGGCGGCCGGTGCTCGAGCGGCATGTCGGCAAGAACGTCTCAGGGATCGTGCAAGGAGAGGGGATTTCCTGGACGATCGGGCGGCAGAGGAGCGGGCCGAGCGTTTCTTAAGGCGGCGGCTCCGGCTAGGTCGTTCGCATAGGATCCTCCATACAAGCGCCATCAACAGCTTTGACAGCAACTCGCAGGTGGTTGGGGGTGAAAAAATCTGCGTCTGACCCTACATAGGATGTTGTATCGATGGGGGGTGCTTGTCGGACAGGCGGGGGAACTTGATTTCCTGCTTCTGCGGCTACTCCTTTCACGATAAATACGAGGCGACGCTCTGATTCTCTTTGAAGAGCCGAGGCTTTTTGTAGACATTTGCAGAGGGAATAATGGCCAAAGAAGATCATCCGAAATTTTCCATCAATATCGATGGTGCCCACTTCGAAGCGACGAGCGAAAGCATGACCGGCGCAGAGCTGAAGCAGCTTGCCGGCAAGGACCAGCAGTATCAGTTGTTCCTGGAAGGCCACGGCCACGATCCCGATCGGCAGATTGGTGACAACGAAGCTGTTACCCTGAAGAACGGCATGCACTTCTACACTGTCCCACCGGCAACGTTTGGCTAATGTCCATCCTCGAACGGCACTTCCAGGACTTCAGTAAAAAGCACCCCAACTCCACCCTAGAACCCCAGCCCGGGGGAGCGGCGGTCGTTAGCCTGCCGACGGTGCAACTGCCAAAGGGCTGGAATCGCTCCGAGGTAGGGGTGAAATTCGTGGTGCCGGCCGGCTATCCGCAGGCCGCACCCGACTGCTTCTGGGTGGAGCCGGCGCTTGCCCTTGAACACGGTGGAGTTCCGCAGAACACCGGCCAACAGGCTACTCCGGGAATTCCCGCAGGGTGGCTGTGGTTTTCTTGGCATCCCTCTACCTGGCAACCCAACAGCGATAATCTGCTCACCTATTTGAATGTGATCCGGCGGCGGCTGGGCGAGGCGCGATGAACCGTCTGATCTTCCGAGAGGGTGAATGGGCCGCTCTCCGCGATGACCTCCTCGCACATGCTCCGCTTGAGACGGCCGCTGCGCTTATAGTTGCGGGTGGCCGTTTCGATGGCGGTACGCGGTTGATTGTTAGAGAGATCATCCGCCCGGTTGCGGAGGACTACATCGCCCGCAGCCCGGTAGAGGCCTCACTGACGCCTGTCTTCCTGGCGCGCGTGCTCAAAAGTGCGCGTCTGAAGCGAGCAGGCGTCATCCTCGCCCATTCGCATCCTGAGCAACGCAGACTCGCGTTCTCATCTGTCGATGACGCGGCGCAGCAGTTGCTGGCTCCGGTGCAGCATTTTCGGTGCCCGCAGGGGCCGCATGGATTCTTGATCGCCGGGCCGACCGGATTTCGTGGCCGCCTCTTCGATATCAATGGCGAGACCACATTCACCATCGATCGGATACAGGAAATCGGGCGCAGTGTTCGATCTTACTCGGCGGACACCGACGCGGGGGACCAGGCGCCATTTCCGGAAGTCTACGACCGCAATGTGAGAGCATTCGGCGCTGAGGGGCAGCGGATCCTCAACGATTTTGCCGTCGCCGTGGTCGGCGTAGGCGGTACCGGTTCCGTCGTTGTTGAGGAACTGGCTCGGCTGGGAGTTGGCCGGCTGCACTTGGTTGATCCTGAACAGGTCGAGCGAACGAATCTCAACCGCTTGGTGGGAGCAGAGCAGAAGGACGTTGACAGATTAAAGGTAGCAGTCGCCGCCGAAGCGTCGCAGCGCGCCAAACGCGACATCGAGGTTATGACCCTGCCGGTATCCGTTATTGACGAGCCCGCAGCCAGGACCTTGCTCGACTGCGATTTTGTCATGTGTTGCACGGATTCGCACGGCAGCCGCGCAGTCCTCAACCAGCTCGCCTATCAATACCGTTTGCCAATGATCGACGTTGGAGTGCGCATCGACGCCCGCGACGGTGTCGTCGCTGCGATGTCGACTAGGGTTCAGATGCTTGCGGAGTCACTCGCCTGTCTTAACTGTTATCCGCTTCTCGATCCCGCTGCGGTGAGACGTGATCTTCTCGCCGATTCACGCAGCGACCCCTATTTCGTCGGCCATTTCGAGCCGCAGCCCGCGGTCATCTCCCTTAACGCGACGACCTCCTCCATGGCCGTCACAATGTTCCTTTCGGCGGTGACCGGATTCCCTGGGGAGGCGCGGCATCTTGTTGGTCGGCCAATCGAAGGATCGGTACGGGCGATCAGTTCAACGTCAGATCCGACCTGCATAGTATGTGCCCAAGACAACGCCCTGGCCAAAGGAGACAGTTGGCCAATGATCTGGCGCCAGTATGAAAGCTGAAGAGCGCACGACGATCCTGGTTGACGGCGGTTCGGTGAACCCGCGACCATTTTCCGCCCGTCAACTTTCTGTGAAGCCCCTCGTTTCCCTCTCTGACCTTGATGACGGCGGCGCCCGGGCGCTGATCGTACTCGCTGGTGCCCTGCCGTCGGATGAGGGCCGGTTGGATTTAGTCAGACGCCTTCGCCGACTTGCCTCTCCGGCGGCACAGCGCGGCGTCCTCATTATAGTCGTTCCGACACAAGGCGAGGAAGCGATTGCACAAGCTGTGGCGCGTTCAGGGGCAGGAGTGTTGGCGCAGTGGAAGGAGCAGGCTGGAGTCGTGCTACGGCAGCTCGTCGTGCTTCCTGACACGGATTGGGACAATATCGCCGAGACTTGCGCGCGCAGCCACTGCGGCCCCTCCCTGAATGGCAGCCTGACGATCCGCGACAAAAAGGGCAATGGTCTGCCTACGCCGCTGCATCCTGAAATCGAGCTTCTGTTTCGTCGCGCGTTTCATGACTACTCGGGTATCCGAATTTCCCAAGAGACTGGTGGCAAGTCCTCGGCATCTGTCTGGAAGATTGAGACTGAAGGCTTGGAGCAGCACACACCCTTCATCGTCAAATCAGGCCCGGCGGCCGTGATGGAAGAGCACATCAATACCTATAGGGATGTGGTCGCTGACCGGGTGCCATATCGCGGATGCGCCCCTTTGTGCCTGGATCGTTGCGTTGTAGGTGCTGAGCATCAGCTTGCGGTCTCGCGCTTCGTCGAGAATGCTGTCCGCCTCGACAAGGTTGTGACCCACCGGGATGTAAGGCAAGTCGTCCAGGCGATCTATCAAACTGTGTTAGGGCGTTGGCGGCAGAATCCCGAAAGGAAAAAGCTCCTGCTTCTGCAAGAGTTTCTGCCCTCCGCACGTCACGCCGCGTATCTGAAGGGCCTCGAGCGCACCTATGAGCGGTTGACCAAAAGTGGATACGCTGGCCCGTCGCCACAGAGCTTTTTTGTCCGTCTGACTGGATTGGAGATAGGCGATCATCCCGTTTGTCGTGCTCACGATGACCTTAATTTGCGCAACGTGTTTGTCTGTGGCGGGGAGGCGGAAGCGGTTCTAATCGACTTCACCAGGGCAGCTCGCCGCCCACTGTCCCACGACATCGCCCGATTGGAAATTGGACTGGCCTTCGACCCCGATCTTCAGGCCGCGCAGCCCTTACCCGAAAATGTGCTCAAAGATTTTTATACCGGTGATCTCTTCGCGATGTCGCTTGGGCATCTGCTGGAAGGCAAAAAGGCCGAGCATCGCCTCAACGCCATCGTGGCATTGCGTACGATCATCCTGGATGAAGGCAACTCCCATTCATTCGATCCCAGGCGCGAGTACACGGTCGCGATCTGCGTGGGACTGCTTTACTATGCCAAGGGCAATGGGTCGGAAGCGGACACGGCATATAGGTGCGCGGCTGACCTTCTGGATCGCGTGACGAATCCTTCGCTTTGGTAAGGCCGGGAGTTCAGTTGGTGCTCAGCAAAACGCATGTGGTCCAGTTCAAGGGCACGGTCGAACGTCAGTCCGAGGCCATCGAGCAGGTCAAGCATCCGGGGGACGTTGCGCTAGTGGAGCGCGGCGTGCCGAGATCCATCGTGATGAAATGCCCTGATGGATGCGGGGACGTACTTACCGTCAATCTCGACCGTCGAGCAGGCCCGGCCTGGCGCATCTTTCAGCGTGAAGAGGGACTAACCCTGTTTCCCTCGGTTTGGCGGGACACGGGCTGCGGCGCGCATTTCATCGTCTGGGACAATGTAATTCATTGGACCAATGATACATGGGTTCTCCGACGTAATTCATTGCTCGAAAGGGCGGTCGAAGCCCGTCTCACTCCCGAGTTGGTAAGCTTTGTCGATATTGCGGCGGCGCTGGATGAAGTGCCCTGGTCGGTGCTCGACGCATGCCGATCTTTGGTTATCGCGGGCATAGCGATTGAGGGCAGCGGGGCCCAGCGCTCTAGCTTCCGATTGGCGAGTGATGGCGCACGGATGAAGACGAGGTACTGGTAACTGGACACCGATCCACCGCAGGTGCGCCGTGGCCACTGCGATCTGACAGGCGGAGACTAGAGATCGGGAAACTTGATCTTGTCCTCGTCGAAGGCTTGAATGTCAGAAAAAGAGGTCCTTTTCACGCATTGCGGAAGTAACTGGGTCTTCACGCCTCAGTGATTTCCTGAGCCGCGCAGCAGTCGATCAAGCGCTCTCACGCCCTCCCACTGTGTCGGGATGCTGCCACAACCAGTTCGACGACCCGCGCCGCGCCTCCCTTTCAAGCTATATCCCTTACTCAGGGTAGATCGCGGCTTATATATTCTCTCAAAGGAGAATGATTATGAATGCCGCCGCCCGCGTTTATATCCCGGCTGAAGCCGCCGCCGTGAGCCAGATCGGTATCAAGGCGGTTCACAACGCGTTCGACAAGAAGATCGTCGATACTGTCAGTGGAGACCCCCCGCTCCTGCAAAGAGTATTCGGCGCCGCGCGCTGACGGGGGAGGGCCTGCTGCGCCTCAAGCTCTGGTATGGCGTCGGTTCCACCCTTGCGGCGGAGCGACGTCAGCGGCTGTTCGAGGCGATCAAGGCCCAACCTGACGCCAGGACAGTGAGAGCTGACGATCTGCTGATCGTCGACGTTGCCGAAGCCCAAAAGCAGGTGAATGCCCGCATACGCGATCTCGACGAGGCCGAAGCCATGATTGGCCGGGTGAAGGGGGTGATGGGCGGCGAGCCCGTATTCAAAGGGACACGCATCCCCGTTCGCACGATTGCGTCGATGCTCGCGCAGGGTGCAGATGAGAAAGATCTCCTCGAGGGCTATCCAAGCCTCACCGCGCGAATGATCGAGCTGGCCAGAATATGGGCTACGGCACATCCAACTCGCGGTAGGCCGAAGAAGCTCTCGGATCAGGGTTTGAAGGTCACGTCTTCGAAACGCGCGACGTTGAAGGGTGACCCTCAGCTTTGAATGAGGAAGGCCCGCGTTTCGGCGTGAAGTTCCTCGTCGACGAACGCCTGCACACGTCCCTTGTTGCGGTAGTAGAGGCGCGCGGCCATGAGGCGAGACACGTCAACTGGGTCGGACTGAGCTGAGAGGACCGATTGGGATCTGATGCCTCACATCATCGCCGAGGGCTTCACCTTCGTCACCAACATGCTGGCGATTTCAGGAGACTCTATGCACGCGAGGAAGTTCATGCCGGTTTGCTCATCATCGTTCCCCAGGTAGCACCCGACAAGCAGCGACAATTATTCGAAACTCTCCTGGAGGAACTCGGCATCGACGCGGTCGTCGTGAATGAAGTTACAGAGATCGAACTCGAAGACGGCTGGCAATCATCACCCGTTACGACTTACCGGCCGCGGCCGACTAGGCGAATGCGGCCGAAGATGGGGAACCGGTTACTTCGCTCCAAAAGTATCCGTTCCCTCCGCCCAGCTGATCCATAGCCTGTGGCAGTCTTCTGCTCGTCTGTCCCGGGCAAATACGTCTTATCCAGTTTGTTTTTTCGCAATTTTGCAGCGATCATCGCCGCAGATTGCCGTCTTTGTAAATCGATGGCCTTCTCTCCGCGTTATGCTCGGCAAGCGGGGGTTGTGGAGTTGCGTCACGCATCTCCTAAACATCTGATCGCGCCGGGCAGCGCCGCTGGCACCGTTATTCCGGCATTGCAGCATCTGGGTCCTGTGCGTGCGCGGCGACGCCCTGCAGGTGGGCGCCAGCCAACTATCCGCGAACGACAAGAAGGCACTTTTCGCGGACGCCCCTTAGTCACCTGCATGGATGCGGGAGACGCTCGTCGCCATCGGCAACATCGCAAGCGGCGCCCGTGCTGGATAGGCTTGCTTTCTTGCCTCAGGCGCCGAACGAGACGAGCACAATCGGGCTTCGAGCTTGGCAACTATGGTCCGCCGCAGTCATCAATTTGTCCTCTATCACTCGACTGCTGATGCGGAATCCATCTGTGTGTCGTCCGCTGGATTCTATTTGTCGTAGTTGCCTTTGCTTCCGGCTGTGCATAGAACGCGGTGGGATTGGGTGCCGATAGTTGGGTTGCG
This sequence comes from Mesorhizobium sp. LEGMi-168a, assembly GCF_058312955.1. Classification (NCBI taxonomy): domain Bacteria; kingdom Pseudomonadati; phylum Pseudomonadota; class Alphaproteobacteria; order Hyphomicrobiales; family Phyllobacteriaceae; genus Mesorhizobium; species Mesorhizobium sp. LEGMi-168a. The sequence goes on from NZ_JBZEGV010000024.1 coordinate 18,575, forward strand.
GGGCGGTTCGTGGGGTCGAAATTCGAGAAACTGAACAGGCTGCGCGAGTCTTTGCGCGAGTCTAACCATGATTTCCGAGCAAGCACCCAGCTGTTCAGCAGTTTGGACGTCGCGAAGATCGATCGCGATATGGATCTCGCTGGCCGCGGAAAGCAGCGCGGCGAGGCGAACCAGCCTCCAAAGGTCGCTAAGACTCTGGACGATGTCGAACATGCTATCGTCGAACGCGTCGAGGACGAGAAGAAGTCGGCACATCATACTCTAGAGGACAGCCTCCAGCTCCTCAGTGGGCGCCTTGCGAGCCTCGATTTCGAAGAGCAGTTCGGCCTAATCCGTCAGGCAAATGCGGCCAGTGTCTCGGACTTCAAGGCTTCGGTCGCCGTCGGCCTGGATGAACTCCACGGATTGAGGAGGGCTCTTAACGACGCCGAGAAAGAGAACGTCTGGTTTAAGGAGAAGCACGGCCTGGTTCGCGCGGCGCGGGTGCAGCACGGCGCAGCTCACATTTTCCGCGTGTCGTTGCTGCTGTTCCTGTTTCTCATCGAGACCGCGATGAACGGCAACTTCCTTGCCAAGGGTAATGAGCAGGGGTTCTTTGGGGGTATCCTAGAGGCCGCAGCTTTCTCTTTCATCAACATCGGCGCCGCTTTGCTCCTGGCGCTATTCTGTGCTCGCCTGGTCACCCATCGGTCTTTTTTCGTGAAGCTGGTCGGGATTCTCTCGATCCTAATCTATGTCGGCCTGGCCGTGACCATCAACCTGGCGCTGGCCCATTACCGCGAGGTAAGCGGCTCACTCGCAGACGGGGCCGGTGCAGAGGTGATCCGCAATATGATCGCCAATCCAGCAGGCCTCATGGACGTGAAGTCGTGGCTGCTGTTTGCGATGGGTCTTATGTTTTCGATTTTCGCGTTTATCGACGGCTGGTTCGTGCTCGACCCTTATCCAGGTTACGCGGGCGTTGAAAATCGATTGGTTGCTAGGCGAGAGGATTACATCGATCGCAAGAAGGAGTTGATCGAGGAGCTGCAAGACGTTCGCGACGACCACAACGAAAAGGTTGAGGAGATCGTCAAGGAGCTCGGCAGTCGCCGCAGGGAGCACCGCGCCATTGTCGAACACCGTTCGAGGCTCCTGGCACTCTTTATGCAGCATCAGGATCAATTGGAGAGGGCCTGTAACCAGTTGCTCTCCAAGTACAGGGAAGCCAACATCCAGGCCAGGACCGAGCCAGCGCCCAAGCATTTCGGGGCGCCCTACAAGCTGGATCGTATCAGACCCCATGTCTCGAGCGATGGTGAGTGGAGCGAGGGAGACGTTGGCGCATCGATCCGTCAGGCTCAGGAAGAACTCAACGCTCAGGTTCGGCTGATTGGCCAGGAATGCGAGCGAGGGATCGAACAGTACCGCGATCTAGACAAGCTTCATCCCGACAGTGTCAGCAATGGCTAGGCGATCTCGTAGGAGGAGGAAAGGCCAAGCCGGCACGATCGTCGCGGCTGTCGCTCTCGGCATGCTTTCAATCGCGATGTTGGGCGGCTTTGCCTGGATGTGGTCAAAATCTGGAAAGGGTCAGATCGACGCTAACACGAATTGCCCGCTGGACGGCCCTGTCAGCCTGACGGCGGTTCTGGTCGATGCCACAGATCCGATTTCTGCGACGACGATGGCCGATCTGAAGAACGAGTTCCACAAGACCATCGGACGTGTCGAGCCCGGCGGCTATGTGAGAATTTATACGCTGAATTCGGCTCCCGGCGATCTGACCGTAATGTTCGATGGATGCAATCCGGGCGATGGTTCGACCGTGGACAGTTGGACAAACAATCCAGCGCGGCGCCAAAAGAAGTGGGAGAACGCCTTCGGCGATCCCTTGAGCAAGCTCCCGGACGAAATTCCGAATGCGGACCCCGCGAGCCAGTCTCCCATCATGGCGGGCATCCAGAAGATCAAACTGTCGCTCTTCGATAGCAGCTTGGCCAAACAGGGTAGCCGAAAGCATTTGGTGGTCGCCTCGGATATGATCGAGCATACGGCGCTCTATTCGCAGTACCGATCTGGTCTCGATTACAAAAAATATCTCAACAGCGCCGCCGATCGGACCTACGGCACCTCGCTTGAGGGGGTGGACGTCACAATTCTATATATCGACCGGGCAAAGAAGCCATTTCAGTCGCTCGACCACGCCGAGTTCTGGACGCAATGGGTCCAGAACCATCATGGCGAGTTCGAAAAGCTGGTTGGCTTGGAGGGGTTAAACTGATGGCCAGGAAGCGCGACAATTCCCTGCTGGGCCACCCGGGCCTTCCCTTGGTAGTTTTCGCGACGCTGACCCTTGGCGGCTGTGTGTTCATCGCGGTCGCCAAGCTGTCAGGTGTGAACTCTATTGTCGCGGCAGGCATACCGGTATCCCTGATGTTCCTTTATTTGGGCGCGTCGGCCTTCACGGGAAAGCTAAAGCTCCACGATGAACAGACCGGCGACAATCTCTACTACATGGGCTTCCTGTTCACGCTGACGAGTCTCGGGGTGTCGTTGTTTCAGTTCGGCTCGGAAGGCTCGACTGAGACCATCGTCAGGAATTTTGGTATTGCGGTTACGTCGACGATCACCGGCATTGCGCTTCGAATTTTCTACAATCAGATGCGCCGCGATCCGGTGGATATTGAACGAACGGCCAGGCACGAACTCGCCGATATGACCCGGCGAGTTCGGGCCGAGATGGAGAGCGTAACCAGGGAGTTTGCCGACTTTCGCCGCGTCAGCCACCAAATGCTCGAAGAAGGCTTCGCTGAGATCGCTGCTCAGGCTAAGCGGAACGGTGAACACATCAGATCGGCACTTGACACGATAGCGATGGAATCGATCAAGCCAGTCCAGGAGGCGTCAGGCAAGCTCAGCGATGCATTGAAAGACAACTTCGGGCAAGTCGAAAGTCAGTTCTCGTCGATCGCGCAGCGTGTCGAGGCTGCGGCCGATTTGCTCGACAAGGCCAACGGCACGATGTCCTCGTCGGTAAGCAAGCTCGGCGCCCAAGCTGACACAGTGGCCACCAAGCTGGAGAAGGTGATCGTTCCTGATGAGGTGCTGAAAAACGATCTGGCGCCAATGGTCAAGCTCCTGGGCAGCGCCGTCGCGCAGTATGCGGTGAAAACCGAGACGGCGTCGCAGGAGCAGCAAGCTCGGATGTCTGGTCTGGCTGAAGCAGTGGCGAAGGTGGCGACAGGCGTTGAGCGGGCGGCGGCCGCTGCAGAGAAAACCGCAGGGACGGTTCATGCGCAGCAGCGCCTGACCGAAGCGCTTGCTGCGGTCGTGCAAAAGCAAAGCAAGGATACGGCCGAACTCGTTGCGACGCTTGCGCAAAAGAGTCTTCAGGTTTCGCCTGGGAACCATTCCGCGAACGGTTCAGTAGTGATCGAGCCGGGCGGCGCATTGACACCTACGGCCGGAGCCGGTGCAGCGGCGACGATCAAGATCTCCGACAACCCGCCAGGGGATTCCTTCCAAACTTTGAGCGGCACATCGCAGGCAGAGAAGCCTGAACCGCCTAGACGAACGAGCTGGTGGGGCAGGTGAGCGAGGTCGGGGGCACATCAGTCGCTTTTGAGCGAAAAGGTTATGGCCGTGGGCTGATACTTGGCCTGACGATGGCCGAGACAATGCTCCTTTTGGTCTTCTGCCTTCTGCTTGCTGCGGGGGCGATCATTGCCAAGAAACAGAAGGAGGCTGAGGAGGCAATCAAGCTTGCTCAATCCGTTCAGGACAAAGTTCGGAAGCTCGACGAGGAAAACAAGCGGCTGCTTGCTCAGCTAAATGCGTTTAAGCCCGCGACGGGACGCAATGTGCCCGACCAGGAATGGCGTGAACTGGTCTTGGCTAAGGAGACCGTCGAAACGATCAAAAAGGCTGGGCTTACGGTCGAGGAGGTGGTGAAGAGGGCGCCGATCACCAAGGTTCTTTCCGAAAACGATATCGACGTCACCCAAGCCAAGGTGATGATGGAGCACATGAAGGTGCTGAAGGAGTATGGCTATGTCGGCGCCGGCAAGACAGCGGAGGACCTCTCGGATGCCTTGAAGAAGGCAAACGAGACCAAGGTTGCCGCCAAGCCACACGATTGGCCACCCATCATAAGCCTCAGCGAACTTGACGGCTATAATTTTGAATCTGGAAGCGCCGAGCTTTCCCACGGCTTCAAGACGAAGCTGCGTGATCTGTCGAAGACCATTGCCAACATTGCGACCGCATACGGCGTCGACGTTATCGAGGTGATTGGCCACACGGACGAGCAGGCAATGTCCGGCGAGTCATCGAACATGGACAAGGGTCTTCAGCCGGTCCTGGCTCATAAGGTGGAGATCGGAACCCTTCATCCCGCGGACAACGCCGGTCTTGGACTGGCGCGGGCGATCTCGGTGACGAGCATACTTCGCGACATGCCCGAGCTGAAAGGTTTCACCATACTGCCAATGTCTGGGGGGCAGCTGATACTGCCCGGCGACCGGCTTACCGACGGAGAACAGGCCGGCGACGTGAAGGCAAGGCGACGGATTGAAATCAGGGTGAGGCAGCGGTCGCGCGAAACAGACGTTGCGCCGGCTGGGGGATCGAAGACATAGGTCGTGGCGGGTGCTGGTGAGCTAGGTGTGCACAGCATAGAGCTGGGGGGCTGAGGGGATGAGGTTTTACGTTCGCAAATCGGTTAGCGCCGGACCGTTCCGGTTCAACTTCTCATCGGGCGGAGTTGGCGTCTCTGTCGGCGTAAAGGGCCTTCGCATCGGGACGGGACCACGAGGCCACTACATCCATGCGGGCGCCGGCGGTCTCTACTATCGCGGCACGCTTGGAAAAGCCGGCACGAAAAAGGTTGTCCAGCAGCAGTCAGCTCACACGCGTCAAGCACAGCTGCAACCGTCGGCGCCAGAATACGTCACTGACGGCGTCGTGATGAGAGAGATCGAGTCCGGCGACGTGATGGATATGCGCGATGAAACGTTTGCCAATGTGCTCGACGAAATCAACGCCGCGCAATCGCGGACACGGCTCTCCGTAGGGCTCGCGATTTTAGCGGGGATAGCGGGCTTCCTTGTTGGGGCCAAGCTCGGAGGTGCTGCACCGTTGTTGGGCGTCGCCGCCTTTCTACCGGGCATGCTGATCGGCAGATGGTTTGACGGCTATCGCCGGGTGAGCGTGCTCTATTATGATCTCGAACAGGACGCCGAGGCTGCCTACGGGCGCCTTGTCAGTGCCTTTGAAACGCTCACGCGTTGCGCGGGAAGATGGCATGTGGCGGCCGGAGGCATGATTCAGGACCTGACAACTTGGAAACGCAACGCTGGGGCAAGCATGCTGGTCGACAAAAAGACCACGACACTTGAAAGCACGTTGCCCAAAGTTGTTCGTTCGAACGTGACGCCGCCTTCAATCCATGTTGGCCGGCAAGTGCTCTTTTTCATGCCGGACCTTGTCTTGGTTAAAGACGGAAATCGCTACGGCGCCGTCGGATATGGCGATCTTCAGACGCAATTTGCTCCGAGCAAACTTATTGAGACCGGCAAGGTTCCATCCGATGCTGAGGTCGTTGGGCACACCTGGGCCCACCCGAACAAGAGCGGTGGGCCGGACCGGCGCTTCAAAAACAACAGGCAGATCCCCGTGTGCCGCTACGAAGCTTTGCGGCTTTCAAGTGCCACCGGATTGAACGAACTGGTTGAATTCTCGAAAACGAATGTCAGCCAGCCGTTCTGTCAGGCGCTCTCTGCGCTCGCGCAGCTGCACCGAAGCTCAGATACCCGGACGATAACGATAGAAGCGCATCCAAATGCATAAGCTAGGCGGAGGCGGCCTAGTCCCTAGCTAAGCTACTGCCGCTCCGGCGCTAAAAGGTGGACCACGAACAATCAGCAGAGGCCTTCACAGGGGACTCCGTCCCCATCTCGATCGAGCTTGGGGCCCCAAGAGCAATTGTTGAGATACCAGTGCGCTTCCTCACACGACGAGACCTGGGAGCAATAGCGTCGGGGTTGGCATGAATAGCTCTGCGCTACTTGGCCGGGGTTGAGGAGTCTCAGTTGACGATGCGTTGCCGGCTGCGAATTGTCGGCATGCTCCGCGCGCCAGTCCCATGGTGCTTCGAAAGTGCCAACCCAGACTCCAACCTTAGCTGACTCGGCCGCGGTCTGTTGTTTCGCGTACACCCCGTGGCTGTACCGAGGCCAGTCGAGAGCCTGGCCCTGCTCCACCATCCAGGAAGCGACGCTCATCCCGTCCGCCCGGCGACAATCACCAACGAAGCGATGGTAACGATCCCACGTCACGAAAGTGCACTCGACCGGCCGAGAGGCGGACAGGAAACCGTCTAAAGCTTCGGCAGACCGACGCCCACAAGGATACTCCACGCCGTTTGCATCCCTGCAGAACTGGCGGCTTTCAGGTGCATCGATGCCGTTGAAGCGGATGCGCTGACCATGGATTTCGATTGTGTCCCCGTCCACAACAGAGGCTACGCCCGTAATCGCCGCTGGTTTCGAGGCGGTCCAGTTTGCTATGATTGCGCCAGTTTGGGCGTGGATGTACCCGAGCCTAGAATAGGTATAGACAGCGACTATTGCCAAAGCCGCGAGAGAGAGTGCAAGTATCCAGATCTGAGATCTGCGACTAGAGAAAACTGGCCGACCTTGCTTGGAGTGAGGCCGACGCCGGCGGGAGTGACTATTGCTCCTCAATTTCAACCCCTTGCGCGAGGAAGGCGAGCCATGGATATCAAGCCTTTCCTCTCGCTACTTGCTCCTTTTTTATGTCATAGCGTTTCGGCCGAGACATATGCAAGGGAGAAGCGTTCGGGACGAGTTTTCAAAGCTATGCTTTGTTACGTCGAAATTGCCAGCACGATTCGGTGCGCGCTTGACGCCTCCATTCCAGTCGTTGAGCACGTAGTGCTGGAATCCCAGAAGCCGACACGTATGCGCACCGCGGAGGAGGCTTCCATCGGCAGCGGCCGGACGTTCGACATCCTGGATCAGATCGAAGAATAACGACCTGGTGGTCATGGCCACGGAAGAAGCGAGGGGCGAAATCATCGAGGGCATCCGGCGCTAGGCTGGGCGAGCGTCGGAAGTGAGGCGAAGTCAGCGATTGAATCGGTTAAATTGATATGGGTCTTAGCTCCAAATTTCATTGTTAGTAAATTGAAATAGCGATGTGCAGCTGCTAGGTGTGGGGGTAATAACTAGGGGCGTGTTTTCTCGAATTCTGTTGGTAGGCCATGAGCGGAAGGTCGCGTGTCGATACGACTAGCGCAGAAGATAAATCAATTGGTTTCGACTACCAGTACTATTACTTTCTAAACGAGCTGCTAAATCTAAGAATCGGCCAAGTCGTGGGCTTGGAGGTTTTAGATGATGTCCATATCGAGCGCCCAGATGGCACTATTCTACTTGTTCAGCTGAAGCACACAGTTCAGATGAGCGCACAGGGCGTTCCTATCAACCTTACGACGATGGACAGTGATCTTTGGAAATCGATTTCGAACTGGTGCAAATTGATCGTCGACCCGGCGGATGGACGGGCGTCCGTGGTTTCTCAGCTTGCCTTCCTCAAAAAGACCAGCTTCCTGCTCGCATCCAACAAGTCACAAAACGACAAAAATGCCCTCCTGATATCCATTGAAGCCTTCAAAGCTACCACTAAGAGTCATGCTGAGCTTGTCGCTGACATCACGTCGCTAAAGGCGAAAAGCAAAGACCAGGTGATTCAAGGCTACATCGATGACGTGCTTTCACTCGACGTCGCCGTGTCAGAGACGTTTTTTGAGCACTTGTCGTTCGCTTTGGGGAAGGACGAAATCATCAACCTGTGCAGAGCGTCCATCGCGGAGAAGCAGATACACCAATCCCGTATTGACGACGTTTTTCACGCCATCGACTCAGAGGTACGGCAAAATTCCTACGCCACCGTCAAGGCAGGGCAGAAAATCACGATCAGCTTTGACGAATTCACCCAGAAATACCGACGGTATTTCGATAAAGCTCGGAGCGGCGGTCTGCTTTTCAGGAAATTTCCGCCTGTTTTGCCGGACAATCTCCTCGACCAGACGTTCATCAAGCAATTGGTAGATATCAATGACATCTCGGAGGATAACATTGAGTTTCATACGAAGTTCACCACCAGGCGGCTGCACTTTCGCGATAACGTGGAACGACTGGTCCAGGACGGGGATATCACCCAATCCGATATCGACGATTTGGAGGAAGAGGCTTCCGTCATGTGGGAAGGCAAGTTCCTCGAGGCCTACTCAGGCCAAAAGTCAACTGGTGACGAGGGTGCATCTGCCCGTGCGATTGTCGGAGATTTGCGGCAGAGAAAGCTGACGCTTGCTTCGCAGGAGCTTCCGATACCCATGAGCCATGGGGGGTTCTACGATCTCTCTGATCGACCGGTGATTGGCTGGTTGAGCGACTGGAAAGACCGCTATAAGTGAAATTCAGTTCATATTACAACAACATGGGGATCAATGCGTTCGCGATCTCATCTGTCCTGAAAGAAGCAGGGTTTCTAACTCTTCCCAAAATCTCGCTGATTTTGCCAGTTGTTGCGCATCGCCAGATGGTGACAACGCTTGCCCATGGCAGTTTCCGATTTGTTAGCTTTGAGCACTACCTAATTGATAACATCGAATTCTTCTACAATTTTAACGAGCGATACTTGGCGTCGCTTACTCCGACCGTCAATGCTATCCAATTTTTGTATGAGATTGGCGTCGTCCAATTGAAAGATGACGGTGCGGTGATTGCATCTGAATTACCCTTCGACGCCTCGATGGGCAAACGCGCCGAGCGTCTGAAGCGTGCTTCAGCCAACATAGCTGCCCTGGTCTCGGGCAATGCTGAAGTTTTTTACCTCAATGCGAGGATCGAGCTGTGAAATTCTACATTGAAAGCCTGCACCTTTGGCTCCGTAGTGGGCAAAGAAGGTCTGTAACCTTCTTACCCAACAAGGTGAATGTCATAACCGGTGAAAGCCACACCGGTAAGACTGCCATCCTGGACATCGTCGATTACTGTATCTTCGCAAGCAAGCATCGAATCTCTGAGAGCATTATCAACGAAAATGTCCTCTGGTACGGACTCCGCATTCACGTGAACGACAAAGTCTACACGCTGGCGAGACGAGCGCCGATCGGGACAAGCCCGTCGTCCGAATATTACTTTTCATCGGTGGGGGAGGTGCCAGAAGCCGCGCCGAGCCCGAACGTCAGCGAGAGCGTCTTGAAGAAGCAATTGAGCGCTGATTTCGGTATCGACCAAGACGTCAAAATTCCATTTGGTGGAAGAATGCTGCAGACCGGCTCTCGGGTGTCGCTGCGATATTTCCTGCTCTTCAACACGATATCGCAAGACATAATCACTCACAGCGATCAGTTTTTCGACAAACAGAACGAGCCTCGCTACCAAGAGGCGTTACCACGCATATTCGATATTGCTGTGGGGATCGACACGGTCGAAAACATACTGAAGCGAGAGAAGCGCGCGGAGTTGGAGCGAAACCTCGCCCGCCTGCAAAAACTGGCGGCGAAGACCCAGGAGAAGCGCGATCAGTTTAATGCGCAACTGGCGGAAACCGTCGCCCGAGCTAAAGGCTATGGACTAGTCGCCGACAATATGGACGCTGATGCTTCGGTCACCGCGTTGAAGCGAATGGTGACCGAGCGGGAAACCGGCTCCGCTCTGCATGTATCCGCGCAGTATGAGGAAATTTCTTCGCAGATATACCGAGTTTCTCGAAAAGTCAGGGGGCTTCGCAAATTCGCTTCGGAGTACGGAAATCATAAGGCTAGGCTCAAGGAGACAGCGGATAGCCTCCAGCCCGTTGAATATCTGATGAGGAACTACGAGGAGACGGTTCGGACCTCCGTATTCGACGACATCCTTAGGAACCTTTCCGGGGGTCTACAGCAGATTAAAGACGCTACTGCTCGAAAGACGCCGTTGGACAGCAACATCTCCGAAATTATCAAGGCATTGGAATCTCAGCGCCAGAAGCTCGAAAAAGACCTTCAAGCACTTCCCGCCGAGATGGAGAGCTTCGAGACCGACAAAGATAAGTATATCTTCATCGGCGAAACGAAGGCCAAGCTTGAGCTGTATGGCGACCCAGAGTCAGAAAAGGCTCCAGGCAACAGCGAGTTGATCGCAAAACTGGAAGCTGAAATCGAAGACCTCGCTGTGTCACCTGTCAACGACCGGCAAGAGCTGTTCACCAAGGCCCTTGATGAAGCAATCCAGGATTATATTTCTCTAACGAAGGCAGCGCTCGGGAACTATGGCGAATATCGTTCCGCCTTCAATTACTCGGAAAAGAAGCTTCATCTGCGCAAGCCCAGAACAGCATCGACCGAGAACGTCGGCAGCAGTTCCAACCACATGTTCCTTCACATGTTTCTGTTCCTTGGGCTGCATGAACTGATTATGCGGAACGACGGCATTCACGTGGCACCATTCCTGATTATTGATCAGTTCTCCAGGCCTTACTGGGGCGAGGATGATCAGAATGACGGGGAGGGCGAGAAGGACGTCGACCAGAGCGATGTCGCAAAGGTCAAGTTGGCACTAGAGCTTTTGGACCAGTTCATAACGACGGCAAATGAAATGGGAAAAGAGTTCCAGATAATCGTCTTCGAGCACATTAATCCGCGATATTGGGGCGGGCTCAAGAACGTGCACCTAGTTGAAATTTTCCGAGATGGAAACGCCCTGATCCCGGTTTCCCGGGTGGACTAGGGAGCATCGGGCACGAATGTCTACTAATGTGGACGGAACCGGACTGACAGCCCCCAGCGGCCCCCAACACGTCGTTCACTTGCCTCCCGCGCGATAACCAGCCTTCGCCCGCCCAATCGTTCCAGTCCGCAACGTTTGATCGCACGGGCGCGTATATTGGGGCTCTTCATTGCTCTGAAACATCACGCCATGCTGCTTCTGTCACCAAACTGCGGAGGCCGGGCCCATGACACCCACGAAGCTGCTAACCGGGCAGATCGCAGTTGTGTTCGCCATCGTCATTTTTGGCGTGTGGGCGGCAACGCAATGGTGCGCCCATATGCTGGACCATCAGCCTCCACTCGGCGGTCCGTGGTTTGTGGTGGCTGGCTGGCCGATCTACAAGCCGTGGAAACTGTTCGAATGGTGGTTTCATTTCGACGCCTATGCGCCTGAGGTCTTCGACCAGGCGGGTATTCTTGCAGGAGCCACTGGGCTCGTGGGCTGTGCCGCTGCGATTGCAGGCTCGCTTTGGCGCGCGCGGCAGCGCGGTTTGGTCACCACCTATGGCTCCTCGCGATGGGCAGCAGCCCGGGAGATGGGCAAGGCAGGGCTATTTCGACCTGCGGGTGTTTTCCTCGGCAAGCTCAAGGACCGCTATCTGCGCCATGACGGGCCGGAACACGTCATGGCCTTCGCCCCGACACGTTCGGGTAAGGGCGTTGGGCTGGTCGTCCCGACGCTTCTTTCCTGGACTGGCTCGGCTGTCATTCACGACATCAAAGGCGAGAATTGGCAGCTGACCTCCGGCTGGCGGTCGAAGTTCTCGTATTGCCTTTTGTTCAATCCAACCAATCCGAAGTCGGCGCGGTACAACCCGCTGCTGGAGGTACGGAAAGGCCCGAATGAGGTCCGCGATGTCCAAAACATCGCCGACGTCCTCGTCGACCCGGAAGGTGCGTTGGAGCGGCGCAATCATTGGGAGAAGACCAGCCACTCACTCCTGGTTGGTGCCATCCTGCATATACTCTATGCCGAAGAGGAAAAGACGCTCGCGCGCGTCGCCACGTTCCTGTCGGACCCGCAACGCTCCTTTGCCGCCACGCTGCAGCGGATGATGACCACAAACCATCTCGGCTCTGCGCAAAGGCCTCTGGTCCATCCGGTCGTGGCCTCAGCGGCGCGCGAGGTCCTGAACAAATCTGAGAACGAACGTTCAGGCGTTCTCTCGACGGCGATGTCGTTTCTCGGACTGTATCGGGATCCAACCGTGGCCGCGGCAACATCAGCCTGCGATTGGCGCATCGCCGACCTCATGGATGCTGAACGGCCGGTGTCGCTCTTCCTGGTCGTGCCGCCATCGGACATTTCCCGGACCAAGCCCCTGGTGCGCCTGGTCCTCAATCAGATCGGCAGGCGGCTGACAGAACGGCTCGAGGGCGACCCGAAGAAGAGCCGAAAGCATCAACTGCTCATGATGCTGGACGAGTTCCCGGCACTTGGACGGCTTGACTTTTTCGAAACGGCGCTCGCCTTCATGGCCGGCTACGGCATCCGGGCATATCTCATCGCGCAGTCTTTGAACCAGATCTCCAAAGCCTATGGCGAAAACAACGCCATTCTCGACAACTGCCATGTGCGCATTGCCTTTTCCTCCAACGATGACCGTACAGCCAAACGCATTTCGGACGCTCTCGGCACCGCGACGGAACTGAGGTCAATGCGCAACTATGCGGGCCATCGGCTGGCCCCTTGGCTTTCGCACGTCATGGTGAGCCGCCAAGAGACTGCCCGACCGCTGTTGACACCGGGCGAGGTGATGCAGCTGCCTCCCTCCGACGAACTGGTGTTGGTTTCGGGGTTGCCGCCGATCCGCGCTCAAAAGCTCCGCTACTACGAGGATCAGAATTTCGCCGAGCGGGTGCTGCCTGCGCCGGTGCTGCGCGACCGTCCCTACGCGGACTGTCCCGCGCCACGCGCCGATGACTGGGGCGGACAGGTGCGGGGGTTGGATCGTCGGCTTGCCGCCGAGGACGAAACTGCTGGCGGGCCGATCGAAGAGGAGGGTGGCGTCCAGCAGCAGCGTCATCCGGGTCTGCCCGAAGAGCACGTCGTCGCCTCTCAGGAACCTGCTCAGGACGACCCGGTCAAGTCGGCGGACGATGACAGCGAGGCGCCGGCTGACAAGCGAGTCATGGACCGGATTTCCACAGCGGCCCGCGCCTATGGCATCAACGAAGGAAGGGGCGAAGACAAGGACATCGTGCCCGGCTTCTGAGCGCGTTCGCAGCTCGGGCGTATCTCAGCGTAGATAACGCCCATAAAGGATTTCGGTGATCTCGACGATGTTCGTTCCGCCGCCGGCGCATCAGCGCCGATAAAACGGAACGCGCCGCATGAAGCCTCACCGAATTCGTCACCAGTTTCTGCTTGAGCCTGCGTTGAGCGAGAAGCTGGATAGACTCTGCCACGATCCCTCGACCACCAAATCGGCGATCGTGGCGAAAGCGGTAGAGGCATTCATCGAGCGGCGTGGCGAGAACGAGCTCGACAAACGCTATGGCAAAAGGCTCGACCGTCTTTCCCGCGATCTCGGCCATGTCAGGCGCGATGCGGAGATGATCCTGGAGAGCCTGGCGCTCTTCATCCGCTTTTCCATCACGCTTCATGCACACACGCCTGTGCCCGATAAGGCAACGCAGGCGATTGCGCAGGAGCGCTTCGACAAGCTCGTCGAACAAGTCGGCCGGCAGATCGCTTCTGGAAAACGTGCGCTTGGCAACGACGATCGCAAGGGAGGGGAAGGATGAGTTCTCATCCAGAGGCCGACCTTCGCCGCCGCGCCATGCTGCGCACCGCCATGGGCCCAGCGATCACCGAGGCTCTTGCCGATCCATTGGTCGTTGAGGTGATGGTCAATCCCGACGGGGCGCTGCGACTCGACCGGTTAGGCGAAGGCCGGGTCGAAACCGGCGTGCATATGCATCCCTCGGAGGCCGAGCGGATCATCCGGCTGGTCGCCTCCCATGTGCACGCCGAGGCGCATGCGGATAATCCGATTGTCAGTGCTGAGCTGCCGTCGGGCGAGCGGTTCGAGGGCCTGCTCCCGCCTGTTGTGCTGGCGCCATGTTTCGCCATCCGCAAGCCGGCTGCAAAACTCTACACCCTGGCCAACTATGTCGCCGACCGCATCATGCTGCCGCTGCAGGCCGATGCGCTGAAAAAGGCGGTCCGCGAGCGGCGCAACATCCTGGTCGCAGGCGGCACTTCGTCGGGCAAGACAACGCTTGCAAATGCGCTTCTTGCGGAAGTCGCCGAATGCGACGAGCGGGTGATTCTGATTGAGGACACGCGCGAACTGCAATGCTCCGCGAAGGACTGCGTTGCGTTGAGGACGAGGCGGGGCTCGGTAACGCTTGCCGATCTCGTTCGCTCGACACTGAGGCTCCGGCCCGATCGCATCATCGTCGGTGAGGTGAGGGGCGCGGAAGCCCTCGACATGCTGAAGGCATGGAACACAGGGCATCCCGGCGGCATCGCAACGGTTCACGCTAATTCGGCGCGCTCGGCTCTCTATCGCATTGAGCAGCTTGCCCAGGAAGCCGTTGTCACCGTTCCTCGCAGGCTCATCGCCGCTTCCGTCGACCTGATCGTGTTCATCGCCGGTCGCGGGTCCTCGCGCCGGATCGACACTATCGCCGAGGTCAACGGTCTGGACGGCAGCGGCGATTACGCCGTCACCCAACTTACGCTTCCGCAACTCCAGCAGCTTTGAAAGGTCTCCTTCATGCGCAAGAAGCTTCGCTTTCTTTCGTCCACCGCGCTCGCGTTTTGTCTCTGGGCCCCGGCTTATGCGGCCGGATCAGGCATGCCGTGGGAACAGCCGCTGCAGCAGATCCTGGAGTCGGTGCAAGGGCCGGTCGCCAAGATCGTCGCGGTGATCATCATCATCACCACCGGCCTGACGCTCGCCTTCGGCGACACCGCTGGCGGTTTCCGCCGACTGATCCAGATCGTCTTCGGCCTGTCGATCGCCTTCGCGGCATCGAGCTTCTTCCTTTCCTTCTTCTCCTTCGGTGGCGGGGCGCTTGTCGGATGAGCACCGGAGAGCAGCATATCGAAGGCTTCGAGGTTCTGGTCCATCGGGCGCTCACCGAACCGATCCTCCTCGGCGGCGCGCCCCGAGCCGTAGCAATCCTCAATGGGACGGTGGCCGCGGCCGTCGGCCTTGGCTTGCAGCAGTGGATTGCCGGACTGGTGCTCTGGATAGTCGGACAGACGCTTGCGGTCTTAGCCGCAAGGCGCGATCCGGATTTTGCCAGCGTGCTTGTCCGTCATCTTCGTCACAAGGGCTGGCTTGCATGCTGAAGCTTTCCGAATACCGCGGCAAGGCCGACCGACTTGCCGATCATTTGCCATG
The DNA here is from genome assembly GCF_058312955.1 of Mesorhizobium sp. LEGMi-168a. Classification (NCBI taxonomy): domain Bacteria; kingdom Pseudomonadati; phylum Pseudomonadota; class Alphaproteobacteria; order Hyphomicrobiales; family Phyllobacteriaceae; genus Mesorhizobium; species Mesorhizobium sp. LEGMi-168a. The sequence continues at coordinate 33,752 of NZ_JBZEGV010000024.1, forward strand.
GACCGCATTGGTCGCGCCCGGAATCGTCCTCAACAAGGACGGCAGCTTTCAGCGGACGTTGCGGTTCCGTGGGCCCGATCTCGAAAGCGCGACGGAAGCTGAACTCATTGGCATCTGTGCACGGGCGAACAATGCTCTGAGACGGCTCGGCTCCGGCTGGGCTTTGTTCTTCGAGGCGGAGCGCGTCGAAGCGCTTGGCTATCCAAATTCGCGTTTTCCGGACGCAGCCTCATGGTTGGTCGACGAGGAACGGCGCGCGGCCTTCGAGGGCAAGGTCGCGCATTTCGAAAGCCGCTATCACCTGACCTTGGTGTTCCTGCCGCCGCCGGATAGACAGGCGCGGGCGGAAAGCGCGCTCGTCGACTCCCATAAATCGGGAAGTACAAGAGACTGGCGCGCGGAACTGGCGTGGTTTCGTGACGAGACTGACCGCGTTCTAGATCTGCTGTCGGGCTTCATGCCCGAGGTGCGCGCGCTCGATGATGCTGAGACGCTGACTTACCTGCACGGCACGATCTCGACCCGTCGTCATCCGGTCGCCGTGCCAGAAACACCAATGTATCTCGACGCTGTCTTGGTCGATGCGCCGCTCACCGGCGGCTTGGAGCCGATGCTGGGCGAACAGCATCTGCGAACCCTCACCATCCTCGGCTTTCCGAACGTCACGCGACCCGCGATCCTCGACACGTTTAATCACCAGGATTTCGCCTATCGCTGGGTGACACGCTTCATCCCGCTCGACAAGACGGAAGCGACCAAGACGCTGACGCGGCTGCGCAGGCAATGGTTTGCCAAGCGCAAATCGATTGTCGCCATCCTGCGTGAGGTTGTGAGCAACGAACCGGTGCCTCTTGTCGACAGCGATGCCGATAACAAGGCGCTCGATGCCGACGCAGCACTGCAGGCGTTGGGCGGTGATCATGTCGGCTTTGGCTACCTCACCACGACGGTGACGGTGTGGGACCAGAACCGTGAAGCCGCCGCGGAAAAACTTCGCGCCGTCGAGCGGATCGTTAATGGCCTGGGTTTCACCACGCTCCGTGAGAGCATCAACGCGGTCGAGGCATGGCTTGGCTCGCTGCCAGGTCATGTCTACGCCAACGTTCGCCAGCCGCTCGTTCACACGCTGAACCTTGCCCATCTGATGCCGCTGCCGTCCGTGTGGGCCGGCACGGCGGAAAACGAGCATCTTGCCGAGGTCACCGGTCATCACGCTCCGCCGCTTCTTTTCGCCGAGACCAGTGGCTCGACTCCATTCCGGCTTTCCACTCATATCGGCGATGTCGGTCACATGCTGGTCGTCGGCCCGACTGGCGCCGGCAAGTCGGTGCTGCTTGCGCTCATCGCCTTGCAGTTCCGACGCTATGCCGGCGCGCAGGTCTATGTCTTCGACAAGGGCAATTCGGCTCGCGCTGCAACGCTTGCCATGGCTGGCGAGCACCATGTGCTCGGCGCCGATGGTGCGCTTGTCTTCCAGCCGCTGCGCAACATCCACGACCACGCCACTCGCGGCTGGGCGGCCGAATGGATCGCCGGCCTCATTGCCCATGAGAATGTCACCGTCACGCCGGAGGTGAAGGATGCGATCTGGTCGGCGCTGACCAGCCTTGCGACCGCGCCGTTGCAGGAACGAACGCTGACCGGCCTGTCGGTCCTGCTCCAATCCAATGCGCTTAAGGCGGCACTGATGCCTTACACGCTCGATGGCCCGTTCGGGCGGCTGCTCGACGCCGATGACGATCGGCTGGCTTTGTCGGATGTGCAGTGTTTCGAAACCGAGGAGTTGATGCACAACCAAGGCGCCGTCCTGCCGGTTCTCACCTATCTGTTCCATCGGCTCGAGGCGCGGTTCGATGGGCGGCCGACGCTGCTCATGCTCGACGAAGCCTGGGTCTATCTCGACAACCCGCTCTTCGCCGCTCGTATCCGCGAATGGCTGAAGGTGCTGCGAAAGAAGAATGTGTCGGTGATCTTTGCGACGCAGTCGCTTGCCGACATCGCTGGTTCGTCGATCGCGCCGGCGATCATCGAGAGCTGCCCCCAGCGCATTTTTCTTCCCAACGATCGTGCGGTCGAACCACAGGCGCGGTCAGCCTACGAGCGCTTTGGCCTCAATGAGCGGCAGATCGAGATCATCGCCCGCGCCACGCCGAAGCGGCACTACTATCTGCAGTCGCGCCGCGGCAACCGGCTCTTCGAGCTGGGCTTGGGTCGCATCGCCCTCGCTCTTTGCGGCGCGTCCGATCCGACCTCGCAGACCCTCATCAACACGGTCCTGTCCGAAGACGGGCAGGGCAGTTTTGTCTCCCGCTTCCTCAAAGCGCGTGGCCTCGACTGGGCCGCCGAGCTTCTCCAGCAATTCCCTCAACCCGACACGGAGCAATCGTCATGATCGGACGCCGCCTTTTCACCAGCCTGATCACTATTTCCCTGATCGCCAAACCGCTGGCCGACTACATCCAGCCGGCCCAGGCCCTTATCGTGTTTGACCCTTCGAACTACACACAGAACGTGCTGTCGGCGGCCCGCGCATTGGAGCAGATCAACAACCAGATCCAGTCGCTGCAGAACCAGGCGACCATGCTGCAGAACATGGCCCGCAATCTTCAGCGTCTGGATTTTTCGTCCGTGGGTCAACTGACCGGTTCGCTCCAGCGGATCGACGGTCTGATCACCCAGGCGAGTGGCCTGAGCTTCGATCTCGACAAGCTCCAGGACCAGTGGCGTGAGCAATATCCGGAAACCTACGACGCCACGATCAAGGTCAGCGATGTCGCAAGCGCCGCGCGCGAACGCTGGCAAAACGCGATGCAGGCATTTCGCCAGACCATGGGCGTGCAGTCGCGGATCGTCGAGAACGTCCGCGCCGATGGCGACCTGCTCACCGATCTCGTCAACCGCAGCCAGGGCGCGGCCGGCGCGCTCGAGGCAAGCCAGGCCACAAACCAGCTGATCGCGCTTTCGACCAAGCAGCAGATGCAGATCCAGACGCTGATGGCGACACAATTCCGGGCTGAGGCCGAAGATGCCGCGCGCAAGGCGCAGTCAGAGGAAGCCGCTCGCGAGACAACGAAGCGCTTCCTTGGCACCGGAACAGCCTATCCGGGCAACTGATCAGCAACTCTCAAGACGATGAGGAAGGCGGCGACATGAACGACCTCGGGGTCATCGATCGCTTCATGGCGACCTTTACCCGATACATCGATAGCGGGTTCGGTCTGCTTTCGGGCGATGTCGCCTTTCTCACCACCATCCTGATCGGCATCGACATCACGCTTGCCGGCCTGGTCTGGGCATTCGGCGGCGAGCCCAACCTTCTTGGCCGGCTCATTCGCAAGGTGCTCTATGTCGGCGCCTTCGCCTTCATCCTGAACAATTTCAAAAACCTCGCCGACATTATCTACCGCTCCTTTGCAGGCTTGGGCATCAACGCTTCGGCCGGCAACTTATCCGCCGACGCTCTCCTGCGCCCCGGCCGTATCGCCGCGACCGGTTTCGAGGGTGCCTGGCCGCTGCTCGACCAGGCGAGCCAGCTTCTGGGCTTCCCCGAGATCTTCGGCAATGCACTCACCATCTTAGTGCTGCTTCTCGCCTGGTTCCTCGTTCTCATCGCCTTCTTCATTCTTTCCATTCAGCTCTTCATCACCATCCTGGAGTTCAAGCTGACCACACTGGCCGGCTTCGTCCTAGTGCCTTTCGCGCTCTGGAACCGTTCGGCGTTTCTGGCCGAGCGCGTGCTGGGCAATGTCATCTCGTCGGGCATCAAGGTGATGGTGCTCGCCGTCATCGTCGGCATCGGCTCGACGCTGTTCGGCGAGTTTGCCTCTGCGCTGCAAGGCAAGGAGCCAGACCTGGCTGCGGCGATGTCGCAGGTGCTCGGTGCACTGGCGCTACTCGGTCTCGGCATTTTTGGGCCGGGGATTGCCTCGGGTCTTGTTTCGGGCGCACCCCAGCTTGGCGCTGGCGCCGCGCTCGGAACCACCGCGGCAGCCGCCGGTTCGGCGCTCGTCGCCGGAGGTGCTGCCTTCGCCGGCGCGCGCATGGCGACAGGCGGCAGTCTCGCCGCTGTCCGTGCCGGCACGGCCATGGGATCGGCCGCCTCAACAGCCTGGCAGATGGGGCGTGCAACTTCGCCCGAGTCAGGCCCCTCCGGCGTAGCCGCCGGCCTGCAAGGTGTTGCCGGTGCCGCCGGCGGCGCGGCGATGCAGGGAATGCGATCCGCTGCGGAAAGCGTCCGGCGCAGCGCCGATGCCGGTCGCGATGTTGCTTGGGTCGCAACCGGCGGCACGCCGACCAGCGCGATGTCTGGAAGCCCTGCCACTGGGGTCCCCGCCGTCGCACCGCCCTGGGCTAGGCGCCTGCGTTCCGAACAGACCGCGCGTGCTCATCGCCATGCCGCCACGCAGGCCGTGCGCGACGGAGATCGGGGCGGAAGCGGCGCCAATCCCTCTCTCAACGACAAGGAAGACTAAATGCTCTTCAAGCGATCCGTTCAGCGTTACGGCAAAACGCCTGAGCCCGTAACGCCTTACCAGAAGGCCGGCCAGCTTTGGGACGAGCGCATCGGCGCAGCGCGCGTGCAGGCGAGAAACTGGCGCCTGATGGCCTTCGGCTGCCTGGCTCTGGCGACCGGGCTTTCCGGTGTCCTTGCATGGCAGTCAATGCAAAGCCGTGTCGTGCCTTATGTGGTCGAGGTCGACCGCTTTGGCGAAACCCGCGCCGTCGCACCGGCCATCCAAAACTACCAACCTGATGATGCCCAGATCGCCTGGCATCTCGGCCGCTTCATTCAGAATGTCCGATCGATCTCCACCGATCCAGTTCTGGTGCGGCAGAACTGGTTGTCGGCTTACGACTTTGCAACGGACCGCGCAGCACTCTTCCTCAACGAATACGCCAAGGCCAACGACCCGTTCGGTCAGATCGGTACGCGCAGCGTGTCGGTACAGGTAACCAGCGTGGTTAGAGCTTCGAATAGCTCGTTCCAGGTCAAATGGACTGAACAGGTCTTCGAACGCGGCAGCCTCGCCAGCACGACACGCTGGACCGGGATTCTCACCATCGTGATTCGCCCGCCGACGAACACCGATCAGCTGCGCAAGAACCCGCTCGGCGTGTTCATCAACGCCATCGACTGGTCGCGCGAGCTCGACAGCGCCGCGCCCACATCCGTTTCCCCTAAGGAGCCCGTCAATGACAAATAGAGTCCCCTCGCTCCGTGTCGTGCTGATCCTGTCGACGTCGGCTGCGGTTCTTTCCGCGTGCGCTTCGAAACCGGTGCCGCCGCCGCAGATTTCCTATGACGCGGCCGACTTCAAACCGGCGGCGATCGAGAAGGCGCCGGATAAGCCGGTCAAGGTCGTCGAGGTGCCGAAGCCTCTGCCGTTGCCCGGCCAGTTGCAGCCTGCGCCCGGCAAGCCTGTCCAAGATAAGAGCTTCCCTGAAGATCGGGTCGCTGATGCCAACAGAGCGGCGACGCAGCAGCCCACCAAGTTTGGCTATGTCAACGCGGTGCAGGTCTATCCCTTTGCCGACGGCGCGCTCTATCAGCTTTACGCAGCGCCGGAGCGCGTCAGCGATATCGCTCTGCAGCCGGGCGAGAAGCTGACGTCGGTGTCGGCCGGCGACACTGTGCGCTGGGTGATTGGCGATACGACCAGCGGCACCGGCGATGACCAGCGGACCCATGTGCTGGTCAAGCCGTTCGCGCCGGGACTTGCCACGAATCTAGTGATCACGACGGATCGGCGAAGCTATCACCTGCAGCTTCAAAGCACTGAGAAGACCTCAATGGCGGCGATCTCCTGGACATACAGCGAGGATCAGATCATCGCGCTGCGCCGCCGCGACGCGCAGGCCGAGGCGGCGACGCCGGTGGCATCGAACGTAGCGCTCGAAAACATCCGCTTCCGTTATTCGATCAGCGGCGACACGCCGCCCTGGAGGCCGAGGCGCGCCTTCGACGATGGCAGCAAGGTCTATATCGAATTCCCACGTCGTATCGATCAGGGCGAGGCGCCGCCACTCTTCATCGTCGGCGCCGATGGCGACAACCAGCTCGTCAATTACCGTATGCGCGGCAACTACTACATCGTCGATCGCCTCTTTGCTGCTGCCGAACTGCGGCTTGGCACCAAACAGCAACAAGTGGTGCGCATCACCAGAACCGACGGCCGGCAACCGGCGCGGCGGATGCCGTTGTTTTCGCGTTTTGGCAGATGACGGGAGGGATCATGATCGACACTTCCCATCCAAATACTCCGCCGAAACTCGATCCCGAGCAGCTGCAGCTGCGAGCCTCGCCCCGCCGTGCCGTGCGGTTTAAGCGCGGCATAATCGTCGCGATCGCAGCGGTTGGTTCCGGCACAATTTTCGGTATCACCATGATGGCGCTGCAAGGGCCGGCTCTGCGCCTCAAGCAGCAAGCCGAAGAGCTTTACAACACTGACCGCAAACCGACCGCGGAAGGACTCGACGGACTGCCGAAGGACTATTCGGGGATTAAGCAGAAGACTCCAATGCTCGGCCCGCCGCTGCCTGGCGATCTCGGTCGTCCCATCCTCGAGCACCAGCGCCAGCTTGGTATCGCGCCGGGGCAAGAGGTCTCCGCCGAGAAGCAGCGGCTTGCCCAGCAGGCGATCGAGGCGCGCGAGTCGCAAGTCCTTTTTCGGCTCGAAACTCGGCTCGTGGAAAGGGCTGATGCCGGTAGTGCGCAAGGAGCGCGTTCGTCGCTCGACGGAATGCTTCCCAAATCCGACGCTGCGAATGCGCCAGCTTCCGTAGCGCCGGCCGAGGGCGATCAGAACAACCAACAGCGCAAACTCAACTTTGTCGGTCAGCGCAACACGAGCGGGATCTACAATCCACATGCGCTACAAACGCCAGCTTCGCCCTATCAGCTGATGGCCGGAAGCGTGATCGCGGCAAGCCTCATCACCGGCATCAATTCCGATTTGCCCGGTCTCGTCGTTGCCCAGGTCACAGAGAATGTGCATGACACCGTCGCGGGCAGGATCCTTCTCATCCCGCAGGGCTCTCGCCTGATCGGCTCCTATGACAGCGTTGTCGCTTTCGGACAGAGGCGCGCGCTGCTGATCTGGCAGCGCATCGTCATGCCGGACGGCTCGTCGATCGAAATCGACAATCTGCCCGCCACGGACACTGCCGGCTATGCCGGGCTCGAGGACAAGGTGGATTTCCACACCTGGCAGCTCATCAAGGGCGTTGCGCTGGCCACGTTGCTTGGCGTCGGCACCGAATTGAGTCTCGGGGACAACGAAAGCGACCTGGTCAAGGCAATTCGAGAATCCGCCCAGCAGAACGTCAGTCGCGCCGGCCAGCGCATAACCGAAAAGAACCTAAACACCCAGCCAACCCTTACCGTGCGCCCAGGCTGGCCGCTCCGTGTGGTCGTCCACAAGGACCTCGTATTCCGCTAGCGGAATACGAGATCATATGCCGCCCTGTGGACTATCCCGAGTTGCGTGGGCGAGTGGTGATCGAAGGGGCATAAAAGTGGGGCAGTTGGAGTGCCGTATGTCGGCATAGTTTTTGGTCCTCCTAGAGCTGGTTGAGGAACGTCAGCAACCGGTTATCGGGTCGGAACTTTCCCGGCTTGCTGTCGAAGGGGATCGTCCTGGCGAGGATCTTTTCCTTCAGCGCCAGATCCGCATCGAGATAGATTTGGGTGGTTTCAATGGATTCATGCCCCAGCCAGAGTGCGATAACGGATTGCTCCACCCCGGCATGCAGCAGGTCCATTGCCGTCGTGTGGCGCAGGCAGTGGAATGTGATGTGCTTCTTCTTCAGCGAAGCACAGGCCTCGCTGGCGCCGGCGAGATGCTTGTTCAGCAGACGCTCCACAGCATCCGCGCTCAATCGCCCGCCGCGCAGGCTTGGGAACACGATGCCGTCCTGGGCGGCGCTTGTTTCATCGAGCCAAGCTTCGAGGACCTTGGCGACAGGTTTGCAAAGCGGAATGGCGCGCTGCTTTCGTCCCTTGCCGAGGACTTCGACATGAGCGCCGGTGCCGAGCGTAATATCCTGGCGTCTCAGGCCGGTCACTTCGGACAGGCGCAGGCCCGTCTGCAAGGTTATCAGAAGCAGCGCGTGATCCCGGCGACCGCTCCAGGTGCTCCTGTCTGGCGCGCTCAGGAGCGCCTCGACCTCTGGGCGCGTCATGAAGTCGATCAGCTTGCGATCAAAGCGCTTGGCCGGCATGGCGAGGACACGCTGGATTTGAGCGCTGTGGGTCGGCATCTCGTAGGCGGCGAAGCGGAAGAACGACCGAATGGCCGTGAGGCGAAGATTGCGGGTGCGCGCAGTGATGCCTCGCGTCTTCTCGAGTTCGTTCAAGAATGCGGAGATGAACGGGGCGTCGATCATTTCGAAGGTCAGGCGATCCGGAGACGTGCGCAACCGCTTCTGCCCGAAGCGCAGCAGAAGCCTGAACGTGTCCCGATACGATTTGATCGTATGCGCGCTGACCCGCTTCTGCTGCATCAGCCGCTGCATGAAGAAGCGTTGCAGGAGCGCCGGGAAGGTCGGCAGCGCGAGGGTCATATGGAGGCCTCCCAATAATGCTCAAGCCGCGTCACCGCCTGCTGCATGAGAGAAGGGTTCTGGTGCAGATACCAGTAGGTGTAGTTGAGATGACTGTGTCCCAGATAGGTGGACAGCGCCGGCAGGCGGCGCTCGGGATCCGCGCCGGCGCAATAGCATTGCCGCAAGACCTCGACGGCCATGGTGTGGCGCAGATCGTGCAAACGCGGCCCCGTCGCATCCGAGATGCCGCGCAATCCGAGTTTCCGGGACAGTCGGCGGAACGACAGTTCCAAAACCGAATGCGTAATGCGACGGCCGAGCGGCGAGATGAAGAATGGCCGGGCGCTGCGTCCCGCCAGGAACACACTGCGCTGTCCCAAGTACTGCTTAAGGACAGCGCAGGTCGTCGCATGGACCGGAACCAGGCGGGATTTTCCGAACTTCGTGTTGCGTATGGTCAGGACGCCGTTGTCGAGATCGACGTCCTCCAGATCAAGGTTCAGTGCCTCGCCGAGACGCATCCCGGTGACGCTCAGCAGGCCGAAGATCACATAACGCGACCAACGCGAGATCGGCTTGGCTCCCCGCCGTCGTTGCAGGCTGGCGGTGAGAACGCGGGCTATCTCTTCCTGGCCGAAGATATGAGCCTGGAAGGTGCTGCGTTGCCGCGGCAACAAATCCGTCGGGGGAATCTCGGTGCGCGGGTCTGTCAGGATGCGATGGCGCGCAAAACTGCGCACGGCGCGCAACCTTCCGGCGTGGTAGTTCGGGTCGGTCGATGCCGGCTGCTGTGCCCATTTCGCCGCCAGCTTTGCCGTGATGTACGCGGCATGACGCCGTTCCATGAACGCCGCAAAATCCCGAAGGTAAAGTTCATCCTTCTTCAGCTTGAAGCCAAGGGACCGGCGCAATTCCAGGTAATCGACAATGCCGTCGCGCAAGCTGTTCATGGCAAAGTCCCCGGCCATGGCAGGGCGACTTTGCGTAAGGCATCCAGATCGACCTTCGCATATCGCCGCGTGGCATCCGGGCTGCGGTGCCGCAGCATCTGCCCGATATCCGTCAGCGACAGCCCCTGGCGCAGCATGTCGACGGCAAGCGCATGACGAAGCTGATGCGACCCAGTGAGGCCGGACTTAATCCCGGCACGCCCGATCGCACGCGCGACGATCTGGCATATGTCGCTGTGCGACCTCAAACCGTCAAAGGGGGCGCGGGAGCGCAAGAACACTCTGCGGCTGGTCGTTTCCGGCCGCCCGTGCTCCAGATAGGCTGCAATCGCCTGTCCCACGTCATGAGGCAAGGGCAACGGCCGTTCCGCACGGCCCTTGCCATGCACGCTCAGCGAGCCTTCACTCCAATCGATATCGCCCAGTTCGAGCCGGACGACCTCGCCTGCGCGCAGCCCCAGCCGCGCGAGCAACAACAGGATGGCTCGATTGCGCAACCCGGCTGGCGTTCGCCATTCCTTGCTCGCATTCAGGAGAACCCGAACACAGTCGGCTGGCATCGCTCTCGGAATCGACGCCATCGACCATCCGGCGACGGATGGGACTGCCGCGGCAAGATCGGTATGGATGTAGTCGCGGTACCGCGCGAAGCGGAAGAACGACCGCAGTGCGGTGACGATGTGCTTCGCCGAAGCGAAGGTGCGGTCCTGCGGCGCCTTCCGCCGGATATAGTCCGCAATCTGGCTGGCATGCACGGCTCCAAGTTGCAGATCGTCTCCGCCCGATTTGTCAGTCAGAAAGCGCCTGACATATCCGGCGTAATTCTCGATGGTCGCCGGCGTCAGGCCGCGGTCTTCGTGCAGGTAAGAGCTGTATTCCTGCAAGACCAAGTCGACAGGAGATATCTCGACCGAAGCCGTGGCCCTGCTGTCGATGACGCCTTTTTCCCGAAGCCAGATCGTCACGCCAGACAGCGTGATGCGGTCGCCCCTCTTGAGACAGCGGTGTTGAGCCCGATCGCGCAGGAATGCTTCTTCATGGGCGGTCGTAATCTCCTCGACCGCGATGTCCGCCCGGCCAAGCCATCGGCTGAACTCATTGATGAGGAACGTTTTCTTCCAATAAGAAACCTGCGAGTACCCCTGACCGGCCAGATACTCGGCATAGGGCTCAAAATAAGGAGCCAGCGGACCCTCGACCAGGAGCCGAGAGCGCCTCTTTCGACTTGCTCTGTTCATCGTAAACACAGCGTCGGCTGGTTCTTGACGAACCAAACTATGCCGACTGATTCCATTAATATTACCATGGAAAGGAAGAACATGCGCACGCAACTCGGGATAGTCCACAGGGCGGCATATGATCTCGTGCTTCGGCCGTACCAAGGTTGAACAGGAGCATCCATGACCAACCTGAAACTCGGCAAACTTCCGGACCGCACACCGTCCAAGATCACCATCACAGTCAGCGCCGACCTCAGCCAAGCGCTGAATGATTATGCGGCGCTTTACCGTCAGACCTATGGCGAATCTGAAACTGTGGCTGAGCTCATCCCGTTCATGCTGATCGGATTTCTGGAAAGCGACCGAGCATTTGCCAAGGTTAGAAAGGAAGGCTTACTAGGTGTCAACGAGTTCGAGAAACCGCGAAGGCCATCGGCTCCAACAGCAAAAAGCGAATAGCGGTATTGATTTTCCGGAGCAAGACAGGCTCTTGATCCCGCTGCTTCGCCTCTGCTGCGGCTGCTCCACCGAGCCTTGCAGCTCACGCTTTCGCCTTACGCTTTGAGGCAGGTTTCTTTGCTGGAGCAGCCTTCCTTCCTAGGCCTAGCGATTTTGCCAGTGCTGATCGGGCGGCCGAATAGTTTGGGGCAACCATCGGGTAATCCTTCGCCAGCCCCCACTTCGCCCGGTATTCATCGGGCGTCATCCCGTGCCGAGTTGCGAGGTGACGCTTGAGCGACTTGTATTTCTGGCCGTCTTCAAGGCTGATGATGTAGTCCGGAAACACGGACCTTTTGGGATTAACCGCCGGCGTCGGACCCGGTTCTTCCGTCGGAGCTGCCTGTCCAATATTAGTCAATGCTGAATTTACGCTAGCGATCAAATCGGGCAATCCAGAGACCGGAACCGCGTTCTTCTGGACATAGGCGGAAACGATATCCGCAGTAAATTCGATTACATTATAGGCTTCTTCGGACATCTCATGCTCCTGGCTTAAAGACCAACAGGCTCATATCGCCCTATCCTCAGATGTGCAACAAACGTGTCCAGCCCACAATGACTAGCAGCGTACCAAAGCACGATACTGGAGGTTCTCAACTTTCCAGTCTCTCCGAAAAAGGCGACCACCGCAAAAGGCTAGACGTCGATCCGTTCCTTTAGGCTGTAGGTTGCGCATCCTACATGAATTCGAGGCTTCACGTTACGGTGCCGGTAGTTTCTGCGACACCCGTTTTTGCCTGCCATGCAGTAACTTGTGCTCGATTCGCCGCTGATCGGCTTATCCTGGATCGGTCTTGATCATTTTGGGGATGCCAATAAGGAACGGGATATTTGCAACGCTGTGGCGGCGTGCAGCAGTGCTTCATGAAAGTTGGCACGGCAGCTGCTTCGCAGTAAACTCCTTCCAGGCCTGGTTACGGGCAATTTTGGCGGCATAGAGGCGGGGGTCTCTGGCATGATCGACTCAGATGTGTTTGACTTCGTCGAGCGCTGCCGAAAACATTCCACCTCAGCGCAATTGCTCGCGGACCTCCTCGACACGGTTAGGGATCTCGGCTTCGAGCACCTAATCCTAAGCGGCGTTCCACTTGGCGGGCAGAAGCTTGCACCGATGGTCGAATTGAACGGCTGGCCCAGCGGTTGGTTCGACCGTTACATTGAAGCCGATCATGCCGCTGTTGATGGGGTCTGCATCTACTCAGCAAAGACGTTGAAGCCATTTCTCTGGGCAGATGTTCCGCCGAAATGGTCTAGCACAAAGGCCTCTCAACGGGTAGCAGGTGAAGCAACTGAGTTTGGCATTATGAGTGGTTTCGCAGTGCCAATGCTTAGCATTAGTCATTGGCAATCAGTGCTTTCATTTGCGTCTTCGGCCAGAGTCTGCTCGCTATCGCCTCGGCAAGAGGTTCAATTGGTGACGATGGCCGTTTACGCCGGAATGGCCATTCAGTCGCTTTCGCAGGGCGACGACAAAAACGAAGATCTACTTACCGATCGCGAAAAAGAAGTTCTTCTATGGGCCGCGGCGGGGAAAACCTCGTCAGAAACGTCTCAGATCCTCGGACTGACCGAACGGACTGCCAAATGGCATCTAACAAAAGCTCGGGAAGCCTTTGGAGTCGCGACTACCACGCAGGCCGTTGTCGAAGCAGTTCGCAAGCGCCTCATCCATCCATAACTTAAGTCAACTGTCCGATCGGACAGGTGACGTATTTTAGCGCGGCTGCAACTATCCTTCAGAGAAGGATAGGGGGTCGCGCTATGATAACTGCCCATGTCGTCAATGCGCTGAACAAGCACCTCTACGAGAACGAGTTCGACGAGTTCTTGCGCCGCCGGCACGATTTTTTCGTCCACCAAAAAGGTTGGCGGCCTCCGAGTCCCGATGGCCGTGAACGCGACCAATTTGATACGGACGCTGCAACCTATTTGCTTGGTATCGAAGAGGGACGCGTCGTTACCTCGGCTCGATTGATCCCGACGAGCGAACCGCACATGGTTTCGGAGGTCTTTCCTCACATGTGCGAGAGATCGGGTGTCCCTCGTCGACCCGACTGGGCGGAATGGACACGTACTTTCGTCGTTCCCGAAAAACGCTCGATCGGACTGCGTGGAACGCTCACTCAGCTATGTTGCGCAGTGATGGAATATGCCCTTGAGGAGGGCCTCGCCGCCGTTGGAGGTGTTCAGGAAACATACTTCATGCCGCATCACGGCGCCCTGAAATGGAGGGCAGAGCCGATGGGCATGGCGCGAGAAGAAAACGGCGAATGGTACATAGTTGCATACATCGACGTGAATGAAGACGCTCTCGCAAGCGTCCGGAAGATTCTGCGCGTTGACCATTCGCTGTTGGTAAGGCGGGGGACGCAAGTGCCCTTTGTCACCGGAATGCCGGCCCTTGAGAGCAAACGGCGCGCATATGCCTAGCAAGAAACAGATGGTGGGAGGATTAGATGGAAAAACCTGGTCTACCTATCTTCACAGCCGGGGCGTTAGCGGCGCTTACGTTCGGCGTTCACGGTGAGCGGGGACGCCGATACCCGCCAGCAGGGCACCTTGCTGAGGGCCGCAGAATGGAAGCCGACCCAGAGAAGATGTGCGATAACTCGCAGTAGGACCGCACGCAAACGGGTTATCAGTAACAAAGCAGAGTGAACGCACCTAAAGAGATATCCAATGGCGACCGCAGTTGTAGACCGTAGCGGAAACGGACTGAAGTCATTCTCTATGCACGCGCAAGACGAGCAGTCTCACGCGACATTCACCGCGCTTGCAAACGAGCAGGCAGCTCATCCGACGTTTGCCTTCCCGGCTGCAGCCACCGAATCGGTCGACCCTGAAACGGCAGCGAGGCGCTATATGAATCAAGCGCTCGAAAGCAACCTCACGCCCGAGTTTGTCGCCCCGGCGGCGGAGGGCGCCGAGAGCCAATTCAAAACTATCGGAACTGATACCGTGCCACTGACCGGCACGCGAACGGTTAAGTTCCGGCAAGCCTTTCATGATATCCCGGTGTACGGGTCGTTGGTGACCGTAGAACTCGACGAAAACAACCGATTGGTTAGCATCAACTCCGCGCTGGGCGAGCCAACGGGTGTGCAGCCACTAGCCAAAATTTCACCTGCGGAGGCAGCTAAGGCGGTCCTCGACAAGCCGCCCTACAAGAAAGACCTCACGGGCATCGCGCCGCGACTCAATTACTACTATGTCGCTTCGCGCGCCAAGTGGCACCTCGCATTCATCTTTGAGGACGTGCCCGTCACCCGTTCGAAACGAGCTCCGAAGAGCGCCGAAGCGATCGCGCCGCGCTATTTCGACTACGTGGTCGATGCGAAAACAGGACGGGTCATTGCTGAGCTTCCGCGCACGCCCAGCATGGCGTCGGAAGTGCAAAATGCGATCGATGCAAGGCAAATGCAGCGCAGCATTCGGGTTGAAACGATCGGCAATCGAAGCGTTCTGAGGGACACGAAGAACAACATCGAGACCTTCGATTTCCTGTTTGACGACCCAAATGTGAATGGTGCGGCTCTGCCCGGCCAGCAGGTGACGCCGGCTTGGCCCCCCGGTGCGGTGAGCGCGCATGCCAACGCTGAGGCGGTTGCAGATTTTCTTCGTACGGTCGTTCTGCGAAATAATATCGACAATCAAGGCGGCCCCATGAACGCCAGTGTCAACTGCGTTGTCGCAAGCGAGAGCCGTGACGGTAGGCAATGGTTCAACGCCTATTGGAACGGCCGGCAAATGGTGTACGGCCAGGTTATGAGCGGCGGACAACTCCTCACGTTGGCCGCCGCTTTGGACATTGTGGGCCATGAGATGTTCCATGGCGTAACGGACAACACTTCGCGTCTCGAATACGCGGGGCAGTCGGGAGCGCTGAATGAGTCATATTCCGACATATTTGGCATCCTCATTGCCAATCGAGGCCAGCCCGATCGGCGCCGTTGGGACTGGAAACTCGGCCAGGGTTTCGCGAACGGGGGAGGAGCATTCCGTGACATGTCGGACCCGGCTTCTCTTGGCCAGCCGGCGCATATGAATAGTTTTAAAGTATTGCCGAATACGCAACGGGGTGACTGGGGTGGGGTTCACACCAACAGTGGCATACATAACAAGGCTGCACACTTGATACTGACCGCTTCGGACAACAGCGGTTTCGTGTTCGAGGCGGACCAGGTCGCAGGAATTTTCTATATCGCCGTAACGCAGCAGCTATCGCGTACGTCGCAATTCACCGACAGCCGGAGAGGTGTGCTTAGCGCAGCACGGACATTGTTCAGAAATTTGCCCGCCGACCAATTAGCGCGCCGGGTGTCGGCGATCGAGGCTGCCTTCGACGCCGTTGGCATCCAGTGACGGTCAAGCACGCCGGCAACCTCGCTGCCTAGCCAGCAACGTCGATACGATCGTGGGAGGACAGCATGGTGAAAGTCGCCCCTCTCGGTCGCCACCGGCGCAGACATTTTGGGCGATATTCACGAGTAGTTGGAGCACAGGCTCCCGAGCTGTCGGATAACAAGCCGAGCTAGCACACAGCCAAGCGAGGAGGAGGTGTTGTCATGCCTCGAATGCGTCGGAATGTATGGAGTTTGCAACAGCCGTGGGACCCAACGTTGCTCTGGTATGCGCGAGGTGTCCAGGCCCTTCAGGCGCGCCCGATGTCAGATATTACCAGCTGGCGATATCTTGCCGCGATTCACGGTGTAGACGAAGAAATCTGGCGCGAGTTCGGCTGGCTGAAGCCGACAGAACAACTTCCACAGACTCCGGAATTCGAGACCCAAGACCAAGGCCAGTGTCAGCATCATGGCTGGTATTTCATCCCCTGGCATCGCGGTTATCTCGCTGCATTCGAGGCTATCGTCCGCACGGCCATCAAGGAGTTGCCCGGCGCTCCAACGGACTGGGCATTGCCATACTGGGACTATAATAGCCGCGCAGTTGCCAACCCGCGAAACCTTCCCGAGGCTTTTGCAACGAACACTTGGCCCGATGGTGGGGACAACCCTCTGTTCGACAAACGGCGCTATGGTCAAGGGGACGGCGTCGTCATCATCCGGCAGGCTGATGTTGATCTCACTGCCGCGTTGAACGATGAAGTGTTTGAGGGAATTCTACACGGCTCACCCGGATTTGGTGGCGTACGGACACCGTTCCAGCACCACGCGGACAGCGAGAACGAGGGCTTCCTGGAGCAGAAGCCGCATGATGTAGTTCATGGGTTGGTAGGCGGAGTCCAGTCGCACCAAGACCCTGACGATTGGCATTTCCATGGGCTCATGTCTATGCCTGACACGGCAGCCCTCGACCCCATCTTCTGGCTGCATCACGCAAATATCGATCGGTTATGGGAGGTCTGGCTCAAGCGCGACCAAACCCACAAGAATCCCGTGCTTGCCTCATGGCTGAAAGGTCCGACCGGTCGCCGTCAATTCATTCTTCCGCAGCCTGACGGAACTCGGAAGCGGTTCACGCCGAAAGATATGCTCGACATATCTGCGCCTGGGCTC
This sequence comes from Mesorhizobium sp. LEGMi-168a, assembly GCF_058312955.1. Lineage (NCBI taxonomy): Bacteria > Pseudomonadati > Pseudomonadota > Alphaproteobacteria > Hyphomicrobiales > Phyllobacteriaceae > Mesorhizobium > Mesorhizobium sp. LEGMi-168a. The sequence goes on from NZ_JBZEGV010000024.1 coordinate 50,483, forward strand.
GACTATGCCTGCGAGGACACCAGCGATCCGTTAGCTGGGCAGCTGCGGCTCAGCCTCAGGCTAGAGACGCTTAGTCGGCTTTCGAAAGGCGCTGAGTTGCCAATCCGTCCGGAGGCGGTCATGGCCAAGAAACCTGTGGTCGAGTTGCTCGGAGCCAACGCGAAGGCGATCACCATCTCAAACCGGCCGACCGCGACGACCGTGCGGGTAGACAAGCCAACAGCGCGTAGGGTGGCCCACTGTTTCAACGTTGAAGAGTTTTCGGCGCGTGCGGTACCAGAACCGGACCGCGTTTTTCTCAACCTCGAGAATATCACCAGCGACAACGATGCAGCAGTCTTCGACGTATATGTGGGGTTACCTGAAGGCGCTGACCCGTCAAATCACCCCGAAAATCGAGCAGGCGTGGTGTCGTTGTTCGGCGTGCGTGCCGCGAGCAGTTTGGCAAAGCCCCACGGGGGCGCGGGCATGACAAAAATTTTGGAGATCACCGACGCCATCGATCGTCTGCATTCGTCGGGCAACGCCGACCTGAGTAAATTGCCGGTGCTGTTTGTGCCTGTCAGCAATTTGGGCAAAGGCGGAATCTCGATCAAAAGAGTGAGCATCTATCGGCAATCGAGTTGATCATGCGGCAGTGGCTTTTGGAGCATGGCTTAGGCCCTTTGAGCTCTCTGCTTTGGGGCATCAGCCTATGCGCTTGGTTGATCATGCTATACGCCGAGCAGCCTCATGGGTCGTTGCCACTCCTGTGCACAGGGTCGCTCTCCTCTAGCTTTGCCCAAAGCGCTGACAGGATCGAATTCACGGTCGAAACCCTTGGTTGGCGGGTACTCGCCGGCAATGCCGCGCTCATGGTGTTGGCAATGATGACGCCGACGCTCGCAGGGCCACTTCTGCACTTATGGTACCGTTCCCTGACACGACATCGTTGGCAAGCGATCCTTGCATTCGTGGCTGGCTACCTATGCGTCTGGACTGCCGTTTGCGTGATCCTCAGGCTGTTGGCTCTTGCGCTTCGCGACCTGTTGGCGTCGGAATTGCTCCTGATCACTGCGGTCTCCTTGGTAGCGCTCATATGGCAGATCAGTCCTGCACGGGCGAGATGCGTGAGCCGATGTCACCTGCGCCCACGGCTCTCCGTATTCGGCACGGCCGCTCTCATGGATCCATTCCTATTTGGATCGAGCTTGGCCGGCTGGTGCATAGCAAGCTGCTGGACTCTGATGCTCCTGCCGCTGTGCGTGCCCAACGCGCACGTACCATTGATGGTTGGTATCACCGTTCTGGTGGCTTTCGAGCGAACCTCATGGCCGAAGCCGGTCCGAACTAGTGCGCTGGCTCGGCTGAGAAGGCGGTTCACGCTGTCATTTCATCTGGAGACCAGACATGCTCATTAGCATTCCCGTCTACGACTGGGCGGTCAATCTGAGAGATCCTGCGTGAGGCCGCGGCACCGCCGGGGGAAAGCGCGTTACGGGCTGCTGATATCAGTTGCGAGATGCTATGTCTTACCGCGCAGGTGGAGCGCGGAATGAAAGGGGCCGACATGAGTACGCCGTTACCAAATGATTTCTTCACCATCCAAAGCATGCTGACGTTGAGTGGGGCTACCGGTGCTACCTTCGTCATCTGTAACGGCCTGCAGCAGGCGTTTAACTTCAATCCCAGATGGCTTGGGTTGCTGGTCGCCCAACTCATCGTTGTTGCAGGTGTGACCGCATCCGGCGGCGATGGGCTCATTGCCTACCTCGTTGGCGCGATCAACGGCTTCTTGGTGTACTGCTCGGCGGCAGGCGCAACGAGCACACTCGGCCAAGGCGGTCCGCCGGCTATCGCACGCGGGGAGGTCGCGGCGCGCGATAGTCAAAGTTCCAGCAATCGGCGCCGTTTCCTTTCATCCTGGTTCTGATGCGTACGACGGCTGCCGAATTCGGCCGGACCATCCGAGTCATTTCGGTAGGCGTTGGTGCCGTTCCAGATAATTGGCTACCGAAGCTCGAGTCCCCCGAGAACGACGCAGAGGCGATTGCTCGATCTCTCAAGGACCCAGGTGGTTGTGCGGTGCCGGACGAGTTGGTCGACCCGCCACTGATCGGTATGGTCGCAACGAGCGGAGCCGTGCGCGATCGGCTGAAAGCCGTGATTGACCAGAGCGGACCAAGCGACACGATCCTCTTCTATTTCGCTGGTCACGGGGTGGAAACGGAGGACGACTTCTATCTTTGCACAACCGAGGCCGACCCGAATGATCTCAGCAGAACCGCGATTTCGGGGACAGACCTTGGGGGCCTGATTGATGCTGCAAACTGTCGCGGGGTGCTCGCAATACTAGACTGCTGCAACAGTGCCGCGGTGGTCGAGCATGCGCCTGCAGCATTCACGAAGCTGCGCACGGGGGAGTTTCGCATCCTGTTGTCCTCGGCGCGGGCCGGACAGAAATCTTGGGAAACAGCCGACGGAAAGGGAACCCTTTTTGGCCGCACGCTCGTCGAGATTCTTGATGGTGCCATAGTCGTCGGTCACGGGGATGGCGCGATCTATTTCTCAGACTTGATCCAAGGATTGGAAACTGGGATCGCTGAAAAGCGATTGGAGTTACCCGACCTCCCCCAACAGGATATGGTTTTCGCTGGATCGTACATCAGCGACCCGCTTGTCCTCGTGATGCGTGGCCAGACGCTTGACGCAGTTCGGTTTGCGACTGCCCGTTACTCCCCCCGACAATTGAGGCGCATGGTTCGCGCTAGTGCAGTGTCCATCGTGGGGGCAATTTGCTTTGTCTTGATAGCTTGGTATGGCTTACTCGACGCTACCCAATACGTGGTTGAGGAGGGCGGGCACCTCGTCGCGTACAGTGGACATCCACGCTTTTCTCTCCCCGGGTACCCCAACCCGCTCTGGAATTTTTCCTACGGTTCGGAACGCCTCGCCGGTGGAGCGAATAATCTGCCGATCATTACGCCGCTCGGAAAGCCTGTCACGCCTCTAGTAGAGGCGCACTTTGATCGGCTTCAACTGGCAGCGCAGAGCGCCGATGCGGGCGACCGGTCTGGGGCTCGCACATCAACGATGGATATTTTCAACGACCGCAAAGTTCCATTCGAGACCCGATTTGGAGCCCGGCTTCTCTTTACCGAGGTTGCTATCGTCGATGACGTCCCGCTGTTGAAGACATGGACCCACGACGACCGGTCCGAGATCCGCCTGGCTGCGTTGCGGGCGTTGTTACGCCTTTCACCAAAGGTTGGCGCAACCCTCGCATACCTCGACGTTCGAGGGCTCGGCACGGCATTTGCCCACGACGATGTTCTGCGCCGATTGGATGTGCCCTGCACCCCGGAAATTGAGAGCTATTTGAAAGCCCTTGCGGGCGCGAAAAAAGGACTGGCCTCCGTGTCGCTTGTTCTCGATGCTGCCGTCCGCACTGGCTGCCGGCTCGATGAGGGCGCCATAACCGCGATGGTCGGGAGGCTGCAACTGTCTGAGGCAAGCGCCTTGGCGGGGTTTATCCAATGGAGGAAGGCCCTCAAACCGGATGATGATCGGGGCGGCACCAAACAGCTGAAGCCGGATGATCCAAGCGACTGGCGCTGGATACTGCTCCAGGCCTATCTCCCCGACGCGCCATGCGATCCGCTTTGGGCTGATGTGCTAGCCCATCCTCAACCGCTATCCCTCGTCCCGGCATTACTGGCCACTGCTCGTCACTGCCCAGGCACGAATTTGATGATCAAGTGGAACAATATTCAGAGGTTCATACAGGTCGCGCTACAACAGGACGGGAAACCGTCTCAACAGTTCACAAATCTCTTTGGTGATGGACATGTCGATCTGGGGTCATTTTTGCCTCTCATCGCAATCGTCGTGAAGCCGGACCTCAAAAATGTGAGCGCTGTCGCTGCACTTACTGTCGATCCCCGTCAGCGAGCGGCTCTCTTGGATTTGCTGGTTGCTTGGGGTGACGACACTGAATTCTTTGGGAACCACCTCGATGCAAACGATATCGACCTGCGGCGCGCTTATGTTGAGCACGAGCGTCGGAGCAATGGCAAGATAGTAGCTGCTTTGGTTGATCGGATCGGCCGGAGCGATATCTTTTATACGAGCTTGCTTGGTAGGGTTCCACTTCAGACAGCGACGAAGGAACAGGTCGCCGCGATGTTGAAAGGGACCCCTGAGCAACGGCGAGCGGCAGCCTGTGTGCTTGCGATGCAGGCCCCGACCGCCGAGGTAATACCGCTACTAACAAGCGTCGAAGCCGACATCCGCTCGGACGCTGCGGACTGTGCCCCTTTTAACGCATCCATTGCCGAGATTGCAGCCACTCTCCCACAGAAGCATGATCAGTTTCCCATTGAAGGCTTCAGCTCAATCCAAGAGCAGGCCCGGCAAAAGGCAGCTTTCATAACTCAGCTCGCTGCGATCCCACCAAACCTGCGAGCTTGGCGAATTGAGCTTGCAGATGTCACCCCCGGGTTGTTTGGGCTTTGGGGCCGCGGCATGCGAGACTGGTTGGCAGAACAGCGTTTTCAGAGCAGGCTGGCAGCGGGACTTACGAGGCAGATACCCTAAGTCCGAGCGCGCACCCGTGGCCTTTCTCTCGACTCTGATAGTGCTGGATGATCAGGGCGATGGTCTACCACAGGTAACTTGGCTGACTGCGAGCGCATATGTTTTGATATGGTCATGGATCTAGAAAAGAAGGCGAGATTGGAGAGGCAACTTGGCCTGTTATTCGAAACCGCTAAACGCTCGCTCCTCGTCGTGGAAGAGCTTTCACTTCAGATCAAGCAAGAACTCCATGGCTTCGAGAGTGACATCAACGAAGGTAAAGATATCGGAAAGCGAGCAGTCGCTCCGCTAGTTCGTGCCGTTTCATTTGTCGACTTCTCCTATCGATTTCTCGAATGCTTTCGATTTATGCCATTCATCAGTAAGCGTGCTCCAGAGATGCGAGCGTTGGAGACTGCTCTGAAGACGGTCGAGCCGGCTCGCCACTATCTCGAGCACATGCGAGGAGAGTTCGCCGACAACGTTGAGATCGACTATCCACTCCTCGGCGCATTCAGTTGGGCCAATGGCATGACCGCCTACACCCTTTCGCTTAGCCAACCTGGCTCGCCTTCCGTGCCGACCATTGTTCTAGACACGTGCACCATGAAATGGGTGTCGGAACACGTCTTTATCGTGAAGCACGCCTATGTCGACCTTGATAGCATTCCGATAGCAATGCGATCAGCGATGGAGTGGCTCCTAACGCTCATTCAAGCCAGTGACCCAAGTCATATGGAATTGAAATGGGGAAACACCTTTGCTGTTCGCGCCGCGTTTTCGCTCACGATGCAGGAAGATCAAAAATCGGAATAAATACCGGAATGTGCTTAGCAACTCTGGTTCGTTCCGCCTCTTTCATGCTTTCAGACCCGGCGTGGCTATCCGCGAATGAATCGGCTGCAACATCTGCATCACCGGTTACAACACAATGTCACTCCCACGCTGCGCGCAGAATTCCATCGTCATGGGGGAATGGCACAAGGGCCGGCATCCCGAGCGCATACAGGCCAAGGGTAACTTGCAACGGGCTCAACGTTGCGATTGCGTCAACTGTCCGATTGGACAGGTGACGTATTTCAGGCGCGCTGCAACTATTCTGACAACAGCCGGGGGGATTGCGCATGATTGCCGCTCATGTCGTCCACGCAGCGCAAGAACAGCAACGCTGTCGTCAATCTCAGCGGACTCCGTTCCTTTCAACACAAAGCTGGAACCGATTAGGTAACCACTTTGCTCGGAGAAGATAAATGGCCTTTGATTGGCGTCCTACGAACGCTCCGCTCCAGACACGCTATGATGATATTTGGTTCATAACACCGGAGACCGGCTGGGGCGTGAACAGTGCGGGTCAAATCGTACATACCGAAGATGCCGGCGCGACTTGGACGGTTCAGCACACTGTCGACGCCGACACTTGGCTTCGTTGCATGAGCTTTACCAGCGCGACCGACGGTTGGGTAGGCTCAATCACGCGACGGCAGCGCTTGTGGAAGACAGAGGACGGTAAGACCTGGATCGATATGACCAATCGGCTACCGCCACTACCTAGCGCGATTTGTGGGATATCCTCGCCATCCAAGGGCGTGGTTTTTGCCTCCGGTACGCAATATCCAAATCGCGAGGCAGCAGTCATGCATACGACCGATGGCGGCCAGACTTGGAATTCGATCTCCATGGCAGCGCACGCCAACTTGCTGATCGATACCTATTTTGTCGACGATCTGCGCGGCTGGGTGGTCGGCGGCAAGGGGGGAACAACTTACGACCAGTTGAAGCCAGTAGTCATGTTCACCTCCGATGGTGGCAAGACGTGGGAAAACAAACTCGAGAATTCCGGAATCGACTTCCCAACGGGCGAATGGGGTTGGAAGATCCAGTTCCTCAATCCACAAGTCGGGTTCGTGTCACTTGAAAATGACGCCGCCGCGGCCATTTTGAAGACCACCGACGGTGGCGAGACCTGGAAGCGCATCACGATCAACGATCCACAGCGGAATGTTGAACTGGAGGGCATCGGCTTTTTTGATGACCAAGTGGGGTGGGTCGGCGGCTGGGGTCACGGGTTCATGTCGGGTAGCCCTGATGGGACGACAAGCGGAACGACAGACGGCGGCGCAACGTGGTTCGACGCCAACGGCGTGGGTCGATTTATCAACCGCTTTCGTTTCACCAAGACAAAGCCGATCGTTGCGTACGCGTCCGGGGGTACGATCTATCGATGTATGCTAAACGCAGATGCAGCAGCCCTGGCTGCCGCGCCGATGGTCGTCGAACCGGCTATCGCACAGGCTTGGGAAAGCCTGGATATTGCAGCCCAGATCCCTGAAGGTGCGAAGCAACTCACGGTCACCGTCTTCGATCCGCGGCAGACATTGGTGAAGGTGGTGGCCAACGAGCAATCACCAAAGCCAGGGTCGCGAACGGTTTCTTGGAATTTCAAAAATGACGACGGTGTAGATGCCGGAACAGGGCATTTTATGTACCGCATTTTCATTGATGGCCAGGTGACAACCGGTATGGCGGTTCGGCCGGCACGCGCCACCCCTGACGAACTCGGATTGCAAGTTCGAGATCTGATCAATCGTTTCGCCTCTCGCGCCAAACGTGCGCATGAGGATCTTGTGCTCCCTAACGAAAAAGGCGAACCCGTGAAGCTCAAGGCGCTGTTTGACTCTCCGGTGGAATTGATGGCGGCGCTTGTCCGTGGCGGCTGGGTCATTCCCGGCGAGCCGGACAGGAGCATGTTTTTGGTCGCGATCATTGGAACCGGCCCCATGCAAGGAGTGATTAGTCAGTCGGACATTCAACTGCTGTCGGATTGGATTACGGCGGGAGCTGCCGTTCCGCTGGCTACAAGCTAAGGCTTGCCACATTCGAGTCTTTATTGCCGAAGTTGGCGACAAGGGGGACTGCCCAAGTTTGGGGCACCAGGTCGGCATAGCCGGCGGCGGCCTAGCTGGAAAAGTGTGAGCGCCGGTCCGTTGGCGCCCACATCAAAACGTGCTTGGGGGTTCAACTGCCTACTTGATCTCAAGTCAGAATAAGGGATTCAACGCTTTGTACACGTGGCTTACTCCGGTCTGGTTGCTTCTATGGCAGGAGAAGCAGTTCGATCCCCTATCACCGGCACTTGTTCCTTGCTGGTAGGTTTCCATCGTGCTGTTGGCCAGCATGCTTGTACCCACCTGGTTCGTGGCCGTCGGCGAAGCACCGCCGATCGTCCACGTCGCACCGACGAAGACGTAGTTAGCGCGAACATCACCTGTAGCCAATTGGCTCTGCACGCTGTTGTTGATCGCGATGATCTCGGTGTTTGAGGCAGTGTCGGATCCGTCGATTGGGTTCGGAGAAACGCCGGACACCGCCCCCCAAGTTTTCCAGCGGATGGTGTTGCTCGGCGCAATGCCTGACGGATCATCCCCTGGAACGATATTTCCCGAATCAAATTGGGCCTTTAGGGCGTTGAAAACGTCAGCTGGATTGTCGGCGCTGAATTGCCATGGTCCTGAACTCGGCTGGGCCACGGATTTCGTGTTGCCGGCAGCGTCGAGGTACGTGTAAGCACCCGTCGGCACGTTGTCGATATGCTCAAAAGTCGCCCAGATCATCTCAGGATGGCCCTTTGCGCTGCCGACAATATGCATTCCGACCATGGCAAGCGGAACGGTCTTGTGACCGATCGGCTTCCATTTCTTCGGGTCGGACGTATCAAACGTCGGCACTGTCGCATCCATGGTAATGTATTTTTTTGCGTCGGGTATTGAACTTGCCTCGACCCATGACGTCTTAAGCTCGATGGCCAGCGTCTCTGGTGCGATAATGGTCTTCTGATTTGCTATGGCGAATGCCGCGATCTTGTCCAAATCGCCTTGCGTTACAGGAAATTGCGTTGGTGGTGGACTAATTCCGCCGTTTGCGGCTCCCGTTACCATGTAGGCGAACACGTCGTTGACGGTGGTTACGTAGTAGACCAGCGAATTGTTTTGCGAGATCAGGACACCGTCGCTATTGGCCTGACCAACTTCCGTCTGGATCACGTCGCCCGCGGCGTCAACCAACAAGTCCTTTCCGCCAATACTCAATTTTCGCGCAATGCCGACCTGCGCTCTGTCCACGGCGGGTCCGGCTGCAGCAGCGGGAAGGTTGGGAAACGCCTCGATTTCTTTGCCGCTCGTGTCGAACAAATTGGGCTTAGTTTGTCCGCCAACAACCTCCATGCGTGACAACTCGCTAACTTTACCGCTCAAATCCTGGATCAAAGGTCCTCCCTTTGGTCCTGCAGGTGGTGTGACCACTTCGAATAGATCGCCAGTGTTCGACATAACCACCGGTAGATCGTTGGGGCCATTTTGTGGGGTCCGAATGCTGGCAATGCTTAGGGGCGTCGAGGAGTGCGGGATGAAATTTCTGCGGTTGCCGCTATCGGGCGGCGAAACATCGAAGAATGCGGGCGATTCGAAGACCTTTGCAGTGCCGCCGAAGCGGGCTGTGGTCGGCGATGAGAGAAATAGAAACATCCGCTCAGACCATTGGTAAAAGCTGCAATTCGGCGTATCCGGAAAGTTGACGCTGTCAGCGGGCCCCACTGTGCCGTCAAGGCTAACAGAGCCGGAATCAAACCATGATTTGAACATCGCGGGATCGACGACGCATGTGGGCTTCGCGTCCGCCGGCAGAACCTGCGCGCGAGACTCTCCCAGCGGCAAGAGAGTCCCCACACAAAAGGAAAAAATAGCCGGCAACAAATGCAAGGTATGTCGCATGAGAGAACTCCTCCGGTTGGGCGGGGCTATCCCAAGATATTGTTTCACCAGCCGGCGCCGCCCCAACGTTCTGGCGAGTGCTAATAGGCATTCAATCGAACTCGGCTGTTTTGCAACCGAGTGCCTGGATCTTGAATTACGCGGGTGCTCCGTTCGTTATCCAGGTCGCTACGGTTGCGAGTTGGTCTTTGTTCGCCAGCGTTGCCAGCGGGTCGGAATCAATGTCGGGCATTTGGCTCTGAGCTGAACCGTCAAATGGCGGCTGGCCCGCTAAAGCCAGATACAAATTCGAGGTTTCCGGATGCCCCGGAGTGACAAGCACTCCAACCTGCCCCCAATGAGATGTGTCAAAGTTGACGAAGCCGCCGCGCGTGTCGGTCGGAGGCCTCCGCCAAAATCGTTTATGCGGCGCGCCATTTATGTTTACATCAATGGGGGGCACGAGAGTGTCGAGTAGGTTCTGAATATCGCCGAAGCTGGTCTGCGGCGCACCGGCCAAAAGCGCTTCTTTGGCCTTTGGCCCGGTTATCTTCTTGGTTGATTTGGCCTCTCCCTTGTCGGACTTGCTCGCAGTCTTTCTTGGCTTCTTGGTCATCGGTTGCCTCCTTACGATGGTCGGAATTCTGGTCGCTCAATCATCTGTTCAGCGGATATGCTGCTCTAAATAAGGCGTTGAGATCCCCGGAATTCGAGTGGAACTCGCCGCGGCACCTGGCAATGCAGTTAGTGCAAAGGGAACTTGCTGGATTCTCGCGTGGCATCGATCCCAGTCAACTGTCCGATCGGACAGGTGACGTATTTTAGCGAGCCTGCAACTATCCTTCAGAAGGATGGGGGGCTCGGTATGACAACTGCACGTGTCGTCAATGCGCGGAACAAACTCCTCTACGACTACCGACTGAATGAGGTCTTGCTCCGCCGCTTTGAGTTGCGCTGCCGTTATTTGGAAGCAGCAACGTGAAGCGAGGCAGGCTACGCGACATTAGTTGGGCTAGACATCAGGGTCCTCCCGGACTAAACGTCAAACCGCAACGTCGGCCCAAACATCGAGTTAGCCTGCCAGTTGAGCACGGGCCTGCAACACTCGCCTTTGTGACCGGTAGCCCACAACTTGACCCGCCACCCAGCAGTGCCGAAGAGGAGGCAATAGCGCTGTTGCGGGTTGCGGCGGAAGTTGAAGGGTCGTTGATGGTACAATACCTTTTCAGCGCGTCGTCCCTCCTTGCTGGTGTCGCAATAGAAGTTCCAGGTTTCGACCATCCTATTCAGACCGACGATTGGTACGACCTAATACGCACCATCGCAAAACAAGAAATGGGCCATTTAATCACGGTACAGAACTTGTTGTTAAGCCTGGGCGCCAGACCTCATGTCGACCGAGAAAACCTGCCACTGACTTCGCCGCTGTACCCTTTCCCCTTTAGTCTCCAACCAGTGCGTTTGGCGACCGTAGCAAAATATGTTTGTGCGGAAGCACCTCGCACGGTGGAAGCCGGCGACCAGGCCGTCTTCGATGAAGCTCTCCGTGATGCCGAGATTGCAATCGGCAGTGTTACCAGAGCAGGACTGATCTACGAGCGTTTGTACTATCTGTTTCAGGATGATGATCATCCGCAAGAACCGTGGCTGACGCTGGAGAACCCATTTCCAGACTGGCCGAAATGGCACGTTGACCCGAGCAAGATGGGCTTAAACCAAGACCGCCAAGCAAATCCAACGGAATGGCGTGGACAGGGCGGTGATGAACCTCCCGATACTGCCATATACGTGCTTCAGGTGCAGGATAAACCAACTGCCCGCCAAGCCATCTACTCTGTCGCGCTGCAGGGAGAGGGGCCCGTCGGGGATGCGGGGGTCACGCATTTTGAGAAATTTCTGCGCATATATCGCGAACTTAAAGCGGTGCTTGCCCAGCCCGGCGCGCCAGTCCTGGTACGCAATCAAGCTGATGACCCTCGCACGGGGTTAAGCGGGGTGGCGACAATTACCGAACCAAAAACCCTAGCTTGGGCAGAATTGGCGAACGTGCGTTACCAAATACTCTTGGTGGATATCGCCCAGTCCATGTCATTAGGATCGACCGGAAGCGCGCCGGGGACAACGGCGATGCGCAAAGACTTCTTTTCATGGGCGTTTCGCGAAATGCTGGCTTCCGTGAAGCCAATTTCCGAGGAACTGAGACAAATGCCACTTGGGAGCGATGAGGGAGAAGCTGGATTGATGGCCGGTTTCCCGTTCGAGCTGCCCGAGGAAGATCTGCCGGCGGATGTGAGCGGACAACTCCAGTTCCTTCGCCAGCGCATAGACCGATCTTCGGCAATAAGAGCTCAGATCGAAAGCGGCTTCAATCCAACACCCAAGCAAAAGGGCATTCTAACGGTGATCGGCGCGATAGATACCGCCGTCCACCAAAAGCTTGGATAGCGCCTTGGCGGAACGACCGCGAGCTAGACATTCGTTAGGTATGGGAGGCGAAAGCTATGGGTATAGTCTACAAAATTCATCCGGCTATCGGCGTCGCGCGAATTGGCAATCATCCTGATAAGTTTTTTGTGGGGCCGGAAATTCCAGGGGCTCCTGGCAAGGAGATTGGTGCCGACGGATTGGAAAGTCCCATTGCCCGGTACAAGGAAGGTGGCAGGATCAAAAGGCAGGCAGCGCGCTTCAGAGTGTTTCGATATCAGCAGGATCCCAGTGGCGCCCTGCAACTCGTTGGCGAGGTCACAGCGGACGAGGCGCAAATCGAGTGGCGTGTCGACCTTGTCAACCGAAAGGCTGCCCTCGACCACAACCCTAGTCCTACGCATCCGGCGATGCCGCGGAACACCGACATCACCGACCGCGACAGTCTTGTCATTCGCAATCCGCAACCAGTCAGCATTTCTGGTCGATCACAAGATGCGCAAGCGTTCAATGGGGGATTTTTAGGCGCACCCGTGTACTTGGGTGAGCTAAGAACTGATGGTTTGGGTCGCCTGATGGTGCTAGGAGGGCGGGGCACAAGTGCATCTGTGCCGCCCGGAGAAGATTTGCCGGATTTCGCGAATAATGATCGCTGGCATGATGATGTTTCCGATGGACCAGTCACTGCGGTTGTCACGTTACCCGGTCAGGAACCAGTTGCTGTCCACTATCCGTCGTGGGTCGTCGTTGCACCCCCCGATTTCGCACCTCTGATCAACTCGATAGTGACCCTCTATGACGTCGCATTCCAGGCCGCGGTCGACAAAGGCGCATTGAAACCAGCGCCAAAACCATCATTTCGGCGAAACATCAAGCCACTTATCGAGCGAGCCGCAGATTTGCGCTGGGTCAACCGCTTCAACCGCTGGAGCGATCTTGCTTCACCGGATTGGAGCGCACTTGCCAGCACCGGCGCCGCGTCTGCCGATCTTAGATCAAAGACAGGCAAGAGGCTGCAGGCTCCTGGCTTGAGAGATTTCGTGATGCCGACATTCATGGCCAAGCATGTCGCGCAATGGATTGAAGGCGACTTCATTTCGGATCTCAATGACCCGGATCCTCCCATCAGTTTGCCGGATGAACTCGATCGGGCGGCGCTCGATGCATGCGTTGGAAACAACTTCTTCCCGGGGATCGAGGGGAGTATCAACCTTCGGGACAAAGACATTTATGCCCGCCCGTTCCGATTGGATCCGACGAACCTTGGAAAAGTGTATCCAGGTTGCGTTACCGAAATCATGGCCGTGCCATGGCAAGCTGATTTTCGGGACTGCGACGGGGGTGTCTGGTGGCCGTCCCAACGACCAGACATCGCTATGATCAACGCCAACGACGTTCCGGCCAGCCAAGCCGCATGGGAAGATCCGATACCCGAGGGCGATCATCAAGGTATGGTCGATAACGTCCTGCGATTGGGCTTCATAGTTCCGGAGAAGGCTGGCGGATCGACGGTCTTTGTCGAGGCGGATCGAGATCCGCTTTTCCCTCGTAACCCCCAACTCGTGGGCTAGAACGTGGGCAAGCCGGGCCGCCCGTATCGTATGACGGGTCCGCAGAACCGCCGGCGCAAGATCTACGAGGCCATCGTCCTGGGAAGTGGCCCGGCGGGCGCGGCCACCAGTTTGGCGCTGGCCCGGCGAGGGCTTAATGTGGCGGTGCTGACCGGGCCTCGTCGCCTTGGGCCTTGGGTGGGAGAAACGGTTCCGCCGTCAATCAAGAGACCCCTGGCCCAACTAGACCTGTGGAATAGCTTTGTGGCTGCCAAGCACAGGCCGGCGCCAAGCACTGTGGTTGTTTGGGGCGATGCAAGGCCATATGAGAACGAATTCATCGTCGATCCCTACGGTATGGGCTGGCATCTTGACCGGCGGCGCTTTGACGAGATGGTGATTGAGGCAGCAGGGGTCGCTGGGGTCGAGGTGTATCGTGACGTCGTACCGAAAGGATCTCGCCGCAATAGCCAAGGCCTCTGGGAGATAAGCACCGGCCTGGATAGCGAACCCTTCGCGGCGACCTGGATTGTCGATGCAACAGGTAGGGCAAGTTGGTTTGCTCGGCAGCAAGGAGTAAAACGGCATTTGATTGATCGCATGATCGCGCTTGTCAAATTCGGAACTTTGCTGTCCGCTGATGATCGCACGTACATTGAGGCTTCCGAGTACGGTTGGTGGTATGCGGCCGGCTTGCCCGCCGGCCGACTTGTTCTAGCCTTCTTCACAGACGCAGACTTGGTGGCTCGTCGCCAGAGCGACTGGGAGAACGCGTTGCGTGAAACCAAACTGATATCAGGGTTGGCAGCGGCGGCGCACGACCTCTCACCCGTTCAGGTTATCGGAGCTTCAAGTGGACGGCTCACAAGAACCGTGGGACCAGGTTGGCTATCCGTTGGCGATGCAGCCCGTTGCTTTGATCCCTGCTCAGGACAAGGAATAACTACAGCGCTGGCCGCGGGTGTTGCGGCTGCCGAGGCAGTCCATGCAGAAGGTCTTATAGGCGGTGCGACCGCAGCCGAATATTCACGCCTCGTAGAAGCGGAATTTGAGAAGTTTCGAACCGCTCGGCTCGCTCAATACCGGCGCGAAAGTCGATGGAAAGATAGCGCGTTCTGGCGTCGACGTTCTTAAGACTGACCGCACTCGGCGGCGCAAACGCGCAAAAGCCAGTTTGGTACGCGCTAGACGAAAAAAACAACTTTGGGAGGATCAACATGTCAAACCGGAAACTTGATGGCCCCGACGGCCTGCCACCGATCACACCGTCAGCCACTCACTGCACCGTCTGGACAGGATCATTGCATCGATTACCTCGCGTGTGGATGAGGAGGAGTAGCAATCGCTTCCCGGTCCGAGTGTGCTTTTGGTTTAGCTGCTCGCATTGACACTTTATCCGTGTTGGGGCCGTTCCGAACTTCCGAATAGGCTAGGTCGCGCGATGTAGGTGGTTGGCAAGGACCGATATGGGCGATCTTGAAGTGCCTATGCGGTTGTGGTGACACGATAGACGTCAACCTTATGCGGTCCGGCAGCTCCGTGCGGGAGCTATCCGTGGACAACGGCAAGCCTACCCTTTATCCTTCTTTTAGGTTTCCAAAGACAAAGCAGTGCCCATCTTTGGATACTACGTGGAAGAATCGATTGGGCTGAGCCGCTGTCTCCGCGTCCCAGCGTTAACGCCGGCGCAAGTGCTGATGCATCGTCTGCCGAGCCTTTCCAGCCGCGGCTTTGCTGGCCTTCGGAATTTCAATCCTGACGGGCAGTTCCCACATTCCCGATACGCCTTCCCTGCAAAAGTAGAATGGTGGCAGAATCGACATTCGCGAAGATCGTCTCTACATAGCGCCTCCCATGGCATGGGCTGGGGCGCGTCTGCAAACTTGTGCTACATTTTGTGACACCTATTGTGATACAAACGACGCTGTCGAAATTGAAAAAAACAAGCAAAAACAATGATTTACGTAGACTAACGATCCCAGCCAACGGTACCAAGAATCCCTCGAACTGAACTGAATGAACAAAGCATTTTTTTCATCTAGATTCGGAACTTTCGCCCACAGGTTCGCCACCATACGAGATTCATACGAAAGATATGGGCTGGCTAACCATCCGCTAAGCCATTGGTTTTCCTTGGAAGCCTCACCCCCTACGGGACTCGAGGACAAGGTGCATTTCCATGCGTTGCAGCTCATCAGGGCGCTGCGGTGAACATTGCCGGGCGTCGGCACGGAATTGAGCCTCGGAGACGACGAGAGCAGCCTAGTCAAGGCAACCCGCTGCGCAACGCAACCGGGCCGGCCATCGCATCACCGAAAAGAAACCGAGCCCTCGCAAGATGAACCCTCGCCTGCCTTGACTACTCTGTTTTCCAATCAGGAGCTGAGCCCGATTGGTGCCGGGGGGCATTTTTCCTTCCTTTGACAAACGCTCAGTCGCTTTCGAGAAATTCCGCCAGCATGAGCGGAATGAATTCCGGTTCCGACTCGACTCACCATAAGTGTGATTGCAAAGCATTGGTTCGATGTCCCGCGTATCAGAAAAGGACGGGCTGCTCGCCGGACGCTTGTGACGGGCTCTTGATCATATAATGCATCTATAACGTGAATTGTTTATATCCAAACAATCAATTTTACGGATCGAAGCCGATCCGGCATTAAGTCCGGCACCCCCAATCGAAGAGGCGTTGCCAGGCCTTATTAGGAGGTTCAACCCACCCAGCTTGGGCTGCTGCATGGAACAATGCCCATCCATATGATTTGCAAGCAGGGAGACTTCGGTGCTTCGGTGCCCAGGCAATACCGCGCTGCCGTGACCGTGTCGAAAGCGCCTTTAATTTCTGTGATTGTGACGACCTACAATTGGCCAGAAGCGTTGTGCTTGACCTTGCAATCGCTCTCCAGCCAGACGGATCGTCGCTTCGAGATTATTGTTGCCGATGACGGATCCGGCCTAGCCACATCCGAAGTGATCGCGGCCTACGCTAGCTTGGCGCGGCTCCCAGTCATGCATGTATGGCAAGAGGATATTGGCTTCCGTCGTAGCGCAGTACTCAACAAGGCCATGGCTAAAGCGCGCGGTGTCTACCTAATTTTCGTCGACGGGGACTGCATCCTCCAACCGGACTTCGTTTCGCGGCATCGCGCTTTGGCCGAGTCTAATCGCCTAGTCACTGGAGGCCGCATTTTGCTTGGGCGCAAGCTTAGCAGGACGCTCCTGGTCAAGGGCGAGTGGAATTATCATGCCTTCCGCCGCAGCGTTCTGTGGTATCGGCTCACCGGTGAAATCTCCAAGCTCACCGCACTCTTCGTGCGCATGCCCTTGAGTCACCTGCGGGACTATCGGTCATTTGTTTCGCGGCGAATAAAAGGTTGCAATCTCGCCTGCTGGAAAGACGATGCAGTTGCGGTCGGCGGCTTCGACGAAGGCTTTGTAGGCTGGGGCTCAGAGGACATCGACTTCGTCTTTCGACTACAGGACAAGGGTGTAATCCGGCGGTCGGGCAGCTGGGCTACAGAAGTCCTGCATATTTGGCATGCGCCAGCAGATTCGAGCCGCGCCGAAGGGAACGAAAAAATCGTCCGTGACAGGATCAAAGCTGCACGGCACCGCGGACAGGGCCGTTCAGACGCCGAACTGAGCATTGAGCTTCGCTGGAGGCGAACCAGAAGGCGGGGAGGTGCGTCTCACATCACGTAGGGCCTCGTTCCAGAGATGCAGTGTGAGCGTCTCCTCGCTCAGTATCGACTCGATCGAACTGGCCGGCTCATAGAGCGCGCGCGCTTGGGTAAAGTGCAGCGGATTTGTGGTGGACCATCTCTCTGCGCGGCTCTGCGCGAGGCTGGCCTTAAACATGCTGGGCCCTCGCGGTATTACCGATCATCGCCAGGTCAGCGAACCTTATGCATTCATACGATGTAGTCAGAAAGATGCATGCGGCGACGGCGACTACATTGTTCGAACCATTTCAACAGCGTAGGAATCTGACGGTATGAATGACGGTATGAGAGCCTAGAGAGAAAATTTTTTGATAATAAAATCAGACAATTATCATTTGAGTTAATGATCGAGTGGGAGTAGGGAAAACGGCGGCAATAGCGTAGTTTCGGCGGCGATTTTCGCCGTCGTATAAACTGGTTTCGTGCCGGTATCCGACCTCCGCTGAGCTGGCATTCTCCATGTGGCAAGTCTGATCTGCGACCACGTCCCTCAGGAAGTAAAATCCTTTCAAATGGGGGAGGGCTATTGCGTAGAACAGCGTGCACAAAGGCGTCTGCTTCGCGCGCTGACCGGCCAATCATGACTGCGAACTTTTGGACCCGTTCCGGTTGTTGGGTACCGAGTGCCTCTCTACGAACCGGCGAGCAGGTTGATCTTCGCGGCCATGATGAAGTCGTTCTCGTGCAATCCCTTGATCTTGTGCGTCTGCAGCGAGATTGCCGCATAACCCCAGCCGAAGCAGATGTCGGGATGATGCCCTTCTTCTTCCGCCAATCGGGCAACTTTGTCGATGAAGCTGAGCGATTGACGGAAGTCCGCAAATTTGAATTTACGGCGCAGCAGGTGCGCCTCCTCCAGTTCCCAGCCAGGGGTCTGGGGCAGGTAGCCCTCGGCTGCCTCCTTGGTTAGCGGCGCGACGCCGCCGCGGCAGGGCGTACAGGTTTTCTGAGCAATACCATTGGTCATGACAACCTCCCTTCTTGCTCATTCCGGGCGTAGCGATTGCGTTTTTCACCTCACCCGGTATTTGCTCGCATAGTGCTTGGCCAGAACCTTGCGAATCTGCTCGGCAAGGCGCTTGTTGCCGGTCGTCGCCCGCGCCTTGTTATCACCCTTTTGCAGCTTCGGCAGATCGGCGCCCGGGCCTCGTTTCGCTGATTTGCGCATCGCAATAGATCAACGCTGTGACGAACAACCGGTTTCGTTCAAAGGACGATCTCCACGGGACTGCCGATCGCGAGACCGAGCTCGCCGTCGGCGCGCCCTTGATTGACGGCAATCTCGGCAAGCCCGTTCGAGTTCTCGTACCAAAAAGCCGAGCCTGGCGGCTGATCGCTGAAGGTCGTCGCGGCCTCCAGCACACGATCTGCTGCGCCGAGCCTCGCGCCTGCCGGCAGCTTGGCCGCCCTCAGGCCGGTCATGGCATTGCCGAAATGGTCGATATAGATGATCTCGGCAAGGTCCTCCGGCCAGTCTCTACGGCGATCTGCTTCATCCAGGCGCGGCCTGCCGGGCGGTCGCTCACCGCGTGCCAGCATGGCCGCGACCGGGGCAAACAGGTCACGCCCGTGGAAGCTGGCAGACAGGCGCTCCGGCTTCCAGTCGATATCCCAGCTGAGCGTGTCGGCCGCGCGGCGCTGGATCAGCTCGAACAGGCCGTTGCCGGGGCCGACATACCAGCGACCGTCGGCCTCGACGATGACGGACGGGCGCGTCCCTCCGACGCCTGGATCGACGACACAGAGAAAGACGGTTCCCGCAGGAAACCACTCCGCGTAGACCGCCAGCAGGTAGGCCGACGCCTTGGGATTGCCAACCGGCGCATCGGAGAAGAGGTCGATCGCGGGGATGCCCGGCGCCATTTGATGCAATACGGCCTTCATCTGACCCGTGTAGGGGCCGTGCAATCCGAAATCCGTGAACAAGACAATCATGGACGGGTGCCGACTGCGCTGCGATGGACATACAAATAGTCGGCCGGAAGGCGCATCCGCCGGCAGGCCTGAACGGCCGGGTTGGTTTCCATGACGAGGCGATCCGCCAAAGCCCCTGCCTGCCGCACTACCTGGGCTTCCCAAGTGTGCAAGCCGTGCCCAGTGAGCCTCAACTGCGCCTGCACCCGACAAGGCACCAGATCGACGGCCGCCGCTACCAGCAGGTGCTGTGCCGGCCTCAGCGGCAGCGGCAGGATAGGCGCCGAACGCATGATCGAGAGGAATTCGAACACGATGGCCGAGCGCTCCAGCCGTCCGGCTGTCGCATGGAACAGCGCTTCAAGCTCGGCTTCCGATACAGGTGCGCCTGTTGCGCCGAAAAGGCGCGCGGCCGGAACGCCCTCGGCATAACAGCGGTCGCGCTCCGATGCGGAGAGCTGCTGCACATAGACGTGATACGCTTGGACAAAGCCGTACGCCGCCGTGGCCTGAACCCAGTTCAGAAGGTCGGGGTCATTGGCGCAATACGTCTCGCCTGACAATGTCACGCCTTCAACCCGATCGTGTATCCGCCGAACGCCGGCGATCATGGCCTCGGCCATTGTGCGGGGACCGTAGACAGTTACCATTGCAGCGAGCCCCGTGCTGTGCAGCCGCCGAATTGGATCCAAGCGGAAAGACGTATGCTCCCATACGCCAGAGCGCACGCGCGGTTCTGCAAGCTCCAAGATCACGGCGGCGACACCGCCGATGAACAGCGAAAGCGGGTTCTTGAACACGCGCCACGACATGGAGTCCGGCGATACCAGTCCGGCCTCGCCGATCGGTCGCGAGAAATCGATGTGAGGCCGGTCGCCAGGTTGCAGCACCGCCCGCGTCACCGCCTCCAAGAGGCTTTGCAACGGCCAAGACAGGATGATCGGTGTGGTCATGGCAACGAGCGCCATCACAAGAAACGCGTGCTCCCAAGCAGCGAAGTTGGGCCGCTGGACGCACCTGGCGAAACTACGGCCACTTTCTGCGGAGCTCGATTGCGCAGCGTAGCTCAATTGGATGACCGTGCCCACCACAGTTCACATTGTCGGCCAGGACAGCGCAAGCCTCCCTCCCGGCGCAGTTCCAACGCGGGTGCCAAACTGGCGGCTTTCTCGATCCAGGGTCTGCTGCAACCAGGCAACGTCCCCGTTCGCTGCCTGGATGAGTTGGAAGCGGCGGATCTGGAGGGGCACCAGTTCGAGCGCGGCCAGATTCCTTCCAGGACCAAGGTCAGCGATATACATCAGGGCGAGGTCGGACCGGAATTCCCTGTGGCCTTTGATGCCTTCATAGTCATTCAGGAAGTCACCGCAGCCATAGAGAATAAGGCGGTTCTTATACACTTCGATGGATTTGGCATGATGCGATGAATGGCCATGAACGATGGATATGTCGGCCCTGTCGATCAGTTCGTGGGCGAACCACCTTTGCTCCTCGGCGATGTCATAGCCCCAGTTTGGTCCCCAATGAAGGGAGACCACGACCACATCATTTTCTCGTCGGACATCGGCCACCAGATCGGCGATCGCTGCGACGGTCGCATCGGAAAGCGCAGGTAGAAAGTTCACTCCGGCTCGATCATGCGTCGCCGCCCAATGTCGGGGGACGCCGCTTGTTTGCGAGGCGAACGAAAAGACAAGTACGCGCCCCGCACCGGTGTCTGCCAAAATCGCCGGGGCGCTCGCTTGGGCGGTATTGCGCCCCGCTCCCGCGGTCTTGATTCGCAAACGCTCGAGCGTCGCCAGGGTCTCCAGCAGCCCAGCGCGCCCCCAATCAAGAACGTGATTGTTAGCGAGCACGCAGCAGTCGACCCCCGCGGCGACGAGGCAGCCGGCGTTCTCTGGGCTCATCCTGTAGTTGATGCCTTTGGCGACATAGGCGTCGCAGCGCGTAATGCTGGTTTCGAGATTTATGATGCTGGCATCCGGCCGCGCCCGCTTCAATTCTTGCAGCGCTGCGCCCCAGATGTAGGGCAAGTCGACGGGCGTCGGTATCGGCTGGTTCGCCATCCGGACATAGTCGATGGCCGATTGCACATAGCGCTCATGAAGACGAGGGTCACACGGATATGGAAGCGCCTGGTCTATGCCTCGCCCTATCATCACGTCGCCACAGAGAAAGATCCGCATGACGCGTATCGGCCGGGGCCATTGCGATCAGTGATGTCGCTGATGACCCGCAGGCCTTCCTCAACTTGCCAGAGTTCATACGAGCGAAGACCTCATCGCTCATACACTCCGACGAGAACCGCCTCGGCGAGGAGATGCTTGCGCGCTTCTCGTTCGACCCCCTGACACGATAGGTCGTTGCCGAGCGGCAGGTGATCGATCGACAGCGCAAGCAGCCGGAAGTGATAGTGGTGTGGGCCGTGGCGATGCGGTGGGCAGGGACCCCCGTAGCCCGGTCGCCGGAAATCGTTGGTTGCCTGCTTGAAGCCTTGCTTGCCGGCGTGCTGGGCAGCGCCTTCGGCCAGCTCTACACAATCGGCCGCAATGTCATAGGCCGCCCAGTGATGCCAGATCCCCGCCGGAGCGTCAGGATCATCGCAGAGAAGGACAAAGCTGCGGGTTCCTGCCGGAACGCCGGACCAGCCGAGCGGCGGGGAAAGGTCCTGACCGTCGCAAGTGAAACGCCGCGGGATCGTCGTACCGTTCGCAAAGCTGTTTGAAGTGAGCTGCATGGATCGCCTCTGACGCTATTGCCGCGCCACGCAGCACTCGTCGCCAAACGCCAGATGCCAGTCAGAACTGGTAGCAGGCGCGGGCATCGCCTTGAGGCTGCATTCCGACGCGAGCTTCACCTTTGATCGAGCGTAAGGATAAGCGCTCCATCGAAAATGTACGAGACAATATTCAATTCCAGTTCCTCGCCCTGCCGTCCCGTTCAAGCGCCGAGCGGCACAGATCGTAGCCAGTGACGGTAAGGCTGTGATACCATTGCACAAGTTGCGCCGCCGTTGGCGATTGCCACGCCCGCGCAGCCTGACGACTGTGCAGTGCTAATCGGGTCGCGGGTCTCGTCCCGTTGAACGAGTGGCCTCGGATCATGGAACTTGTCGTTGCTCTCGGGCTGATCGTCTTCAAGGTCGCGTTGCTGATTGCGATCCTGCTGCTGCTGCCCTTGCCCCTGACCTGGCTGGAACGCAAGATCGCGGGGCACATCCAGCAGAGGATGGGGCCGATGCGTGTGGGATGGCATGGGCTGCTGCAGCCGGTGGCGGACGGGGTCAAGCTCTTGACCAAAGAAGACAACATCCCTGCCGAAGCCGACCGCTTCCTGTTCAAATTGGCGCCAATCCTGGCGCTCGCCCCGCCTTTCGTTGTGTTCGTCGCGGTCCCCTTCGGCGAAACCGTCTCGATCCGCGGTGCCGAGATCACCCTCTACGTCTCCAACATGAACGTTGCGCTCCTTTTCGTCTTTGCGGTGATCGGGATCGAGGTCTATGGCGTCATCTTCGGCGGCTGGGCGGCGAACAGCAAATACGCTGTCCTGGGCAGCCTCAGGACCTGCGCTCAGATGATCAGCTATGAGATCCCGATGGGGTTCGCGGTCATCGGCGTGGTGATGTTGGCGCAATCCATGAGCCTGCTCGAGATCGTGCGGGCGCAGGCCCATGTCTGGAACATCGTCTACCAACCGGTCGGGTTCTTCGTGTTCTTCGTCGCCGGCCTGGCCGAAGCGCAGCGCATTCCGTTCGACCTGGCGGAAGCGGAAGGCGACCTGGGGGCCGGGTTCCATACCGAATACAGCGGTATCCGTTTTGCGTTCTTCATGGTCAGTGAATACGCCATCATGCTTCTGACATCGGTCCTGGCGGTGATCCTGTTCTTCGGCGGCTGGAACGGCGTGCTGGTCCCGTTGCCGCCGCTCCTCTGGTTCGTGCTCAAGGTCGCGTTCTTCGTCTATGTGTTTATCTGGTTCCGCTTCACTTTCCCGCGCTACCGCTATGACCAGCTGATGGCGATCGGGTGGAAAGTCTTGCTTCCTCTGTCGATGGCGAACATAATCATAACCGGTGTTGCTTTCCTTTAGGGGCTGCAACGAGGCGACAATGTCGCGCGTACTGGACAGAACTGGAATATGGATCGGCTGGGCGTTCTTCGCCGATCTGTCGAACGCCTTGGCGCTGACCTTCGGCTACATGTTCTCCAGACCCGTGACCATGCAGTATCCCGATAAGGAAAAATGGTTGCCCTATTCGCGTTACCGCGGGCATCACTTCCTGAAGCGCGACGAAGAGGGCGAGATCAAATGCGTAGCCTGCGAACTCTGCGCGCGGATCTGTCCCTGCGACTGCATCGAAGTCGTCCCCTACGAGGACGAGAAGGGCAACCGGCACCCGGCAAAATTCGAGATCGACATGGCCCGGTGCCTATTCTGCGGGCTGTGTGAGGACGCCTGTCCGGCGGACGCGATCGCGCTTGGCCAACAGTACGAATTCTCGAGTTTTTCCTCGCGTGACCTGGTGATCGGCCGTGACGATCTGCTCGGCAAGCCGGGCAAGGCGACGACCGGGGGCGGCGTGGTCGCCGCACGCCTGAACACTGAACAGGACGTGCTGGTCGAGACGAGCGAGCCGCGGGGGTACAACTGGTGGCGGAATATTCGACGAACGTGAAGGCGCGCCGGCTGGCAAACCGGAGCGCGCAGACAGGAGGCTCATATGCTGGTCTGCCAAATCTTGAAGATTAAGGCACCTGAGGTCATTTCGGTCACTCCGGGTCAGACGATGGTGGAAGTGCTACGGCTGTTCCGGGAGAACAATATCGGCTTCGTGGTCGTCAGCCGTTTCCCCGGGGATTGCATAGGCACGCTGTCGGAACGGGACTGCTGCAACGCAGTTGCTGAACACGGGACCAAGGCGCCCATGATGCGGGTGGCTGAGATCATGAACCGCAGTGTGGCGACTTGTTCGACACAGGATTTGCTACCGTCGGTGATGGCGATCATGACCGAACGGCGCACGCGCCATGTGCTGGTCATGGACGGCGGTGCCCCTGTCGGCATCGTAAGCATCGGAGACGTGGTCAAGCATCGGCTCGACGAATTGATGAACAACGAGCAGGTGCTGTACGATTACATCGCCGGGACCGGTTATCACTGACGACGTCGGATCAACGCACAGAGTCAGGGGCAGGTTGCCGACGGGGAAGTTCGTAGGGCCTTAGCCCAGGTTCTCAGGCCGCGCCTCAACCCCGGCGACAGCGGCGATCTCGAAGGCCGCGTGCGCCATTTGAACGTCCACCGGACATGGGTATTCGCCCCGCCGCAGCAGGCTGTTGAGACGCAGGGATCTGTAGTTTTCGGGAACGAACACGAGGCCTGTGGGAAAACGCTTGTTGACCTTGAGCTTCGCCGTCAGTTCGCCTTGGGCGGATCGCACCACCACCCGATCGCCATCCGAAAGGCCAAGCTGCGCCGAATCCCGCGCGCTCATCTCGACATATGGGTCATCCGCGACCGTATTCAGGACCTCCGAGCGCTCGGAAAGATATCCGTTGTGGAACAGGCAGTTGCCGGTGACCAGCATGAGCCGGTCGGCTGCAATGGGGGCAGGCGGGAGGGCGAAGAACTCGCCAGCCGGTGGCGCAAGAGCCGCCTTCGTGAATGCTCCGTCGGCGCCAAGCCCGTCCTGCGTCAACCCCTGGTAGGCCGGAACCAGCCGGGCAACCTCGCTGAAGATTTCGCCTTGGATCGACGGCCGCAAGGCTTGGCCACGAAGCGCCGCAATGAAGTCGAATATCGCCAGATTGTCCCGCGCCTCGAGGGCGGGTTCGCGGAACTTGCAGACCTTCTGGGTCCGGCCTTCGTTGTTGGTGAACGTGCCGGATTCCTCGCCATAACTCGCCGCGGGCAGCACGACATCCGCCAGGCCCGCCGTATCCGTGAGGAACGCGTCCTGCACGATCAGGAGATCGGCGGCACGAAGCGATCGCTGCACAAATTTCCGGTCAGGATAGGACATCAGGGGGTCGCTTCCGGCGACATAGAGCGCACCCATTTGCTTCCTGTCACACAGCTCCAGCATGGCGCCGAAATCCGCGCCCGGTTCAGACGGAATTTCGGCGCCCCAGGCTCGTTCGAGAGTTGTGCGCGCCGCATCATTGGCGAGCGCGCGTAGCCCCGGCAGCGCCGTCGGCAGAACGCCCATGTCCCAGGCGCCCAGCTGGTTGGCACGGTCGAAGAGGAACTGCATCGCCAGGCCCTTGCCGAGTGCGCGGAGAACCTGCAAAAGGTTGTTGAGCTGCTGCAACGTCGCGCACGCTCGGGGCGATCTCAGGAGGTCGGCGCTGACAAGCACAGTGACGCTCCGGCATTCCAGCAGCGCTGCGGCCAGGCGGTTCGGACCGTCACTGTCGGTGCCCGCTGCTGGCCCGTCGGTTGTCGCGCCGATGTGCGCAAAAACGTCGCCCGGCAATGCCTGACCAGCCGCCCCCAGTCCGGCCACCACCTCGGCAAGGCCCTGAGCCTCACCGCCTGGCGGCACGCGAACGACTGCCCGCGCATCGGCGTCCAGACGGGATGGCCGCGCCGAGAGCATGAGCAACCTGGTCTGTCGCCGCCGCGCACCGTCTCGCAGCAAATATTCGGTGACCGGGTTCTCGTCGGTCACGTTGCCACCGACGACAAGCACACAGTCGTTGCCGATCACCTCTTCCAGCGGCGCGCGAGTGTAGAAGGCGGCCACCAACGGGCCAAGCGTCTCAAAGGGCGTGGACCAGCGCGACGAGCAGTCGATATTGTTGGTCCGGAATGCCGTCCGCATCAGCTTCTGGAACTGATAGAGCACCTCGTTCGGCAGGCGCGGCGAGGCTAGCCCGCCTGCGGCCTTGCCGGCGACGGTCGCCAGCCGCCGGCGGAGGTAGTCCCCGGCTTCGTCCCAGGAAACCGGAACCAGGACCCCGTCGCGACGGATCATCGGCCGCTTGATCCGGTCCTCGCTCCCGACGAAGTCGAGGCCGAAGCGCCCGCGCACGCATAGCGTTTCGCGGTTGACACCGTGCTCCACCTTCGAGCGGACCCGCATGAACTCGCCCTTGCGGGCGCCGACCGTCAGTTGGCAGCCGGTGCCGCAATGCGGGCAGACCGTGTCGGTCTCGACCAGGTCCCAGGGCCGCGCCTTGTAGCGATAGGGGAAGCTCATCAGCGCGCCGACCGGGCAGACCTCGACGCAATTGCCGCACTGATCGCAGCTCGCGAGACTGCCCTCGAAGCCGGTGACCGCGGTATCCATGCCTTTTTCAACGGTGCCCAAGGCGACCGCGCCGACGACTTCCTCGCACATCCGGACGCAGCGCTGGCACTGGATGCAGCGGTTGACGTTCATGATGATGACCGGGCTGAGACGGATGTCCTCGGAGTGGAACACGCGCTTGGCGTCGCGGAACCGGCTTGCGCGGGGCCCGTACGCCATCACCATGTCCTGAAGCTCGCACTCGCCACCCTTGTCGCAGATCGGGCAGTCGAGGGGGTGGTTGGCGAGCAGCATGTCGAGCATGGAAGAGCGCGTTTCGTCGATCAGCTGCGTGTTCGTCCGCACCACCATGCCGTTGGTGACCGCTGTGGCGCAAGCAGGCTGTAGCCGCCGCTGCCCCTCGATCTCCACCAAGCACATGCGGCAGGAGGCCAGCGCCGGCAGCCGCTTCAGATAGCAGAAGGTCGGGATGTCGATGCCCAAACGCTCGGCCGCCTGGAGCACCGTAGAGCCGGCCTCCACTTCCAGCGTTCGGTCATCGATTGTGACGCTTACCATGGCTTTCCTCGCGGTCCTCTTGCTGCGTCCTCCTCAGTGAAACGGGCACCTCCGCTCCTCGATATGGGCGACGAATTCATGCTCGAAATGCGCCAGTGCCGCCCGCAGGCCCATCGCCGCGCCGTCGCCGAGAGCGCAGAACGTGTTGCCGAAAATGCCTTTGCAGAGCGCCTCCAGCTGTTCCAGGTCGCCTGGCGCGCCCTGGCCCGCCTCGACCCGGCGCAGCACTTTCACGACCCAGTTCAGCCCTTCGCGGCAGGGGGTGCACTTGCCGCAGGACTCGTGGTGGAAGAACTCGATGATCCGGGTGGCGACTTTGACAATGCAGGTCGAGTCGTCGATCACGATCACCCCGGCCGAGCCGAGCATCGAGCCGGCGGCGGCCAGCGAGTCGAAGTCCATCCCGACGTCCAGTCCGCGCTCCGGGATTAGCGGCGCCGAGACCCCGCCTGGGATCACCGCCTTGAGCCTGCGCCCAGGTAGCGGTCCGCCGGCGCAGTCCTCGACCAGTTCGCGCAGCGGTATCCCCATCGGCAGCTCGTAAAGGCCAGGTTTCCGCACCTGTCCGCTGAGGCAATAGAGCTTCGGGCCGGGGCTCTTGTCCGGGCCGATGCCGCGGAACCAGTCCGGCCCTCTCGCCACAATATGCGGTACACAGGCCAGCGTCTCGACGTTGTTGATCACGGTCGGGCTGGCGTAGAGCCCTTCGACCGCCGGAAACGGCGGTTTCAGACGCGGCTGCGCCCGCTTGCCTTCGAGCGAGTCGAGCATCGCGGTCTCCTCGCCGCAGATATAGGCACCGGCGCCGCAATGGATGTGCATGACGAAGCTGAAATCCGAACCCAGGATACGTGGTCCCAGATAACCCTTCGCATGGGCCTCGGCGATCGCCCTTTCCAGCCGCCGGATCGCCAGCGTGTATTCCCCGCGGATATAGACATAGGCGGTTTCCGCTCCTATCGCGTAGGCGCTGATCGCCATGCCTTCGATCAACTGGTGCGGGTCACGCTCCATGATGATCCGGTCCTTGAATGTGCCCGGCTCGCCCTCGTCAGCGTTGCAGCACAGGTATTTCGGCTTGCCGGCACGCTTTGGCACGAAGCTCCATTTCAGCCCGGTTGGGAATCCGGCTCCGCCGCGCCCGCGCAGGTTGGATTTCTTGACGAGGTCGATGATCTCGTCGGGCGTGTGCTCCCGCAGCGCCTTGGCCAGCGCCTGGTAGCCGCCGCCGGCCTCATAGGTCGCGAGCAGATGGCCATCCGGCACGTCCACGTTCCTGAGCAGGACCGGTTCGAACATGGCGCTATTCTCCCGGCGGTCCTGCGGTGGCGAGATCGGCGCCGGTCGCCTGCCGCACCGTCGCGCGCAGCCTGTCCAGGAGCGCGTCGATCCGCGCGACGTCGAGGTCGCCGTGATAGTCGTCGCCGACCTGCATCACCGGCGCCATCTCGCAAGCGCCCAGGCATTCGACGGTCGAAAGCGTGAATAGCCCGTCCGGGGTCGTGCCGCCTTTCTTGATGCCGAGCACCTCTTCCAGGTGCCTCAGCAGGTCCTCGGATCGGCGCAGCATGCAGGAGACGTTGTCACAGAGCTGCAGGTGGAAAATGCCGACCGGCTCGGTATGGAAGAGGGTGTAGAAGGTCGCCAGTTCATAGACCCAGATTCGCTCGACGCCGAGGATGTCGGCGACCTCTTCCAGCACCGGGCCGGGCAGGTGGCCACGTTCTTTCTGCGCGATCAGAAGCGCAGGCATGATCGCCGAGCGCTGGTCGGGATATCGCGCCGCCGCCTCTTCGATCTTTTCGCGCATGGTCATCGCGTTCAAATCCCTGCTACTTGTCCACCTCCGCCATCACGGGGTCGAGGCTGCCGAGCACGGCGATCATGTCCGCCAGGTAGTGCGCGTTGGTGACCCCAAAGAGTGCCTGAAGGTTGACGAACGAGGGTGCCCGGACCTTCATGCGGAACGGTTTTGGCGACCCATCGCTGATGATGTAGAAGCCGAGTTCGCCCTTTGGCGCCTCGATCGCGGAGTAGACTTCGCCCTTTGGCACCTTGAACCCATAGGCCGACAGGTCGAAATGCTGGATCAGCGCCTCCATCGAGCAATGGACCCGATCCTTGTCCACCGGGAAGGCGATTGTCGGCATGTCGATCTGGAACGGCCCGTCGGGCATCTGGTCAAGGCATTGCTCGATGATCCGGACGCTCTCGCGCATTTCCTCGACGCGGCATCGCCAGCGTGCGTAGCAATCGCCTTCATCACGGGTAATGACGTTGAACGTGAGCCGGTCGTAGATCTCATAGGGCTCGTCGCGGCGGATGTCCCAGTCGACGCCCGAGGCGCGCAGGTTCGGGCCGCTCAGGCCGAGATCGATGCCGTCCGCGGCGGAGATCACGCCGATCCCCTGCGTGCGCTTCAGGAACACCCGGTTGTTGTCGACCAGCCGTTCATAGTCGCGGATCCGGTTCGGGAAGATGTCGCAGAACTCACGGATCTTGGGGAAGAACCCGTCGGGCAGATCCTCGCGCACACCGCCGACCCGGCAGAAGGAGGTGTGCATCCGCGCCCCGCTGATCATCTCCAATAGGTCCATGATCATTTCGCGCTCGCGCATGGCGTAAAGGAGCGCGGTCATGGCTCCCAGGTCCAACGGGAGGGCGCCAGTGATCAGGAGATGACCGGAGATCCGTGCCAGTTCGGCCATCAGCACGCGGATATATTGCGCGCGGATCGGCGCTTCGATGCCCAGGAGCTTCTCCACCGCCAGTGCGAAGGCCAAGTTGTTCGAGGGCGGGCAGAGGTAGTCGAGCCGGTCGGTCAGCGGAAAAATCTGGGTGTAGGTGAAGCTCTCGGCCAGTTTCTCGGTGCCGCGGTGGAGGTAGCCGATATGCGGGTCCACGCGTGCGACATATTCGCCGTCCAACTCAAGGACGAGCCGCAGCACCCCATGCGTGCTGGGATGTTGCGGGCCGAGGTTGAGAAGCACCTCCTTGGTGTGGGGCGCATCGGCTTCGGGCCAGCTCAGTTCCGTGACTTCGGTCATCTCAAGTCCCGGTGTGGAACGGCCTCCCTATGGAATGTCCTTGGTGGCAAGGTCGGGCTGCGTCGGTGGCGGGCCCTCGGCGCCAAACGGGTTCAGCTTGTCCCTGTAGCCCCGGAGCGGAAAGTCCTTGCGCTGCGGGAAGCCCCCGAACCCTTCCCACATATAGATCCGGCGCAGGTCGGGGTGGCCTTCGAACCTGATCCCGTACATGTCCCACGCCTCGCGCTCGTGCCAGTTGGCGGTGCGCCAGACCCCAGTCACCGACGGCACCCGCGGCGGATCGCCGAGGCGGCACTTGATCCGCACGCGCCATTTGTTGGGTAGCGAACAGAGGTGGTACACCGCCTCGTAGCGCGGTGCCTCGGGGTAGTGATCGACCCCGCAGATGTCGGACAGAAAATCGAACCGCAGCGCCGGGTGTTCCTTCAGGAACCGGCAAAGCTCGACGATCGTGTCAGGCGGAGCGGCGAAAGCGTGAATCCCATGCGAGAAGCCAAGCTCCTCGATTGCCTCGCCGAAACGTTCCGCGATCAGGGTGCGGATGAGGGACGTCTCCACGCTCATGGCACTGCGACCCGGTCCAGGGGCGTACCGGCCAGCGCCCTGGATTTCTTGATCTTCTCCTGAAGCAGAAGGAAGCCGTGCATCAGCGCCTCGGGCCGCGGCGGGCAGCCCGGCACGTGCACGTCCACCGGCACGAAGGTCTCCGCCCCCTGCACCACGGCATAGGTGTTGTAGACCCCGCCCGAGATGGCGCAGGTACCCATGGCGATGACCCAGCGCGGCTCCGGCATCTGGTCATAGAGCCGGCGCACCACGGGCGCGAATTTCCGCGTTATGGTGCCGGCGATGATCATCACGTCGGACTGGCGCGGCGAAGGCCGGAACACCACGCCGAAGCGGTCGAGATCGTAGCGGGCACACCCCGCCGAGATCATCTCGATGGCACAGCAGGCAATGCCGAAGGTTTCGGGCCACAGCGCCGACCTTCGACTCCAGCTGATCAGGCTGTCGGCGGTGGTGAACAGCACGCTGTCGCGGATCGCATTGTTCACGTCTCCCATTCCAGCGCCCCCTTCAGCCAGGCGTAGGCGAAGCCCACGAGAAGCAGCAAAATGAAGACGAACATCTCGACATAGCCGACCAACCCGATCTCTTTCAGGACAACGGCCCAGGGAAAGAGGAACATCGTCTCGACATCGAAGACGACAAACAGGATCGCGAGGATGAAGAATTGCACCCTGAAGCGGCCTCCGGCGGCTTCGCCCGCCGGGTCCATGCCGCATTCATAGGGCATGTTCTTCGCGGGATAGGGATTGGATTGGCGCAGTAGCGAGGAGATGAAAAGCGTAACCATCGCCACCAGAACAATTCCGGCGACCATGAAAAGAACCGGCAGGAACTCCATTCCGGTCACGTCGCGTAGCCCCGGTCACCCACCGAGGGCTTTGCTCAGGCCACTACCGACCTCTTTGGGACCGGTGATGCGGGCGCCCTGGGAAGCAACTTGGGCATTCCTTTCTTCCACAGCCAGAGTATTCCGTCGGCCGGATCATTGCAAATCCAATCGATCAGCCGCCAACTGCGGCATGTTGAGCAAGCCTCAGAAACCACGCCGGAAATAGGCCGATGCCGATGGTGCCGGCAGCGGTGAACGCGAGTGTGGCGCCGACCGCGGGCGTCAGCGCCGGGTCGAACGTGCTCTCCGGCTCGCGCATGTAGATCACCATCACGATGCGGATGTAGAAGTAGGCGGCAACGGCGCTCAGCAGCACCGCAATCACCGCCAGCATGACGAAACCCCGCTCGACGAGCGCGACCAGCACGTAGAACTTGGCGAAGAACCCGGCTGTCGGCGGAATGCCGGCCAACGAGAACAAATACAGCAGCATCAGAAGCGCCAGCCCGCGATGCGACTTGGCGAAACCGGCGTAGTCCTCGATGACCTCGCCCGAGAAATCGCCGTTCCGCATCATGATGACGGTGCCGAAGATGCCGAGGTTCATGAACGCATAGATCAGCAAATAGAGCATGACACTGGCGACCCCGTCCGCGCCGCCGGCCGCCACGCCGAACATGGCGAACCCGGCATGGGCGATGCTGGAATAGGCCAAAAGGCGCTTGAAATTGTCCTGCACCAGCGCCACGAAACTGCCGAGCGCCATCGTCACTGCTGCAATGACCGCGACGATGATCCAGACGTTCGAGGCTGCGACCAGTGGGTTGAGGAACACCCGCAGGATCACGGCGAACCCCGCTGCCTTGGGGCCCACCGACATGAAAGCGGTGATCGTCGTCGGTGCGCCTTCATAGACGTCCGGCACCCACATGTGGAACGGCACCGCGCCGACCTTGAATACCAGCCCCGCGACGATAAAGACCACAGCCAGGAGCAATCCGGGATCGAGCGGATCACCGGTCACTGCCGCAGCCATTCTGTCCAACTGCGTCGTGCCGGTGAGCCCGTAGATCAGCGAAACGCCGTAAAGGAAAATCCCGGTCGAGACGCCGCCAAGGATTACGTATTTCAGCGCAGCTTCGTTCGACCGTTGCTGCTGCCGCAGGAAGCCGGTCAGC
The DNA here is from genome assembly GCF_058312955.1 of Mesorhizobium sp. LEGMi-168a. Lineage (NCBI taxonomy): Bacteria > Pseudomonadati > Pseudomonadota > Alphaproteobacteria > Hyphomicrobiales > Phyllobacteriaceae > Mesorhizobium > Mesorhizobium sp. LEGMi-168a. The sequence continues at coordinate 82,823 of NZ_JBZEGV010000024.1, forward strand.
ACATAGGTGCAGAGCACCATCAATTCGAGGCCTACATAGATCGACAGGAGGTCGGTCGCCGAGGCCATGATCATCATTCCCGAAAGCGCCAAGAGCAGCAGCACATAGTATTCACTGCTCCCGATCCCTTCGATCTCGGCATATTTTCGCGAAAGAAGGAATGTCAGAACTGTGGCCAGGTAGAACACGACCTTGAAGAAGACCGCGAAGCGGTCGGCGATGAACATGCCCGAGTAGGCTGGCCGCACCTCGCCCGCCAGCATCAGTGTCCCCAAGGCGGCCATCAGCACGACCGCGACTGAAGCCCAGACCAGGAAATCTTGCTGCCTCTTCCGCACAAACTGCCCCAGGATCAGTAGGATGCAGGCCCCGGTAACCACGACGATCTCGGGCAGGCTCGCCAGAATCGACTGGAAAAGCGCGGCGGCGGTCATTGGGTGCCCCCCTTACCGTGCACCTGCGCCAGAAGATGCTTCACCGAAGCGTCGACGATCTCGAGAAAGGGCTTCGGATAGAGTCCGAGCCAAAGAACGAAAACCGCCAGCGGCAGGATCGCCGCTATCTCGCGGGCGTTCACGTCACGGATCTTGAACCGCAGGCCGATGCTGACCGGACCAAGCGCGACTTTCCTATACATGCCGAGTAGATAGGCCGCTCCCAGCAAGGCCCCCAGAACGGCTGCAGCGCCGACGGCCAGGTTGGCGGCGAACGCGCCTGACAGCACCAGCAACTCGCCCACGAACGAATTCGTTCCCGGCAGCGCCATCGACGACAGGGCGAATAGTGCAAGGAACGCCGTATAGACCGGCGCCGCCTTCATCAGCCCGCCATAGTCCGCGATGCTGCGGGTATGGGTCCGCTCGTAGATAAGGCCGACGGACAGGAACAATGCGCCTGTCGTCACGCCATGATTGAACATTTGCAGGATGCCGCCCTCGAGCCCACGGAGGTTCAGGGTGAAAATCCCCAGCGTCACCAAGCCCATGTGGCTGATGCTGGAATAGGCCACCAGCTTCTTCAGGTCGTCCTGCGCCAAGGCGAGCAACCCGCCGTAGACGATGGCAACCGCCGAAAGGACCTGCATGAGCGTCGAATAGTGCACCGTCGCCTCGGGCAGCATCGGCAGCGAGAACCGCAGGAACCCATAAGCGCCCATCTTCAGGAGCACGGCAGCGAGGATGATGCTGCCGGCCGTGGGTGCCTGCACATGGGCATCCGGCAGCCAGGTATGGACCGGAACCATCGGCACCTTGACCGCGAAGGCGATCAGGAAGGCGAAGAACAGCCATGACTGGACCTGGAACGGCAAATCCTGCGCCATCAGGGTGCGGATGTCGAAGGTCTCACCACCGTGGAAATACAGCACGATGACGCCGATCAGGAACATGAGGCTGCCTGCCAGCGTGTAGAGGAAGAACTTGAACGCTGCATAGACCCGGCCGTCGCCGCCCCAGACGCCGATGATCACGTACATCGGAATCAGCATTGCCTCCCAGAAGACGTAGAACAGGAACAGGTCCAGCGCGCAGAACACGCCCAGCATCAGCGCCTGCATGGCCAGCAGGCTGACCATGAACTCCTTCACCTTGCGGTCGATCGCAACCCACGAGGCAAGCACGCAGATCCAGCCCAACAGCGCGGTCAGGAATACGAAGGGTGCGCTGATCCCGTCGATGCCAAGTGCGTAAGTGATCCCTAGCGCGGGCACCCACGGGCGCGTCTCGGTGAACTGCATCTCGTGGGTAAAGGTGTCGAAGCCGCCAAGCATAGCGATGCAAAGCGCGAAATCGAGGACAGTGACACCCAGTGCCGTCCACCGCACCACATCGTCGTTGCGGATAAACATCAGCGCCGCTGCCCCGACGGCCGGCGTGAACACGATGAGGCTAAGCAGAGGGACCGCCATCGCGCCCCCTACCGCCACGCCACAGCGAATACGGCGATAGCCGCGATCACACCAGCGACCATTGCCAGCGCGTAATGGGTCACGACGCCGCTCTGGAGCCGCCGCAGCGCCAGGCCGCCGCGCAGGATCGAGCGGGCGACGCCGTTTACGAAGGCGTCCACGCCGTGCAGATCGATCCGCAGTCCTGCCCGCGCCATTCCGTGCAGAAAGGGCAGCGCCGCGGTCTCGGATACATCGCTCACCGCCTTCTCGTAGCGCGCCAGCGGTTTTTCGGCGAGCCACATAAAGCGCCGCGCGCCCATGCGGTAGAACCAGTCGGTATCGATGCTGATCGTATTCTCGGGGTCGAGCGCCCTTAGGAACATGACGAAGCCCAATGCCGTGAACATCAGCACGCCGAGGCTCTCGATGACATGGACGCCTGTGTAGGGTTCGAAGCCGACCGGATGGGGCAGAAGCGCGTAGAGCGTCTGGGGGAACACCCCGATCGCGATGCAGAGCACCGCAGCCATGCCCATCGCGACCAGCATGTTGCGCGGCGGTTCTCGCGCTTGCAGCCCTTGGTCCGTGCCGAAGAACATGTAGTACGGGAGCTTGAGCCCGGTGTGCAGGAACGTCCCTGACGACGCCATTGTCAGCGCCAGCACCACCAGCGCGCGATGATCCTGACCGGCGGCGGCCACCACCATCGACTTGGTGACGAAGCCTGAGAACAACGGGAATGCCGAGATCGCGAAGGCGCCAACCATGTACAGTGCAAGGGTTACCGGCATGGTTTTGTAGAGCCCTCCGAGTTCGGTGAGCTTGCGCCGCCCGGTGACATGGATCACCGCCCCCGCACCCATGAAGAGAAGCGCCTTGTAGAGGATATGCGCGAAGGCATGGCTGACGGCGCCGTTCACCGCCATCTCGGTCCCGATGCCGATGCCCGCCACCATGTAGCCCACCTGGCTGACGATGTGATAGGCCAAGAGCCGCCGGCAATCGTTCTCCAGCACCGCGTAGATCACGCCGTAAAGCGCCATCACAGTGCCGAGCCAGATGAGAAGATCGGTCCCCGGAAACGCCCGCGCCAGTACGTAGACGGCGGTCTTCGTGGTGAAGGCGCTCATGAACACGGCCCCGGTGACGGTGGCTTCCGGGTAGGCGTCTGTCAGCCAGGCGTTGAGTGGCGGCACCGCGGCGTTGAGCAGGAACCCGGCAAGGATCAGGCAGGAGGCGAGGCCCAGCCCGCCCTCGATCGGACCGAAGAGCAGCGAGCCGGCGGTGAACCCATGGAGAATGATGCCGCCGAGCAGGACAACGCCGCCGGTGATATGGACCATGAGGTAGCGGAACCCTGCGCGGATCGCCCGATCGCCGCGCTGGGCAAAGACCAGGTAGGCAGAGGCAAACGTCATACCCTCCCAGAACAGGAACAGGGTCAAGTAGTCGCCGGCGAACACCACCCCGAGCGCGCTGCCTGCATAGACGAACGCCGCCACATGCTGGCCTGCGTGCGTCAAATGCAACGCATAGACCATGCCGATCAATGCCATGATACTGAAGACGGTGGCGAAGAGGATGCTTAACTTGTCGACCTTCGCAATAATGATTTCCTGCCCGATGAACCGCGCCGCACCGTAGCCGCCGGGATGCATCGTGAGTACGGCCAGGATCGCCAGCGTTGGGATCAGCAGCACATAGGCCTTGCGGACAGACCCTTTTAGGAAGGGGATCGGAAGCGCGCCGAGAATGAACAGCAGGCCGGGATGAACGAAGTCAGTCATAATAGTCCTCGCGCCGCATCAGCCCGCACTGATGGCCAAGAAACTTGGACACGAAGATCAGCAGCACGCAGGAGCCGAAGCCGTAGAGGGCAGACCAGCCAGGCAGCCGCTCCCACAGGTATTCGGCGTGTTCGCGAAAGACCAGAAAGTCGGCGATGACGATCAGGATGAGCACCAGATAGAATAGCCGACGACGACTTTTCGCATGTCGCTCATCGCCAAAGAAATCGACGACGCGCTTGATCATCTGACGACTCTTTCCGCCAGGGCGAGGAAATAGTCCGGGAAGATACCCATCGCTACCGAGAGGATGGCGGTCGCGACCAGCGGGATCGTCAACATCGGAATTTCACGAACAGTCGCCGAGGGTTCCTGCGCCTCCGTCCCGAAGAAGGCGGCATAGCTGACCGGGAGGAAATAGGCGGCGTTCAGAACCGAACTTATCAAGAGCACGATAAGGAACGGGGTCTCCCCGGCCTCCACCGAGCCAAGCGCCAGATACCACTTGCTGATAAAGCCCGCAGCCGGCGGCACACCGATCATGCTGAGCGAGCCGACGAAGAACGCCCCCATCGTCCAAGGCAACCTGCGGCCGATGCCGGCCATTTCGCTGATGTTGCGCTTGCCAGAGGCGCAGTAGATCGATCCGGCACAGAAAAAGAGCGTGATCTTTGAGAATGCATGCGCCGCGATATGGATGATCCCGCCGACCATCGCGACGGGCGACAGCATAACCGCGCCCAGCACGATGTAGGAGAGCTGGCTGACCGTCGAATAGGCGAGCCGTGCCTTCAGGTCGTCCCGCGTCAGGGCGTAGATGGACGCCATCAGGATGGTGAACGAGACCACATAGGCCGTGGCGATGCCGAGCCCAAGCCCGCCCACCAGCCCTGCGCCGAAGACGTGGAACACCACGCGCAGCACGCAAAACACACCCATCTTGACGACGGCCACCGCATGCAAGAGCGCGCTAACCGGTGTCGGCGCCACCATCGCGGCCGGCAGCCAGGCGTGCATTGGCATCACCGCGGCCTTGGCGAAGCCGAAGAGATAGCAAAAATAGACGACGGTCAGCAGCGGCGCCGACGCGTCGGCCCTCGCCAGCAGCCCCCCCGCTACAAAGTCGAGCGACCCCGCAATTTGATAAGTCAACGCCAGCGCGGCCAGAAGCACGCTTTTCGACGCGCCCATCAAATAGACGAGGTATTTGCGGCTGCCCGTCCATCCCGCCTCGTCCTCGTGGTGGTAGACAAGCGGATAGGTAACGAGGCTGAGCACCTCGTAGAAGATCACCAAGGTGAACAGATTGGCGGCGAAGGCGCCCCCGACCGCCGCCGCGAGGCTGGTGGCAAAGCAGGCGTAGAACCGGGTCTGCGCATGCTCATTCAAGTGCCGCATGTAGCCGATGGAATAGATCGACGCCACGATCCACAACAGCGACGAGACGGTGGCAAACACCATGCCGAGCGCATCGACACGGAAAGCGAAGTCGATCCCCGGCAGAATCTCGAACAGGCGCAAATCGACTGTCCCGCCCGCCAGCACGGTGGGCGCCATCGAGGCGACAATTGCGAACATGGCGATCGCGGCCAACGGCGAGACGGCATCGCGAAGTTTCTCGCGCTTGTTTAGAAGAAGAACTGCAAGGGCCGCCAGAACTGCGACGGCAACGGCAAGCAGCGGCCGGATCGATATCACCGGCTATCCTTTCATCATAGTCACTTCGTCGACCTTGAGAGTGGACTTGTTCCTCGCGAGGGCGACCAGGATGCCAAGGGCCACGGCAACCTCCGCCGCAGTGATTGCGATGACGAAGATTGCAAAAATCTGCCCGCGGAAGTCGTCGTAGTAATGCCCGAAAGCGATGAAGTTGATGTTGACCGAGTTGAGCAGCAGCTCCAGCGACATCAGCACGACCAGGATATTGCGTCTGAGCAGTACGCCCGCCGCTCCGATCACGAACAGGACCACTCCAAGCACGACATACCACCAGAGCGGCACCATCACTGCGGCTCCTTCCGCGCCAGCACGATGGCGCCTACCAGCGCCGCCAGCAGGATGACGGAGGCGACTTCAAACGGCAGGAGATAGTCGGCGAAAAGCGTCGTGCTGAGTTGCCTGACCTCACCGCCGGTGCGCATTGCGACGGGCTCCGCGACCGAAAAGCGGTCACTCCTGAGCACCAGTACAAGCATCTCGACCCCAAGCAGGACGAGCAGCACCAGAACAGGCAGGTTGCTGCCGGGCAAGAACCGCTGCAACACCGCTTCGCGCACATCAATCATCATGATCACGAACAGGAACAGGACCATGATCGCGCCGACATAGACGAAAATCTGGATGACGGCGAGCAACGGCGCCTCCAGCAAGACGAAGATCGCCGATACCTGCAGGAAACACGCCATCAGCGCCAATGCGCTGTGAACTGGATTGCGCGCCAGGACCAAGGTCAGAGCCGCGACTACGGACGCCCCAGCGAACAGAAGAAAGAACCCCTGATCCATCGACGCCGCTCCTCCGACGCGAACTGTCGCTCGGCGCGACAGGGTCGGACTTGAGATAGCTGTCCACTTCCGCGCATAAATTGTGCCCTAGTATCGGATTTTTCTCAAGATTATCGCGGCTTGGCGCTGCCCTAAACTCACCCAACATATTCGGGAGCGCAGCGCATCAGCTCTATTTCTAGGCTACCTCGGAAGAGTTAGGTCGCCCAGGGTGCCGTCGCCGGGCAGGGTGGGTGCTTATCGCGCGAGCGGAGCACCTTCGTCGTTCAATCCGAAGGCCGTGAACCTCGCGAAAGCCTTCGCTTGCATTCGCACAAGTCGATTGCGGTGAGACCATGCGAAATAATGCGGGGAGTGAGAGAAACGGCGATGATAGGCGGCTTTAGCGTAGAATTTCCCAGAAAATACAATGATTTGCGGGCAGGGCAGACTGCTAGCCAGGGCACATTATCAATGGAATTGACAAACCTATCAAGTCATTGAAATCGTTAAGTTTATCGGAGAGCCTGGCTCGGCTCGCAGCTTGTAGCAGATCACTCTGACGGTACTTTTGACAGTGCTTTTCGTATCCGACAGAGCATTCTAAAAAGTACCGTCATTCGTTTTTAGGGTTTGACGGTACTTTTCTGTGTGTCAATGCTTTGAAATATATAACGAAAAGTGCCCGTAGCATAACATTTCCGCGCTGATGGTACTTTAGTTATCGACATACATAGTTTCAGCTTTGGCTGCGGTACCGATCGATGTTCCGGACCCGATCGCATATCGTCGGATGGCACCGTCGCATCACCTATCAAATGTTGTCCCGACTGCTGCCGGATCTGCAATGGAGAGAAGCGTCGACCGCATCCAGGCGGGAGCTTGGACCGCGGTAGATGCGAGCGTCTTTTTATCGTTGGGAGAGAGATGAGGTGCCGCGATCTGTGCAAGCTCGGCCGCGCGCGCCGGCCCAATATGACGAAGCGCCTTGACGACGGTCCCGGCCAAGCTGCCAGGAGCAATCAAATGCTTATCCGCCCGCGTGGTCGTTGCCACCGTGCGCGGCGATGAACATGGCGACGGCCGACCGGCAATAGGATTCGATTTCGTTGTCGTCCTCTGCTCTCGCCTCATCGAAGCGTGCGATAATCAGGAGATCGGATCCTTTGAAAAGCGCGGCAAACAAGCGGGCGGACCGGAGAGGATCGGGCACGTTCAGAACCGCCTTCGCGTGCAACTGACACAACAGGGCCTCGATTTGGGCGATGACATGGGCGGGGCCGGCTTCGTAATGGAGCTTGCTTAACGACTTTGGATTCGTCTTGTCGGCCATGACCATGGCTTCGACACTGCGGACGTCCGGGCTCAACAGCGTGCGAAGCAGGGATGATCCCGCCGCCATGAGCTGCTCTTCGGCCGAACCGTCGACGCCTTCAAAAAGGGCCTGTGGTGCAAACTGATGGCACCGGGCCGCGATGGCCGCGCTGAACAGCGCCTCCTTGTTCTCGAAGTGCCGATAGATGCTGAGCTTGGATATCTTCGCCCGCTGGGCGACCTTGTCCAATGTCGTCGCTTGAAAACCCAATTCCACAAAGAGTTCGTATGCGGCGTCGACTATCGTTTGGCCAAGCGCCTGGTTGGCGGGCCGGCCGCGCCGGCCCTGGCTGTTTTCGGTCACGACAATTCCAGTCCTTGACAGTATCCTAATTCTTGAATTACGATACCATACAGTTTCTAAAATGTGCAAGCCATTGGGTAGGTTTCAACCATGTTCTCCAAATCCGGGCCGCTCGGCGATATCGAATGCGGCATCGTCCGGCCGATCAACACAGTGATGGGCGACTTTCTCGCCGATGCCGAAGCCCTGCTCGCTGCCCGTTTCGAGCGCGTATCGCTGGACGATGTTGCGCGCCAGGCCCAACCCAACCTCCTCCAACCACAACACGGAGCCCATCACCATGGATGACGTCATCATCATCGGCGGCAGCTTTGCCGGTCTCGCCGCCGCCCTGCAGCTCGGCCGTGCCCGCCGCAAGGTCACCGTTCTCGATACCGGCCTGCCGCGCAATCGCTTCGCCGGCCACTCGCATGGCCTGCTCGGTCACGATCACAAGCCACCGCTGGACATCCTGGCCGAGGCGCGGCAGCAGCTGGCGCGTTATCCCACGATCAGGCTGGTCAGTGCCCGGGCCGACAGCGTCTCCGGCGCCATCGACGATTTCTCCGTCCTCACTGGCGATGGCGAAAACCTTGGGGCGCGCCGCCTGATCCTGAGCTATGGCGTCGCCGACCAGATGCCTGATGCTCCGGGCTTTGCCGAAAGCTGGGGCACGTCCATCGTGCCCTGTCCCTATTGCGACGGCTTTGAAGTCGCCGGCCAGCATTGGGGCCTTGTCTGGTCCGGCCCGCAGTCGCACAATTATGTCAGGCTGTACCACGATTGGACCGACACGTTGACGCTCTTCGCCGATGGTCACGACATTCCACCCGATATCCGGGCCGATCTGGCGCGCCGCAACATACCTGTCGTCGATGGCCGGATCGTCGAGATCGCCCATCACGGGGGCCATATCGCCACCGTCAATCTCGATACCGGCCGCAATGTCGCAGTCGACATCCTGTTCGCCCATCCGCGCAACAAGCCGTCCGCAAGCCTGCATGAATCACTGGGCCTCGCCACGGTGGATACGCCCCTCGGCATCGCCCTCAAGGTCGACGAGCGCCGCGAAGCCAGCATGCCCGGCATCTACGCCGCCGGCGACCTCGCCAACCCCCTCATGGCCTCGGTCACCACGGCATCATCGCACGGCGCGATGGCGGGTATCTTCGCCCAGCAGTCGATGCTGGTTTGAGAGCACAGATTCCCTTCTCCGGTTGCCGCGGGCCATCATATTATGAAGGTTGCGGGCCGGTGTCACGGAACGCGGGCCCCCTCTCCCCTGAGAGGCGTCTTTGGCCGGTCAGCCGTCTCTAGGCGGCTGGTCCACCTCCCAAAAGCAGACTTCATTTTGGATCGAAGATCTCCGGAGTTGATCCAAGCGGCCTTGGGGGAGAGATCCGCTCGAATGTCTCGATGAGATGACATCAGATGAAGCAGGCACTGATCTTTGTCGATCGGAGGCGGCCATACCTTCATCGCCGAGCCCTCATCACGGCAAGACATGAGGGGTCGGTGGCGCCCGGGCGCCGCTCCTTCTCGTCAATTATCCTGCGTTGTATCTCCAGCTGAAAATATTTACTGTTGGTAAAATGAATCAGCAAACGGCAGTAAACATGGCGACGGCTAAGGCGGGTAAAATGCAGGCGGTAAAGGCGGTGAAGAAGGGTGGAAAGGTGCTTACTCCGGTCAAAATGGCGGGACCGGTCATCGTCAGCCCGCCGCCATCGGCGCGCGGCAAGCCTCTCAGTCAGGATCCCCACGCTGTCCGCGACACTCGCGAAAACGTGCTCGAGGTTGCGATCGGCCACGAGGTTCGAGCCTTCCGCAAGAAACTGGGCATCACCGTTGCCGATCTCGCTGTCACTACGGGTCTTTCGGTCGGCATGCTGTCCAAGATCGAGAATGGCATCACCTCGCCGTCATTGACCACGTTGCAGGCGCTGTCGCGCGCGCTCGGCGTGCCGGTGACGGCATTTTTTCGCCGTTTTGAGGAAGAACGCAAGGCCGTCTTCGTCAAGGCGGGATCGGGCGTGGACGTCGAACGGCGCGGCACGCGCGCCGGGCACCAGTATACGTTGCTAGGGCATATCGGTTCGGATTCGAGCGGAGTCGTCGTCGAACCCTATCTCATCACACTGACCGAAGACTCCGACGTCTTCCCTACGTTCCAGCACGACGGCATGGAATTCCTCTACATGCTGGAGGGCGAGGTCGTTTACCGCCATAGCAGCAATCTTTACCGGATGACGCCAGGTGATAGTTTGTTTTTCGACGCCGACGCCCCGCACGGCCCCGAAGAATTGACGCATTTGCCGATACGATATTTGTCAATCATCTCTTATCCCCACGGGCGCGGAAACGGCTGACGTAATTCGCCATTCATTCTAACACTGGCCTTTACGAACGTGCGGGCTGCGCATGCCCGCTTGCGTGTGCGGCGTCGCGCGTCAACCATGCCGTCATTTGCCGCTCATTGTCCTTGCGGCAGACGTCGCGCGTCCCAGACCGGTGACATTCAACAAGGCCCTCGGAACTTTAGCCGGTTCCAACGGTCCCGTGTTTTTCTAGAGGAAAAAAAAATTCATGACAGTTGAATTGCGATAGGGAACCTGCTAGCCTCCATGTCAACTAACAACCACTGGAGGTGACGGGATGTGTGGGATCGTTGGACTGTTCCTGAAAGACAAATCGCTTGAACCGAAGTTAGGCGCGCTGCTGTCGGAAATGCTGGTGTCGTTGACCGACAGGGGGCCGGACAGCGCCGGCATAGCTATCTATGACGGTGGCGCGGCCAGGCACGGCAAGATCACCATCCAGTCATCAACCCCCAAGGCTGATTTCGAAGGGCTCGAAGCCGAACTCAGCAGGAAGATCGGGGCCAAGGTCTCGTCGATCGTGAAGTCGACCCATGCCGTCCTCGATGTCCCCGCCGACAAGATCGAGGAAGCCCGCGCTGCGATCGCCGAGTTGCGCCCAGACGTGCGCCTCATGGGCGTCGGCGAGGCGATCGAGATCTACAAGGAAGTCGGCCTGCCTGCCGACGTCGTCAAGCGGTTCGATCTGGCCAGGATGAGCGGTAGCCACGGCATCGGTCATACGCGCATGGCGACCGAGTCCGCAGTCACCACGCTGGGCGCGCATCCCTTCTCGACCGGCCCGGACCAGTGCTTGGTGCATAACGGCTCGCTCTCGAACCATAACAATCTTCGCCGCGAGCTTATCCGCGACGGAATGCGCTTCGAGACCGAAAACGACACCGAAGTCGCGGCTGCCTACCTGTCGTCCAAGATCGCTCACGGGCAGAATCTCGGCGAGGCGCTGCAGAGTAGCCTCGACGACCTCGACGGCTTCTTTACCTTCGTCGTCGGCACCAAGAACGGCTTCGGCGTGGTGCGCGACCCGATCGCCTGCAAGCCAGCCGTGATGGCCGAAACAGACCAGTACGTTGCCTTCGGTTCGGAATATCGCGCGCTGGCCAAGCTGCCTGGCATTGAGGAAGCCACGGTTTGGGAACCGGAGCCGTCCACCGTCTATTTCTGGGAGCACTGAGGATCATGAATATTTCGAATGTTGCCACGGCGCCATCGCGTGAAGTGAGCTTTGCGCGACGTGTCTTCGACCTAGGCGAAAATTCGCTGCGCGAGTTGAACCAGGCGCTGCACAGTCTCAGCCCCGGCTCCAACGAGACCGCCTGGGAAGTGCTCCATCCAAGAGGCAGCCATTCGGTCGCCGTCGGCGTCGACCAGCGGGTCAGCATCGATGTGCGCGGCAGCGTCGGTTATTACTGCGCCGGCATGAATGACGGCGCCGCCATCACCGTGCATGGCTCGGCCGGCCCGGGCGTCGGCGAGAATATGATGTCGGGCCAGATCGTGGTCAAAGGCGACGCCAGCCAGTATGCCGGCGCCACCGGCCGCGGCGGCCTGCTGGTCATCGAGGGCAATGCCTCGTCGCGCTGCGGCATCTCGATGAAGGGCATCGACATCGTCGTGCACGGCAATATCGGCCATATGTCGGCCTTCATGGCGCAGTCCGGCAATCTGGTCGTGCTGGGCGATGCCGGCGATGCGCTGGGCGATTCCATCTACGAGGCGCGGCTCTTCGTGCGCGGCAATGTCAAGAGCCTGGGCGCCGACTGCATCGCCAAGGAGATGCGCCCCGAGCATATCGCCCTGCTTCAGGACCTGCTCGACCGCGCCGGTATCAAGGATGCCAAGCCGGAAGAGTTCACCCGCTACGGCTCGGCCCGTACGCTGTACAACTTCAACATCGACAACGCCGACGCATACTGAGGACGACCATGAGCTACCACAATCCTCCAACGACGCCGCGCAAGTCAGCGACCTTCGACGACTATACGCTTTCTGAAATCCGCCGCGCGGCAGCGACCGGCATCTATGACATCCGCGGCGCCGGCGCCAAGCGCAAGGTTCCGCATTTCGACGACCTTTTGTTTCTCGGCGCCTCGATCTCGCGCTATCCGCTCGAAGGCTATCGCGAGCGTTGCGGCACCAATGTGGTGCTGGGGTCGCGCCATGCCAGGAAGCCGATCGAGCTCAAGATCCCGATCACCATCGCCGGCATGAGTTTTGGCTCGCTCTCCGGTCCGGCCAAGGAAGCGCTCGGCCGAGGCGCGACGCTCTCCGGCACCTCGACCACCACCGGCGACGGCGGCATGACCGAGGAAGAGCGCGGTCATTCGAAGACGCTGGTCTATCAGTACCTGCCCTCGCGCTACGGCATGAACCCGCGCGACCTGCGCCGGGCCGATGCCATCGAGGTCGTCGTCGGCCAGGGCGCCAAGCCCGGCGGCGGTGGCATGCTGCTTGGACAGAAGATTTCCGACCGCGTCGCCGAGATGCGCACGCTGCCCAAGGGCATCGACCAGCGCTCGGCCTCGCGCCATCCCGACTGGACCGGACCGGACGATCTCGAGATCAAGATCCTCGAATTGCGCGAGATCACCGACTGGGAAAAGCCGATCTACGTCAAGGTCGGCGGGGCGCGGCCCTATTACGACACCGCGCTTGCCGTGAAGGCCGGCGCCGACGTCGTCGTGGTCGACGGCATGCAGGGTGGCACCGCCGCCACGCAGGAAGTGTTCATCGAGAATGTCGGCCAGCCGACGCTCGCCTGCATCAGGCCGGCCGTGAAGGCGCTGCAGGACCTCGGCATGCACCGCAAGGTGCAGCTCATCGTCTCCGGCGGCATCCGCAACGGCGCCGATGTCGCGAAGGCGCTGGCGCTCGGCGCCGATGCGGTCTCGATCGGCACCGCCGCACTTGTCGCGCTCGGCGACAACGATCCGCACTGGGAGGAAGAATACCAAAAGCTCGGCGCCACCGCCGGCGCCTATGACGACTGGCATGAAGGCAAGGACCCCGCGGGCATCACCACGCAGGATCCCGAGCTGATGAAGCGTGTCGATCCGATCTTGGCCGGGCGGCGGCTCGCCAACTACCTGAAAGTGATGACGCTGGAGGCGCAGACGATCGCGCGCGCATGCGGCAAAAATCACGTGCACAATCTCGAGCCGGAAGATCTTTGCGCGCTTTCGATCGAAGCGGCGGCAATGGCCGGTGTGCCTCTCGCCGGGACGGGCTGGGTACCGGGGCAGGGTGGCTTCTAAAACCGAAGATTGGGAGGAGTAGACAATGAACAAGGCTTTTGATGCCAAAATCGATCAGTCGGAGGGGATTGATCTCCAGGAGTTCGCCAAGGCTCGCAACGTCAAGTACTTCATGGTGTCCTACACCGACCTGTTCGGCGGGCAGCGCGCCAAGCTGGTGCCGGCGCAAGCGATCGCCGACATGCAGAAGGACGGTGCCGGCTTTGCCGGCTTCGCAACCTGGCTTGATCTCACGCCGGCGCACCCTGACATGCTGGCGGTGCCAGATCCGGCTTCGGTGATCCAGCTGCCGTGGAAGCCGGAAGTCGCATGGCTTGCTTCCGATTGCCTGATGGAAGGCAAGGGTGTCGGTCAGGCGCCGCGCAACACCCTGAAGCGGCTCGTTGCCGAAGCCGCCAAGGAAGGCATGCGCGTGAAGACCGGGGTCGAGCCGGAATTCTTCCTCGTCACACCCGACGGCAAGCAGATCAGCGACGAGTACGACACGGCGTCGAAATCCTGCTACGACCAGCAGGCGGTGATGCGCCGCTATGACGTGATTGCCGAAATTTGCGATGCCATGCTCGATCTTGGCTGGCAGCCCTATCAGAACGACCATGAGGACGCGAACGGCCAGTTCGAAATGAATTGGCAATTCGACGACGTCCTGGCTACAGCCGACAAGCACTCCTTCTTCAAATTCATGGTCAGGTCGATCGCCGAAAAGCACGGCTTGCGAGCGACCTTCATGCCGAAGCCCTTCCAGGGCCTCACGGGCAGCGGTTGCCATGCTCATATCTCGGTATGGGATCTCGGCGGCAAGACCAATGCTTTCGCGGACAAGGAAATGGAGTTGGGTCTGTCGGAAAAGGGCCGGCACTTCCTCGGCGGCATCATGAAGCATGCCTCGGCACTGGCCGCGATCACCAATCCGACGGTGAACTCCTACAAGCGTATCAATGCGCCGCGTACCATCTCGGGCGCAACCTGGGCGCCGAACACGGTGACCTGGACCGGCAACAACCGCACCCACATGGTGCGCGTGCCCGGACCCGGGCGCTTCGAATTGCGCCTTCCTGATGGTGCCGCCAATCCCTACCTGATGCAGGCGGCCATCATCGCCGCTGGTCTCAGCGGCATCCGCATCGAGGCCGACCCAGGCCCGCGCAGCGACATCGACATGTACAAGGACGGACATACCGTCACGCACGGTTCCAAGCTGCCGCTCAACCTGCTCGATGCGCTTCGCGCCTATGACGCCGACGCCGAGTTGAAAGCGGCCATGGGCGAGGAGTTCTCCGCTGCCTACGTCAAGCTGAAGACGCAGGAGTGGAACTCCTACGCTTCTCACTTCACGCAATGGGAACGTGACCACACGTTGGACGTCTGAGTCCGCGTAGAAAATCGCTCCGCCGCTCGCCCCTTACTCCCGGCGGAGCGATTTTCGAAACGACCTGCGAAGTCGCTCCAAGACTAAAGGGCGGAATTTGACGCGATGAAATACTCGATCTTCTCGCTGGCGCGCGCCGCATTGTCCGGCCACAAGGGTTGGACGCGGGCATGGCGCGATCCGGCGCCCAAAAGCCGATATGATGTGGTGATCATAGGCGGCGGCGGCCATGGACTGGCGACGGCCTATTTCCTCGCCCGCGAATACGGGATCCGCAACGTCGCGGTGCTGGAGAAGGGCTGGATCGGCTCCGGCAATGCCGGCCGCAACACCACCATCATCCGCTCCAACTACGGCCTGCCCGGCAACACCGGCTTCTACGAATTGTCGATGAAGCTGTGGGAGCGTATGGAGCAGGACCTCAACTACAACACGATGGTCAGCCAGCGCGGCATCATCAACCTCTATCACTCCGATGCGCAGCGCGACGCCTTTGCGCGGCGCGGCAACACGATGCGCATCAACG
Source organism: Mesorhizobium sp. LEGMi-168a (assembly GCF_058312955.1). Classification (NCBI taxonomy): domain Bacteria; kingdom Pseudomonadati; phylum Pseudomonadota; class Alphaproteobacteria; order Hyphomicrobiales; family Phyllobacteriaceae; genus Mesorhizobium; species Mesorhizobium sp. LEGMi-168a. Next base: position 98,165 of record NZ_JBZEGV010000024.1, read on the forward strand.
GCATCGACGCCGAGCTCCTCGACACGGTGCAGATCCGCAAGCAGCTGCCGTTCCTGAACTATGACAATGCCCGCTTCCCGATCATGGGCGGTCTCTTGCAGCGCCGCGCCGGCACCGCCCGCCACGACGCGGTCGTCTGGGGCTATGCGCGTGCCGCCAATGAAGGCGGCGTCGACATCATCCAGAATTGCGAAGTCACCGGCTTTGTGCGCGACGCCAACGGCAGAGTGACCGGGGTCGAGACCTCGCGTGGCAGGATCGGCGCCGGCAAGGTCGGCATGGCGGTTGCTGGTTCTTCCTCGCGCGTCGCCGCGATGGCCGGACTGCGCCTGCCGATCGAAAGCCACGTGCTGCAGGCCTTCGTTTCCGAAGCGATCAAGCCCCTGATCCCGGGTGTCATCACTTTCGGCGCCGGCCACTTCTATGTCAGCCAGTCCGACAAGGGCGGCCTGGTCTTCGGTGGCGATCTCGACGGCTACAACTCCTACGCCCAGCGCGGCAACATGCCGGTGATGGAGGATGTCTGCGAGGGCGGCATGGCCATCATGCCGATGATCGGCCGCGTGCGCATGCTGCGGCAATGGGGCGGCATCATGGACATGTCGATGGACGGCTCGCCGATCATCGACAAGACCCCGGTCGACGGCCTCTATCTCAACGCCGGCTGGTGCTACGGCGGCTTCAAGGCGACACCGGCATCGGGTCTTGTCTTCGCCCACCTCCTGGCGCGCGACGAGGCGCATCCGGAGGCCGCGCTGCTCCGGCTCGACCGGTTCCGCCGCGGCGCGATGATTGATGAAAAGGGCCAAGGCGCCCAGCCGAACCTTCACTGAAAGCGAGACTGGTGGAATGCGTATTGCATGTCCTTTCTGCGGCGAACGCGAAAACGGCGAGTTCACCTATCTTGGCGATGCCGCGCCCAAGCGGCCCAACTTCGCATTCGATGGCGGGGAGAGTCCCGAGCGTATCGAGGATGCCTTCTACGACTACGTCTACCTGCGCGACAACGTAGCGGGTGTGATGCGTGAATACTGGTACCACGGCGGCGGCTGTCGCTCCTGGCTGGTGGCCGAGCGCAACACCGTCACCCATGAATTCATTGCCGTGACGGCGGCTCCGGGTGCGGGTGCTGCCTCGGCGGTGCGGGCAGGAGAATGACCATGTCTGGCTATTCGCAATCCGAGCCGCTCGCCAGGACTACGCCGATCGAGGCTAACGTCCGCAAAGGGGCTAAGCCCGCTAGCCAGTCGCACCGGCTGCCCAGTGACGGCATCATCGACCGCCGGTCGCCGCTCCAGTTTTCATTCGACGGCAAGACCATGACCGGGTTTGCCGGGGACACGCTGGCTTCCGCGCTCGTCGCCAACGGCGTCAAGCTCGTGGGGCGGTCGTTCAAGTATCACCGCCCGCGCGGCATCGTCACCGCCGGCTCGGAGGAGCCGAGCGCGCTCGTCGAGATGCGCACCGGCGCCCGACGCGAGCCCAACACGCGGGCGACCACACAGGAACTCTATGACGGATTGATCGCAAACAGCCAGAACCGCTGGCCGTCGCTGCGTCGCGACTTGATGTCGATCAACCAGTTGTTCGCCCCGATCTTCGTCGCGGGCTTCTACTACAAGACCTTCATGTGGCCGGCGAGGTTCTGGGAAGCGATCTACGAGCCGATGATCCGCCGCGCTGCAGGCCTCGGCAAGAGCGCCGAATTGCCGGACCCAGACCACTACGACAAGGCATGGGCTCACTGCGACGTGCTCGTGGTCGGTGCCGGTCCCGCCGGCCTGTCGGCGGCGCTTGCCGCCGGCCGGGCCGGGTCGCGCGTCATTCTCGTTGAAGAAGATTCCCTGATCGGTGGCCGTCTGCTCAGTGATGGCGGCGAGATCGATGGCCTGGATGCCAGAGAATGGCTGCGTCGCGCGACTCGCGAACTCGTTTCTTTGCCCAATGTGCGTATCATGACCAGGACTGCCCTGTTCGGCGTCTATGATAGTGGCACCTACGCCGCGCTCGAGCGCGTCAGCGACGACGTCGCTATGCCCGATCGTCATCAGGTGCGGCAGCGGATTTGGCGCATCGTTGCCACGCGCTCGGTGGTGACCGCCGGCGCGATTGAGCGGCCGATCGTTTTTTCTGGCAATGATCGGCCAGGCGTGATGATGGCATCCGCAGTCCGCACCTATGTCAACCGTTTTGCGGCTCTGCCGGGTAAGCGTGTGGCGTTGTTTACCAACAATGACGATGGCTGGCGCACGGTCGAGACCATCGAGCGGGCCGGTGCCCACGTCGTGGCGGTAATCGACCCTCGGCATGAGGTGCCCGTGCAATACCAGAGGCTTGTCGATACTTACGATCTGCGCGTGCTCGCCGGGGTCGTCTCCGACGTCAAGGGCGGCGTTGACGGTGTGCGCAGCATCGTCGTGAGCAACGACAAGAATGGCCTAACGCAGCGTATCGATACGGACTGCCTTGCTGTTTCGGGAGGGTGGAACCCGAATGTCGGTCTGTCCTGCTTCCATCGTGGCAAGCCGATCTGGCGCGAGGATATCGCGGCCTTCGTGCCGGGCGACGCGCCGAAGGGGATGGCCACGGCCGGTGCTGCCAATGGTGAGCTCTCGCTCGGCGCCTGCCTCCGCGATGGGCACAGCGCGGGTGCCAAGGCGGCGGCCGAATGCGGCGCTGCCGGGAAGCCGGGAGAGGCATCGAAAGCCGACGATGAGGCCTATTCCATAACGCCGCTCTGGCATGTCAAAGGCAAGGGCAAGGCGTTCGTCGATTTCCAGCACGACGTCACCGCATCCGATGTGACCTTGGCGCAGCGGGAAGGCTTTGAGAGCGTCGAGCACCTGAAGCGTTACACCACGCTCGGCATGGCGACCGACCAGGGCAAGACGTCCAATATCAACGGCCTTGCCATCATGGCGGAAGCAAGCGGCCGCACCATTCCCGACACCGGCACGACGATCTACCGTCCGCCATACGCGCCCGTCGCCATAGGGGCATTTGCCGGTCATCACCGCGACGAGAATTTTCATGCCACCCGGCTGACGCCCTCGCATCATTGGGCCGCCAGACAGGGCGCGGTGTTTGTGGACACCGGGCTGTGGAAACGCGCGCAATGGTATCCGCGCGCCGGCGAGAAGGACTGGCTGGAATCGGTGACCCGCGAAGTGCTAGCCGTGCGCAACGGTGTCGGCTTCTGCGACGTCTCCACGCTCGGCAAGGTCGACGTGCGCGGCGCGGACGCCGGCGCCTTCCTCGATCGGGTCTATATCAACGCCTTCTCCTCGCTCGCAGTGGGCAAGGCGCGCTACGGCCTGATGCTGCGCGAAGACGGCATCGTCATGGACGACGGCACGACCTCGCGCCTGGCCGAAGACCACTATTTCCTGACGACGACTACGGCCAAGGCCGGTCCGGTAATGCAGCATCTCGAATTCTGTCGGCAGGTGCTGTTCCCGGAACTCGACGTGCAGCTGACCAGCGCCACCGACCAGTGGGCGCAGTTCTCGATAGCCGGGCCAAACACGCGCAAACTGCTGCAGGCCCTGGTCGATCCGTCGGAAGATCTGACGAACGAGGGCTTCCCGTTCATGGGCGTCCGCGAAGTCAAGCTTCGCGGAGGCGTGACCGCTCGCCTGTTCCGCATCTCGTTCTCCGGCGAAATGGCCTTCGAGATTTCGGCTCCGGCCCGCTACGGCGCGGCGATGGCCGAGAACCTGATGATCGCTGGCAAGCCCTACGGGGTTACGCCCTACGGCACCGAAGCGCTCGGCGTCATGCGTATCGAGAAGGGGCATGTCGCCGGCCCCGAGCTCAATGGCACAACCACGGCCGATGATCTCGGTCTCGGCAAGATGATGTCCAAGAAGAAGGACTTCATCGGTCGCGTGATGGCTGGGCGCGAGGCATTGACGGCCCCGAACCGCCAGGTCGTCGTCGGGATAAAGCCGGTCGACCGGGCGCGCCGCTTGCGTTCCGGCGCCCACGTCATACCCAAAGGGGCGATTCCGGGTCCGCAAACAGACCAGGGCTACGTTACATCGGTCTGCTTCTCGCCGGTGCTCGACCAGTGGATCGGCCTTGGTCTGGTCGAACGCGGACGCGAGCGAACCGGAGAGATCGTCGGCATCCACGACCCGCTGCGGAGCGAGGACTACGAGGCCGAGATCTGCAGCCCCGTCTTCTACGATCCCGAAGGAGTGCGCCAGCGTGGCTGATTTTTCCTGGAACACCCAATCGCCGCTGGAGCGCGCGCTCGTCCCCGGTCACCATGGCGTGACCGGTACGCAAGTTGGCGTGATGCTGGAAGAGGTGCGCGACATCAGCCTGGTTCAGGTCATGGCCCGGCGCGGCAAAGTGGTCGAGACAGTTAAGGCAGCCAAGAAGGTGTTTGGCGTCGAGCCGCCGAGCACTCCGGGCACGGCGGCGGGTCGGCATGCTACCCTGATCTGGTCAGGCCCAGACCAGTTCATCGCCTTTTCTGCACGTTCGGAGCAGGATCACTTTTCCAAACTGTCAGATGCCTTTGCCGGCGTCGCGTCGCTCTCCGACCAGTCGGATGGGCGCTGCCTGATCCGGATTGGCGGACCGCGCGCACGTCAGGCGCTGGCGAAGTTTTGCTCGCTGGACCTGGATGACAGGGCGTTTCCTCCGGGCGCTGCGGCGACAACCTCGATCGATCACACGGCGACGAATATCTGGCGCGAGGTTGATGGCGCGGACGGGCACGCCGTCTTCCACATCCTCGTTTTCACCAGTTTCGCCGACAGCCTTTGGCATACGATCCAGGATGCCGCCCTTGAGTATGGCGTTCAGGCATCGTTAGCTCACGCCGCATAGTCCTGCGGAAGCCGCATCTCGGCTGAGACAAAACCCATTTCGACGAGGCTGTTCGCCGTTGCGCGTTGATCGCGCAGCGGCGTTGATTTGACTTGGAGCAATTCCAGGAAAAGTGCGTAGCGGTTTCAGTCTGGAATTGCGTCAAAGCAATGAGCGGACATCCTGGCAACGGTTCAAAAAGAAAAGTCTTGGCACATCGTGCCAAGACTTGAGGGACGCTCCGTGGTCCAGCGCCTTGGGGAGTACGGATTTTTCTAGAACAGACCCTCGATCTGGCCTTGCTCGTTGAGGAAGATCTTTTCCGAGGACGGCGCCTTGGGCAGGCCCGGCATGGTCATGATCTCGCCGCAGATAATGACGACGAAGCCGGCGCCGGCCGCAAGCCTGACCTCGCGCACCGGCACGGTGTGGCCGGTCGGCGCGCCGCGCAGGTTCGGGTCGGTCGAGAAGGAGTACTGGGTCTTGGCCATGCAGACCGGCAGGTTGCCGTAGCCGGCCTGCTCCCAGGCATGCAGCTGATCGCGGATCGACTTGTCGGCGATCGCCTCGTCGCCGCGATAGATGCGCTTGACGATGGTGTTGACCTTCTCGAACAGCGGCATCTCGTCCGGGTAGAGCGGCGAGAACTGCGAGGCGCCCGATTCGGCAAGCTTGACGACCCTGTGGGCCAGGTCCTCGATGCCGGCAGAGCCTTGCGCCCAGTGCTTGCACAGGATTGCATCTGCACCCATCGAGGCGACGAAATCCTTCATCGCCTGGATCTCGGCCTCGGTGTCGGTGGTGAAGTGGTTGATCGCCACCACCACCGGCACGCCGAACTGGTGCACATTCTCGATGTGGCGGCCGAGGTTGAGGCAGCCCTTCTTGACCGCCTCGATGTTTTCCTTGCCGAGGTCTTCCTTCTTGACGCCGCCGTTCATCTTCATGGCGCGCACGGTGGCGACGATGACGGCCGCCGCCGGCTTCAGGCCCGTCTTGCGGCACTTGATGTCGAAGAACTTCTCGGCACCGAGGTCGGCGCCGAAGCCGGCTTCGGTGACGACATAGTCGGCAAGCTTCAGCGCCGTCGTGGTGGCGTCGAACGAGTTGAAGCCATGTGC